>JAKFEJ010000548.1:0-3917 GCA_036675745.1 Chitinophagaceae bacterium | reverse complement strand
TCTTACTGGAGCTCCATGTCGGGCAAAGAAGACAAGCCTGAGAATTATGCAAATGTCACGTATGAATTAACACCGGGAAATAAGGAGACCTGGCTTGCTATAACCCAGGATAATATTGCCGATGAAAAGACAAAAGAACATTCTATGCAAAACTGGAGGACAGTATTAAATGATCTGAAAAAATTGCTGGAAAAATAACAGGAGCATTCAGATTTGGATTATTTAAGTTTATTGATCTCTGCAAACAATTGCCTGAAACTCTGCTGTGGTGTATTATCTCCTCCCTGCTGATCTTTTTTATTGCCATAAAAGTCTCTTATAAAAACCGGGGCGCCAGACCATACAGTTTGTATCATGCCCTGGAAACGTGGCTTCATCTCTTTTGTTGATTCATTTCTGAACCTGATCATATCCTGTAGTTGGGTAATGGCTAAAGAAGGATTTCTCCAGGGGCAGGTGGCAACATTAAAACCTTTCATGGCAAAATAAACGGCGGTTTTATCAGCCCGTTCATAATGCCAGTCACAGATCACCACATCTTTTGGAATTAAATCAATAGACTGATGTGTATTATTCTTGCTGGCTTCCCACATGCCAATGCCAGTCGCAGTTCCATCCAGCAGCCGGTCTCCCCATATCCATAATTCTCTTTTTGATTCAGCAAGATGATTACGGATCCGGCTTACTTCATCCGCAAATAACTTTGCTTTATCCTTTCCTTTACATCTTGGGCATTTATCGCTGCCGATATAAAAGACCTCATCCATGCCTGCATGAAAAGCAGTTGTTTCAAACGCATCGCATATCTCATCAACCAGTGCAAAAACAACTCCGTGTACTTTTGGATGCAGCGGGCAATAACTTTTGCAGTATAAACTGTCTGCGTTGGGCCATTTATAATTTGCCGGCATTTTTACTTCCGGCGTTTCATCAAACTCAGGATACTTGTTTAAAAGATTAGTCGTATGGCTGGCCCAGGATTGATGACCCAGCAAATTGATCTGTGGAATAACACGGATATTATTATTGCGGCAAACGGTTACTATTTTCTTTACATCATTTTTTGATAAAGCAATACTATCCCGCAATTCGGGATGACTGGTATATTGATAATTAAAATCAACCCGTAATATCAGGGTATTGACTTGCCGGGGCGCCAATTCTTTTTCAATAAAGCCTACAAACGAATCAACATAATAGGGCGGGGGAGCGGCAATGGCAAGGCCACGGACAGGAAGTATAGAATCTAATTTATTTTGCGCCAGTGTTTTTTTACTACCTGCTAATAATATTGAAAAAAATAACAGGCAGAGTCCTTGTTTTTTGCTCATGTTTAAATGTAAGAAATATTTTACTTAAACATCGGCACTGTAGTTAGCGAACTACAAAAGGCGATCAGAGTTCAAACCTGATCGCCTTTTGTCTAAGTGCAAGAGATGGGTTTACTTTTTTAAAGATCGTGCTATAGCCATTGTGTCATAGCAGTCACGGAAATGGACTATTTTACCCTCCTCATTAAACTCAGAATTCATGGCCCAGATAGTGGAAAAAAGCTTAGCAGTTTCCCTTGCCCTGCCTTTTGCATAACCTGTTGAGATCACAAGGTTGTTGTTCTCTAAAATGTGTTCTACTACAAACTCTGTGTACTCTACTTCGTCATTCATTTTTTTAAAAAAAGTTTTTACATCATCAGGGCCGTGATAAATACCAGCATGAGGAATTTCGGGTTGCCCCATTACTTCCCAGATAATATCCTTGTGCAAACAAGAGATAATATACGGGATATCGCCCTGGTTGAAAGCGTCATACATTTTTTTTGCGGTTTTACCGTTGCGAACTAAGGTTTCCATAACATCAATTTTAAGGTTAAAAATGTTTTGAAACAATTCTTAGGAAACAGAGTGGTTTCGGAATAAATCAAAGGGAATTGCGGATGAAGGGTCGGATTATTTTCAGGAAAGGTACAGTGTTTCACATATTTCGAAATGCCGGAAGCTGCTATATTTTTTTGCACACTATACAATCCGGTTTGTTCTGTATTTGCTACTTATAGTAGTGATCCGAAACATCAAAATTTATCCGGGGAAGCCCCAACTATTTCACCCTGATGTAATTAAATTGAATCGTATCTTTTCCGCCTTTATTGTTTGGGCCAACGATAAAAGCCCTTACTATATTTACGCCGGCAATAGTATAGTTGATGTCAGTAGGAAAATCATGAGCCGGGTTGCTGAATTGAACACTGTTTTCATTTAACAGTGATGAGGTAAACTTAACAGCTTTGTCATTATTCTGACCTTTCACGGTATTTTCAAAAATCCAATTACCCTTTTCCCGGTATATGTCAGCCTGTTCATTCCAGGAAGTATCGTTTCTTTTTATGCTGAATCCAACAGACCGGTAACTTCCGTTTTTATTTTTTGTCCAGCGTTCAAAACTTTTGCCATCATCGCTTTGCCAGGTTCCCGTTAATTTATCAAATACCAATTGCTGCGGAGATGGGGCCAGTTTTTCTTTTTTCACAGTCGTACTACCATCAGAGTTGTTACATGCAATGATGATTAGAATAAAAAAAGATATACAAAGAGATAGTGCAATAGAATGGAGTTGCTTTGATTTCATTTGTAATATTTTATTACCTGCAAAATAAGCATACAATGCCGCGCCAGGAATTTCTGTTTTTGCCTGAAGTGAAATTATAGAAGCTCTCCGATAATAAAATAACAGGGTGAGGTTATAAGCCTCACCCTGTTAACTTAGACTGGCAATTTATTTTGTGCGGAATTTCAATAGCAATTAATCCATCCCACCTTTTCTTGTTGGTGTTCTTTGTTCCGGCCATTTACCCTGTTCCCCGGTTCTTTGACTTACCGGCAACACCGCTTTTTCCCGTGATGTTTTTTCCGCCTCCTCACTTGCCATATACACTAAGATAGCCGTAAGGATCGCATTGCTGCGTACATCATCAAATACTATTTTATCATAAGTATCACGGTTGGTATGCCAGGTATAAGAACCATACGACCAACTAAGTGAACTTAATGAAAACGCAGGTACGCCGGCAGCAACAAAAGAAGCATAATCAGATCCGCCACCGCCGGGTGTGCCCGGGAAACGGGTTTCAATTGGTTGCCTGATCTCAGCAGGAACTTTCGATAACCAGCGGCCCAAATAATCATAAGCATGTAAAAAGCCCTGCCCGGAAAGATTAACAACTCTTCCTGTACCATTATCCTGGTTGAATAAAACCTGGATATTTTTTATGATCTCAGGATGATCTTCTACAAATGCTCTTGATCCATTCAATCCCTGTTCCTCACTTCCCCAATGTCCTACTAAGATCGTACGTTTAGGATTGGGATATATTTTTTTCAGAATGCGCATCGCTTCCATCATGGTTAATGTTCCCGTGCCATTATCTGTAGCGCCGGTGCCGCCGTCCCATGAATCGAAGTGAGCAGAGAGCATCACATACTCATCCGGTTTTTCTGTTCCTTTTATTTCAGCAATGGTATTGAAAGTGGGAACAATACCCAGTTCTTTTGAATCAGTACGTACACTGATCTTTGGTTTATTGCCGGATTCAGTTAACCGGTATAATAAACCATAATCTTCCAATGCAATATCAATCGTTGGTATTTTGGTAGTGTTAGCGCCAAAAATTTTATTGACCCCAAACCCCGCTGACCAGTTGGATGTAACAATACCAACTGCACCTGCATTTTCCAATGCCCTTGCCAATTCTTTATTGGTCAGGCCGGTTTTGCTGATACGTTTACGCCATGCATCTGTTTGGGATGTTTTTTCTTTTTTCATTTTCTCCACTGATTCTTTGGTCCCAAATTCTTCCCAGTTGTATTCGGGCCGGCCGGTTGGCTGGTTCATGGAGATCATAACAAATTTTCCTTTGACAGCAG
>JAKFEJ010000118.1:0-3920 GCA_036675745.1 Chitinophagaceae bacterium | reverse complement strand
GTACTGGTTGAGTATGCTGAATAGGTAAAGTCGTTTGCAGTACTACCAGAACGTACGAAAAGCATAGAGGTGGAATCATCAAGCGGAGCACCCGTAAGATGTAATACGCCTTCATAAATCAGCAACAGGGACGGATGTACCCGTAGTAGTGATGATAGCCTTCGAAAGTTGGAAGTAGCGAAGGGGTACACAAGATGACAAAATTGGATAAACATTAAACAACCGCAAGGAATGATGGAACTGTTTTCCAAACAAGGAGTAAGCGTACCCATAACCACACAAATGGTATGGGAGGCGTATCAGCACGTAAAGCAAGGCGGCGAAGCAGCCGGAACAGATGGCATGACATGGGAGTATTTACACACCCATCGCAGCCGGTTGTTGTATCAGTTGTGGATACGCCTTGCATCAGGGAGTTATTTTCCAAAAGCCATTAAGGCCGTCAGCATCTTGAAGAAGGATGGAAGTAAAAGAGTGTTAGGTCTGCCTACATTAATAGACAGGATAGCACAACAAGTAGTAGGGGTTCATTTAGAAAAATGTGCAGAACCTCATTTTCATCAAAACTCGTATGGGTACAGGCCCGGCAAGAGCATGCACGATGCCATTAACAAGGCAAAGTTCAATTGCCATCAATACCCGTATGTAATTATGCTGGACATCAAAAGTTATTTTGATACCATACCACACGACAAACTGTTGAAGGCATTGCAATTTTATTGCAAAGAAAAGTGGGTAAGCCTGTATGTAAGCCGTTGGTTAAAAGCCAGCATAGTAAATGAAGATGGAAGTAAAACACAACCCGTGAGTGGAACACCGCAGGGAGGTGTAATCAGTCCGTTGCTGTCTAATCTTTATCTGCATGTAGTGTTTGATGGATGGATGCTGCAAAACTATCCGGGTATCCGGTTTGAGCGTTATGCAGACGACATCATCATTCATACCAGGCGGGAGCAGATAGCGCAAAGCATTTTGAATAAACTGCAAAAGCGTTTTACAGAATGCGGGCTAACGATTCACCCCATCAAAACCCAAATCATTTGTTTAACCCGAAGCCAAACTAAGAATAGTGTAACAAAAGTTCACAGCTTTGAAATGGGCGGCTTTGAGTTTATACCGCAATGGGTAAAGGTGGAAGGGGAATGCAAGCTGCTGATACTTCCCTCGCCATCGAAGGCATCGAAGAAAAGTATAATGGATAAGATACGCAGCCTGAAACTACATACCCGAAGGGGCAGTATATATGTGGTGGCGAATCTTTTGAATCCATTAGTGAGAGGCTGGCAAAACTACTACTGTCACTTTATCAAAAGAGACCTGAACGACCTGTGGCGCTTTGTGAACAGACGATTGGAGAAATGGTGCAAATGGAACAAGCGGATGAACTTGCGCAAGAGCCGCAGATGGCTCAATACTTTGTATAAGATGCAACCAAGCCTGTTTGCTCATTGGAGTGTATGCCCAGCTTACTAATTGAAAACATCATCTTGAAGAGCCGTATGAATCGAGAGGTTCACGTACGGTTCTGTGAGGAGCAGGGGGTGCAATCCCCCTTGCTTACTCGACTGCCTGCTGTACAGGCCGCCGTCAATATTTGTCGTCGAATGGATGTGAGCTAAAAGCAACTCCAAAAATTCCCTTGTTCATTTTCAAAACAAGTGTGTCATTTTGTTTTAGTCCAATATGATATAATTCATTAATTAATTTTGAGTCAATAGAAATATGTTTTGTTGATAGGTCGTATGGACTAAAATTATTTTTTGAATTGTCCGTACCTGCCATAAAAGATGCTTGATATGTTTTAGTGATCTTTTCTTTTGTGATTTGTCTATTGGCAAATAATGCAATTCCTAAAAAAATGTTCTGAAAAATAAAAATGATAAAAGCAAATGTCAAAGCCGTTGAAAGAAACCAAATTGTCGACTGCTTGGCAGACTTTGTCTTAATTAGCCAATACACAAAAAGTCCGACTGCAAGAAGCCCAAAAGTCCAAATTAGTGTTGGGATTAAATAAAGTGTCTTAAACTGTTTAATGTCTTGTTCAAGGTAATATTTACTTTGTCTTGGAGCAAAGAATAACAGGAAGAACAAAAGAATTGCCCAATAGAGAATTGTCCACTTATATTTTTTGAAAAATGCTGTCATTTTGTATTGCAGGCAACGTCAGACTGTGAAAAAACTTCCCAACACTTAAAAAGTGGCCTCATAGTTTTTCATGTATGCTGTATAGCTGTTCATTTAAACAGCCTTCAAAAAAAATATTGAGTACTCTTTCAAGAATGAGGATGGCTCATTTTGTCTGTAAATCATTCTTATGAGGGTCTTTTTAAAAGAGCACACTACTTTATTGTAGTCTGGTGTCCAGTTTTGAATCATTTGCAGCATTTTTTCAAAGCCTAATATATTGGTTGTTCGCATAAAGTTGTAGCAGAACATGATGAGATTCATTTCCCCATTTACTTTTTGCAAACCCTTCAGTAGTGTGTGGGTGTAACCCCAATGACGCTTGATACTACCAAAGGGATGTTCGCAGATGGCTTGGCGTCGTTTGTAATACTGTGGGTTTTGTTTAATGTTGTTATCGTTTATATCCACTGCATCCTGGTATTCGCTTCGATGGATAATTCGTTTGGGAAGCTTGGTACACTGATTTTTTAATGTGCAGGTTTTACAAGCATCGGTACGGTAGGTTTTAAACCGGTAGCTGGTTTCATTGGCTTCACCTTTTTTGTTATGCCACGTACCTAACGATGTAAGTACTGCACCGGCAGGGCAGGTGTAAGTATCTGCGGCCTTGTTATAACTAAAGCTCTCTGATAAAAATTCTTTCGCAATATGCTTTACTCCGGGTTGCTCTTTGTACGCCACATGGGTTATCATATTGTCTTGCTGACACTCGTGCATTTCTGCACCGGTATGATACCCTTTATCTGCCAGTACCATTATATTATCTTGTTTTTGTAACTGTAAATTTTGTTTGGCCTGTGTGGCTGCTTTATGCAAAGCCTTACCATCATTGGTATTGGTGGCCTGGGTATGTACTATCAGGTTGTGTTTATCATCTACAACATTCTGTGTGTTGTATGCTACTTCTACAATGTTTTTTACAATGATGATACTACGGCTGTCGGGGTCGGTTGTGCTGATTTGTTTGTCAGTGGTATCATTCAACTGTTGCTGTAGTGTGTCATATTTGATAGTACGTTGCTTTAGTTTGGCAAGACCCTGTGTTATCTTTTCTTTTTTTATTTGCAACTCATCATTGCCAGTATTGCTTTCCTGCTTATCCAGTTCATCAAGTTCCTGTAAATATTTTGCTGTCTTATCTACTATAAACTGCTGATGTTTGTCTATCTTTTTTTGATTGTAATTATTCTTGCGGCTGTTTACTGCCTTAAACTTGCTGCCATCTATACCAATGGTTGTTTTGCCCAATAAATCAGCATCACCAAGAAACTGTACATATAACCGGAACATGTTCTGCAAAGGCATGGAATGCAGCTTGCGGAAGTCGGCTATAGTATGATAATTAGGATGCAGGTTTTGTAACAGCCATTGCAGTTCAGTATTGCGGCTGCATTCCTTTTCTAATTTACGGCTGCTGCGTATTTTATTAAGATAACCATATAAATACAGTTTTAAAAGTACAGCAGGCGCATAAGGCGGACGACCCTCACTCTTATGTACAATGTTTGTAAAACCTAATTTCTGTAAATCCAGCTTATCAATAAAGGCATCTATAAGCCTTACTGCATTATCGGCACCTACCTGCTCTTCCAGGGTACTGAAATAACTTTGATGCCGATTACTTCCTTGTATAAATTGCATCCTCTACTCTTACAAAAACCATACAGGTTTTAGTCTATTCACATTGTGTGTATATTTGTTTTAACAACGGTTTTTTCACAAACTGACGTTAG
>JAKFEJ010000115.1:0-3920 GCA_036675745.1 Chitinophagaceae bacterium | reverse complement strand
TCACTACTACTCAAAAGCATTGTGATTATTAGTATAGCTATATGATTTTTCTTAATGATCATACATTTATTGTTGAATTACAGTTCCTGTTACTTCGTCCGCTTTTTCTATTGCTTTCCTTACGAGATCGAAGCTATTTCCCTGTAACAAAATATGATTGGTTTGTTTGCCTTTTAGTTGCAGGAAAATATCTGTACCAGTCACCGGCCGGCAATTCCTTATAAAAGCGTTTTCAGTATTCGTCATTGCTATTACAGGTATTCCTGCAAGAGGTTTATTTGTTTTCACGGCATCCAGTTCTATTCCGTTTACATTCTCTGTAACCACTGCACTGCCTTTCTGAACATTGACAATTACATTATGCAGTTCTATATTCTTTGCTTTCCTGATTACAAAGCCTGTTTCGGCCTGTATCCAGATATCATTAAAACTGATGTCCTCTACAGGCATTTCATCGAGGCCGTTGATAAATGCAGCCTGCTTTGTATAGGCGGTGACATTGCTGATGCGAATATTCCTGAACCGCGGAGTTCTCTCAGAAACTGGTTCCTTTTCTGTTTTTGAATATTCCATATCCATTACAAATGCCTGGTCGCGGATATTTTTCATGATGATATTATCCACCCGTATATCTTCCACTATTCCGCCCCGGCCCCTCGTGGACTTGATACGGATGCCACGATCCGTTCCATCGAAAATACAGTTAGAGATCACAATGTTTTTCACTCCGCCACTCATCTCACTGCCTATCACCACACCACCATGCCCTGATAACATCGTACAATTGGTAATGGTATAATTTTCCGCAGGAACTGCTTTTGTTCTTCCCGGTATGTCTTTTCCGGATTTAATGGTAATACAATCGTCGCCCACGCTAATATGACAATCGGAAATATGAACATACCTGCAAGATTCAGGATTGATACCATCCGTGTTGGGCGAAGGCGGGTTATTGATTGTAACACCCGTGATCGTCACATTCTCGCAGAACTCAGGATTCACTGTCCAGAACGGAGAGTTAATAATAGTGATTCCTTCTATCAATACATTTTTGCAATACATGGGTTGAATAAAAGGTGGTCGCAAGAAACCTCTTTTCATTTGCCGCGGATCATCGGGAAGCAAAATGTCTTTATTCAGGTTATCAAACAAGTGCTGCCATTTTGATCTTGGCTGATCCTTCTTATAACCTTCAACAAAATCCCACCATTTTTTTCCGTGTCCATTAATAAGACCACGGCCTTTGATTGCAATGTTCTCTGCCTTGTACGCATAAAATAAAGAAGAAAAACTTTTTACATCCACCCCTTCGTAGCGGCTCTCCACCATTGGCAGGTAATCATCAAAATTATCAGAGAAATGTAACTCCGCTCCCGCATCTATAAAAATGGTGATATTGCTTTTAAAATGGATAGGGCCGGTAAGATATTTTCCTGCGGGAAAGTACACAGTACCACCGCCAGCTTTTGATGCGGCTGCAATGGCTTTTGCAATAGATTTTGTTGCTTTGGCCGAACTATCTTTTTTGGCCCCATATTTTGTTACATCATAATATTGCTGTGCATTGACAACAATACTCAAACCTATTCCTGTTATTATTGCTACAATTCTTTTCATCATATATATTATTATTCAAACAACCAGTCAATTTCTTTTTTAGCGCCGCTTTCTGTCAGGCCCGCATCATACAAAGGGATAGTTTGGCTGCCATCTGCAAAACCAACAATCAAAGCCATTCCTTTTGCGAGTTTTAATGTATTGGTTCCTGCGGGAAAACTATAACTATGAATGTTGACAGGTGGCATTCCTTTTACTACAATTGCATTAGCGATCTTTGTTTCCGACTGTCCATACTCATTGGCACTTGCATTGGTCTCCAGTTCGGGAGCTTTTAAAAACACCGTGTCTTTTGTAAAGGCAGCCCGCTTCGGATGAAAGAATCCTACCAATACTTTTACAGGCTTTTCATTAGTGAATACAATAGTTGTTCCTTCTGTTAACTGTTGCTTGCCCGATAATTTTATGCCTTCCAGGCCTTGTAATTCTTTTGCAAATGCAAGAATAGTTGCACTGGTATCAGAAAAAACAGATGAAGCACTGTCAATCGTGTATTTCGCAAAAGATGAATTTGCCAGCCTGATATCAGCTTTCATTAATGGTTTTACCCGGTTTACGTTATCTGCCGGCTTATGCTTCAATGAATCTATTGCATCTTTAAAATGAGCCAGTTCATTTTCAAAAGGCACCAGTACCTCAGCCCATGTTTTGAATGTGCCATCTACACCACGGATGGGAATTTTTCGCTGCTGTGTCTGCATACTGTTGGCATACAGGTAAGTTCCTTTGGTTAATCGCACCAGTTCTTTATAACTGGCCACGCTTTGTTCTAAAAACGGCATCGCTTTTTCCAGGTCTTTGATATCATTGGAATATTTATATCGTAATATATGCAAAGCTGCTTCTGCTTTTTGTGCATAATGATTGGCCAAAGCACGGTAACAATACATGTCATTTTTTAATCTTTCAAACTCCGCCTTATTCATCGTCACGTTTTTTGAAACCGCTTCAATCGCTTCAACTGCTTTTTTCCCATGCTCCTTTACTTCATTAATAATTTGGACCGGTGTTTCTCCAATATGTGGCTGCTTGTTCCATTCCTTTTCCGCAAACTGTATCAGCATCTCCCCTTCCGGGCTTTCGGCTTCGTATAATAAAGTAAACAAGCCATAACGATAAGGATTGATAAGTTGCGTCATCAGCATTCCCAATGTAAGTGTCTGCCGGTTTCCATCAGTAATACCAAAGCGACGTAAAAGCTTTGGCGCTATCTCACCGGATTGTTCATATGCTTCCAGGATGTTTTTGGCCTGCGCTTTATTACATCCAAACTTTGCGGCTAACATACTACTCCAATAATTAATTTCATCGTTCCTGTTCCTGTCAACTTTCCAGGCATAACGGCTCCATGCTTTATACCAGATCCAATCCCTTTCAATTTGCAGCAACCGTTTTCCTTTTACACTGTCAGCGCTGTACGGCCAATCCCAGTAAGAAGCCTGGGGATATAAATGCAAACCATTCCCTCCCATTACTTCATGCATGCCTTTTACGGATTGCTGAATAAAATCGACTGACCCATACCGGAATGGTTCAAGATTGGCGAGTATATGTACATTCTCGATCTGCACACTACCGAGACGACTTAATGTTTGATGCAGTTGCGCCCATGCTCCGCGTGGTCTTGGCGTAGTGAGTGCTTCCCCATTAAATTTTGCTTCGGTATATAAATTTTTATAAAGGGGTAGTGCAGCTTTCATCACTGATGGCGCATCGGTATCATGAGCCCGCAACACAATAGGCGGTTCTTCGGTTTCGCCCAATGCTTTCAATCCATCCTTTACACCCGGGATAATAGTTTTAGTAAACCATTCTATATCATCGTTGCCTGTTCCTTCCATTGCTTCTCCCAGGCAAACCATTAAACCTACATTAGGATATTTTTCTACAAATGCTGCAATAGATTTTCTTGTATAATCGGCGATCAATGGAATGATGGGTCTTTCTCTTTCCTGTGTTTTGATCTTATGTTTTTCAGCAAATGGTTTTGATACGATGATGTTATAAAACATTTGTATCACCCATATACCCCGCTTATCAGCTTCTGTCGTTAAAAATTTATATACCTCTTCATTCTTTTTAAAAGTCGCATCATCTACTTCGACAGCATAGGGATAATCTTTTAATCTCACCAAAGACGCAAAAGGATGACCATTCCAGAGATACAAAGAATTCATCCGGTTGTCCAGTAATGAATCCAGGTATTGTATCCACAATTGCTTATCATAAAACCAGGGAAATGTTTCGGGAGTATAAGGATATTCATACACTGTTCTCCCCGGCAGGTAATAAGGTTTTTGTAC
>JAKFEJ010000620.1:0-3921 GCA_036675745.1 Chitinophagaceae bacterium | reverse complement strand
TTCTTTTGCAAAGGCGCCCTTGAAACGGTAAAAAAATTCGGATGGCCTCCTGATATTATTCATTGCAGCGGCTGGATGACAGGGCTTATCCCTGCTTACTTAAAAACGCTCTATAAAAAAGAACCCGTTTTTTCACATAGCAAAACAGTATTCACAATTGGTCAGAATACGTTTAAAGAAAAACTGGGCAGCGACTTTTTGCAAAAAGCATTGATCCATCCTTCGTTGAAAGAAAAAGATCTTGAAATATTCAAAGAGGCTACCAATACGGCTATGTTCCGCGGTGGTGCTACGTTTGCTGATGCCATTACTTTTGGTGCGGATAAAGTAGAGAAAAAGCTGGTAGATGAATTTACCAAGGTAAGAGGCAAAAAGACTTTGCTATATAATGAAGAATCCGATTTAACAGAGTATTTACAACTGTATAGCGATCTTGCAGGCAAGTAGCCTCACCCTTCCCTCTCCGGAGCGGAGAGGGTATTTTTAACCACGGCATAAATTTTTTTTGTGAAGCAAAAACACCTGGCACTAACGCTTGGAGCTATTTTTACCAGCACTCTCATCTTATTTATTTCCTGCAAAAAGATCAACGAATCAACCAGCCTGGGTGGTGATTTAATACCCGTTGTAGATAACATTACTACGTTTGATACAATACTTACAGTAGAGGCCTATAACGATACATTTTCAGTAGTAACGGATACTACCAAATATAACACCAGTTATACTCACTATCTCGGGCATATTGAGAATGATCCTTTCTTTGGAAAGACAGACGCAAAACTGTTCCTGGAATTACTTCCCCCGACTGCCAAATATACTTTTATCAATAGACCAGATAGTTTGAACATTGATTCGGTAGTATTGATATTGGATTATGTTGAGACTTATGGGGATACTATGGCATTACAAACGGTAAATGTTTATGAAATACCGCAAACCAGTGATTTTGGTGATACATCATATATAATTAGAAAAAATGATTTTGGCAAAGCAGGTTTGTTAGGTTCCAGGACATTTGATCCAAGAACTTTAAATGATTCTGTAAAAGTTTACAAGGATACTACAGCGAATCAATTGCGCATCCGGCTGGATGATTCATTCGGGCAGCGATTATTAAGTTATGACACTACTGCCGCCGGGCCCAATAACGCTTATTATTCAGATTCTGTTTTCCGAAAATTTTTCAAAGGTTTTGCTCTTGAATCAGCAGGGGGTAATGCTCTTATTGGCGTGAACCTTGAAGGGGCTAATACGAAATTGGCCATATATTATAAGGATGACAATAACAGTACTGATCCTGCCAAAGCAGATACCACAGTAGATTATTTTAGTTTTGCCACCAACCTGAGTTCTGTAGCAGCCAACTATATTGTAAGAGATTACTCAGGTACACCACTGGCAGCCGCTTCCAATGGTGCCACAGGAACGCCGGATGATCTTGTATATATTCAGAATACACCAGGATCTTTCGCAACTATTAAAATACCCGGATTATCTGGTTTGAATAATAGTGTGGTTCATCGGGCGGAGTTAATTATGGAACAGGTGCATGATATAACTGATGCCCTTTTCCCACCAACTAATTTATACCTTGACGCATACGATCCTTCTGTCAGCACATTCCGTACTATTCCATACGATGTGGCGTTCGATGCTTCAGGTAATTCAAATCTGACTACCAGTTTTGGTATCATACCGGTAGATACGAAAGATCCATCGGGAAACAGTATTAAGAGCTGGCGTTTTAATCTTACGAGGTATGTGCAACATGTGGTAAATGATACAGAGCCGGTTTACGACTTTCGGTTATTCGCTCCATTATACATACAGGAGCAGTACAGACCTGGCGGTGTTGGATCTTCAAGTTTTTTGACAGGGAATATCCCGGTTAATAGCCAGGCAGGAAAAGGAAGGGTAAGGATAGCTGGTAATACCGGGGCTGCAGACACCAACCCCCAAAAGATGCGATTACGTATCGTTTATTCTAAAATTTAGTGGAAAAACTGTAAATATTGAATTGTATCGGGTGCTATCTTTGCACCCGATTTATTTTATAGACTAACCCATATTTTAAAACCTAAAGTTCATTTATGCCTTACTTGTTTACTTCTGAAAGTGTTTCTGAGGGCCACCCTGATAAAATAGCCGATCAGATCTCCGATGCACTGATAGATAATTTTCTTGCTTTTGATGCACAAAGCAAAGTTGCCTGCGAAACATTAGTTACTACCGGGCAGGTAGTACTGGCTGGTGAAGTAAAATCGAAGGCTTACCTGGATGTGCAGGAAATTGCCCGTGGTGTTATCCGCAAGATCGGTTATACCAAGAGTGAATATATGTTTGAAGCAAGCTCTTGTGGTGTGCTTTCAGCTATTCATGAGCAGTCGGCTGATATCAACCAGGGTGTTGACCGTAAGAAAAAAGAAGAACAGGGAGCCGGCGACCAGGGTATGATGTTTGGCTATGCCAGCAATGAAACAGAAGATTACATGCCTTTGGCGTTGGATATTGCTCATAAATTATTGATAGAATTAGCTGCATTAAGAAGAGAGAACAAACAGATCAAATACCTGCGTCCTGATGCAAAAAGCCAGGTGACACTGGAATATGGTGACGACAATAAACCCGTTCGTATTGATGCCATTGTTGTATCTACCCAGCATGATGATTTTGACAACGAAGGAAAAATGCTGGCAAAGATTAAAGATGATATTATCAATATCCTGATCCCAAGGGTAAAATCAAAATATAAAAAATATGCTAAGCTATTTAATGATAAGATCAAATTTCATATTAACCCTACCGGTAAATTTGTGATCGGTGGTCCACACGGTGATACTGGTTTAACGGGCCGCAAGATCATTGTAGATACTTATGGCGGTAAAGGTGCACATGGCGGCGGCGCTTTCAGTGGTAAAGATCCAAGTAAAGTTGATCGTAGTGCCGCATATGCTACACGTCATATCGCTAAAAACCTGGTAGCAGCCGGTGTTGCGGATGAAGTGTTGGTACAGGTTTCTTATGCTATTGGCGTGGCACAACCTACAAGTATTAATGTAAATACATACGGTACTGCCAAAGTAAAGCTTACTGATGGACAGATCAGCAAAATAGTGGAAACCGTATTTGATATGCGTCCTTATTTTATTGAGCAGCGTTTGAAATTGCGTAATCCTATTTATAGTGAAACAGCGGCATACGGGCACATGGGGCGCCGGCCACAGATCGTGGAAAAAACTTTTACATCTCCTGATGGTAAAAAAGTAACGAAAAAGGTGGAACTTTTTACCTGGGAAAAATTGGATTATGTTCCAAAAGTGAAGAAAGCTTTTGGTTTGAAATAAAGCTCAAAAAAAAGTTTGCCGGGAAGGT
This sequence comes from Chitinophagaceae bacterium, assembly GCA_036675745.1. Lineage (GTDB taxonomy): Bacteria > Bacteroidota > Bacteroidia > Chitinophagales > Chitinophagaceae > Terrimonas_B. The sequence goes on along the minus strand of JAKFEJ010000620.1, from coordinate 546 downwards.
GGTAAGACGGAAAGAAAACTAAACTTACCGCCTTCCCATCTTCCCGGTTTTTTTATTAAACCATTAATGTTATGAGTGAAAAAAGTCCCTGGCAGATCATTTCAGGAAAAGAAGTATACAATAACAAATGGATCAACGTAACGGAATACGATGTCATTAATCCCAATGGGGGTAAAGGCATTTACGGAAAAGTTCATTTCAAAAATCTTGCAATAGGGATCGTGGTTTTGGATGATGAGTTGAATACGTACCTGGTCGGCCAATACCGGTTTACGTTAAATGAATATAGCTGGGAGATACCTGAAGGTGGTGGCCCTTTGGATGCAGATCCGCTGGAATCCGCAAAGCGGGAATTGATAGAAGAAACAGGACTTGTAGCGCATGAGTGGACGCCTATATTAAAAATGCATCTCTCCAACTCAGTTTCGGATGAGTATTCCATTATTTATCTTGCCCGCCAACTGGAACAACATGCCGCTATGCCGGAAGAGACTGAGCAATTGGTTGTAAAAAAACTGCCCTTTGAAGAAGCGTGGCGAATGGTAG
>JAKFEJ010000169.1:0-23950 GCA_036675745.1 Chitinophagaceae bacterium | reverse complement strand
AAATGATAATAACTATATAGTATACCCGAACAGATAGTTACCTGTAGCAGGTAAAGCAGTATTGTTTTCATTTCTTAAGGTTTTGCTGTTTTTTAATTTGTTGCAGCAATCCTTCCAGCTCCTCTATAGAAATATTGTTTTCTTTTACCATAAAGGAAACAACATTGCTGAATGATCCTTCGAAATAGCCTTTTACCATCTGCTTCATGGTACGTTTGGAATATTCTTCTTTACTCAACAGTGGATAATATTCATGTTGGCGTCCCAATACATTGATCCCAACAAAATCTTTTTCCACTAAAATTTTTAACAGCGTGGCAACTGTATTCTGATGAGGCTTGGGAACCGGCATGGAGTCTACTATATCCCGCAGGAATGATTTGTTTAATTTCCACAAGACCTGCATTACCTGCTCTTCTGCTTTTGTAAGTGTTTTCATTATTTTGAGATTTGCATTTCAAACTTATAACTAATATTTTAGTTTAACAACTAATTTTTTAGTTTTTAAAAATTTGCCTTTCCCTAACCAATAGTTTCCTTTATTTTGCAGCAAACGAAAGGAAAATGTCAGAACCAATCATTGAAATAAGTCATGTTAACATCTACCAGGGGAATAATTTGGTGTTGCAGGATGTAAATCTCACTGTTAATAAAGGCGAATTTGTTTACCTGGTTGGAAAAACCGGGACGGGGAAATCAAGTCTTTTGAAAACATTATATGGCGAATTGACTTTGACGGAAGGAGAGGCCACTGTAGCAGGTTTTGGCTTACGCAGCCTCGATTGGAGAAAAGTTCCTTATTTACGTCGTACGCTGGGTGTAGTGTTCCAGGATTTTCAGTTGCTGACCGATCGCAATGTAAACAACAATTTGAAATTTGTATTGAAAGCAACCGGGTGGACGGATGATAAATTAATGGATGAAAAGATCCTTGATGTATTAGATAAAGTTGGGCTAAAGGCGAAGGGGTTTAAAATGCCTTTCGAATTAAGTGGCGGTGAACAACAAAGAGTTGATATAGCCCGTGCCTTATTGAATTCTCCCAAATTAATATTAGCTGATGAGCCAACCGGTAATCTTGATCCTGAAACGTCCGATGAAATAATGAATCTCTTGTTTCATATTTCCAGGGATTTTAATACCACGATCCTGATGGCTACACATGATTATATTGTTGTTCAAAAATTCCCGGCAAGAACAATAAAAACAGAAAGAGGCAGGGTTATCGACAATGCTACCATAACCATTGAATAAGTTTGCGGGTATTTTTTTCATTGTCATAAGTAGTTCCCAATAATTGCTTTCGCAATATTATTTCTTCTCTTGTAAAGGGCTGGTGATAGAGTTGTGTAATGATCGATGCAAAGGCGTTCGCATTCGTTCCGATATGACAAGCACTTTCAAGACCGGTTCCGGCAACTATCGGTTCATTCACTACGCAATGCCGACCCTCAAAGAGAGAGTGTAATAATTTTAACCTGATACCAGTAACATTTTTATTAAAACAAGGGAGAACATGAACATGAGCTTTCCGGACAAGATCATTCATTTCTGTTTCGCAGGGATCAGCAACCAGGCATGTGTGTTGACACAGACCTGCTAATTTCTGTAACCGCCGTGATGGTTTTTTGCCTGCAATCACAAAAGGAACTCTTGCTTTTGTAAACACATTGCAAAGTAACCAAAGCGCAGCCTCTTCATTTTCGGGCACGGAAAGGTTTCCATGATAAAGACAAAGATTGCCCTGGCCTTCCTGCCCGCTCACCGATTGCCATGCAGGAAAAGTAGGCAGAAACTCAACACGAGTTAATTTATAATCATTTTTAAATACTGCTATATCTTTTTCGGAAACGCAGGCATACAGACAATCATCAGGTAAATGATGACTATATTTTTTTAGTAAGCGGCTTTCGTTTTGAAAATATATCTTTTTTAAAATACCCGATTCAGCTCTTGCCAGTTCTTTATAATAAAGACTTTCCTCGTTATGCATTCTGACAACGATCTTACGATTACGCCTGTCCAATTTTGAAAGTATCCCGGTAGTGTGAATACCTTCCAGCAAGATGGGATAATTGTCTTCCTGTAACCGGGAAATTAATTGCTCATTTATGCGGGATGCGACGATGTAGGGCATCGTAAAAGAAAAACCGTTATTTATTTTTTCTCTTTCATATACGTTGATAGACTCGCAAAATTGATTCAGCTCATTAGGTATTCCACGTTCATTATAACTGAAATAATGAAGATGGATAAGTATTCCCATTTTATGAAGGGTCATTATTCTGTTCATCATGTCAATAGCACCACCGTAATCAGCGGGCCAGGGAACATCGAGGCAAACGATATGAAGGTTTTTTACCATTACAAATACGGCCTGTAAATAGCAATCAATTTTTTTTCTTCGTTTTCCCAGCACAATTCTTTTGCTGCAGGAATCGTATTTTCTTTAAATAATTGATACTGTTGAGGATTATCCATTAAAGTTTGAATTTGACCGGCTATATCTTTTGGGTCCTGCGATATTAAACAAATACCGCAATGATATTGTTCGATAATTGTTTTTACTTCGGGAATAGGGGTAGCAACTACCGGCACAGCAGCATGTATATAATCAAATATTTTATTCGGAAGATTAAATAAATAGTTGATGTTTTCAAATCCATCTAATGTAAATCCCAGGTTGGCGAGAGGGGTATATTTTTTTAATTCTGACGGAGGAACCTTGCTGATCATCTCTACACGATCTTCAAGCTGCCATTCTTTTTTCATTTTAGCGATAGTTTCCCATTGAGTGCCACCGCCAATATATACCAGGTAATAGTTTTGCGGAAGATATTTCATCGTTTCCAATAACTCCAGGCCACCACGGCCCGGATGAATGCCAATACCCTGCATTAAAAGAATGATTTTCCCTTTCCAGTTTTCAGGCAGAGGATTCGGGTCAATTTTAGTGGTAACAGGAACATTACGGATCACAGCGATCTTATTTCCATATTCCTGCTCATATTTGCTTTTTACTGATTCATTGACAGTATAAATAACGGGTAATTTTGGAAAGATCCGGTCTTCAAAAAATTTCCATACAGCTTTTTTGAAAGGAGAATTTTTTAGTTCCGGCACTCCTGTATAATATTCGTGTGTATCGTAAAAGATTTTCTTTCTTTTCAGCCTGCTTGCGATATAATTGGGAACAAGCGTATCAAGATCATTTGCTAAAAAATAATCCGTTTTTACAAATAAGAGTGTAAAGAAAAGTTTTGTATTAAATTCTGCAAACTGTAAAAATCCTTTTTTGAAATAGCAACGCAGCCGTTCAGCTTTGAATGGATAATTATCAAGCGGAAGGCTATCGGAAAATTGCCTGGCAATGACACTAACTTCAAAGCCCATTTGATGAAGGGAAGTGCAGATCCGAATGACACGCTGGTCAGTTGTTAATTCAGAAATGACAGAGACCGTAATAATTTTTTTTGTCATGCAATTAATCCGGATACCGGTGATAGAATGCACAGGCTAATTTATTGTGTTAAAATATCCCGTGTTATAAGTTCTGCCGCATTGCCTTTGCCAAATATAGGGGATTGAAAATTGGCTGCAAGCGATGATAGCCGGTTAAACGCATTTTGCAATTGAACTGCTTCTGGTGCAGAGTTTAGGCTGCAGGATGCATCAATTATCTCCGGCCAGAATGGTTTATCCATAACGATTACTGATTTTTTGTTACAGAAGAAAGCTTCCCTTGCAGCTCCGCCACTGTCTGTAATAACATAAGAGGAATTGGCAAGGAATGTTTTCATTTCAGGATAGCCCAATGGATTTATTGTAATAAAATCCGGTTGCAAGTCATACTCTTCCATACGTTTTTTTGTATGCGGATGTACCGGCATTACAACAGCTATTTTTTTATGAATATTATTCAATGCTTCTACAATAGCTGACAGGTTTTCTTTTGAAAGAATATTATTGGCCCTGTGAATAGTACAGGCAATATAATTTTTTGCTGCGATACTGTTTTTTTCAGATGGCGGTATTTTTAAAAAGGCATCATACATCAGGTCTCCACTTAATACAACACGGCTATTAATAGCAGTGCCATATCCTTCCGCCAGCATTGTTTGATAATTATGCAAAGTGCAGCAATAATTTACACTGGCCATTCTATCAGTCAATACCCGGTTTATTTCTTCCGGCATAGCGTTATCTCCGGTTCTTACTCCCGCTTCAAAATGAAAGAGAGGTGTATTTGTCCTGCGTGCAGCGATGGCAGCAGCCAGTGTTGTATTCGTATCTCCATACACAAACACAATGGCTTTATTGGCGGCAACAAAATATTCTTGTAAAGAAATGGCGGCTTCAGCAATAAATGAATCAGCCATGCCATTGTTGATTTTTAAATTAATATCCGGAGGAGGTATTCTTAGTTCCTTAAAAAAAATATCACTCATTTCAATACTTGAGTGCTGCCCTGTATGAATGATCTTTTGTAAAACCGATTTGTCTGCGGCCAATTCTTTATATAAAATGGCCAGCTTGATAAATTGCGGACGATTGCCTACGATGTGGAGGATGGTTTTCAAGTTTTCAATAATATAATTCGTCAATTTAGCCAGGGACTCACTTATCCTGTTCTGCTTGATAAAGCATCAAATATACATTTGATCAGAACAATAAAAAACCTTCCACATTTATGCAGAAGGTTTTCTATGAAAATATTTCTCTTAAAATAATTGTGTATGTTCAGGTTCAGACAGGGCATGCCCTGTCTCTATTGTCCCATATTCATACCTTCTGTGCCACCCTGTTCTCCTCTTGTGCTTTTGCGCTTGAATAGGTTAGGATCAATTTTTCCAAAACGCCAGTTAAAATTGATACGCAATATCTGCGCATCACGGCGGCGAAGTGCATCTTGAATAATGAAGGAGGATTCTGAATGAATATCCGAACGCCGGGTTCTGAATATATCATTCATGTTTACAGAAACAGAAGCGGCCCGGTTCTTTAAAAATTCATATCTGACCGCTATATCCATACCATAGTTTGGACGAACATATCCCTGTGATGCGGAAGCCGGCCCCCCAAACATTCCTCCACCACGGCCACCACCGCCACCGCCACTACCACCAGGAGGCAAAACAGTTTTCGATTGATATTCTCCGGAAAGTTGAATAGAAATATTTTTAGGCAGCTTGAATGTATTGTTGATCTTGATAAAATAACTTGTCAGTTTTGGCTGATCAGGTTCACCGGGTAAATTTATTTTAACATCCGATGTATAAAGATTAAAATTAGGAGTGAACTCCCACCATTTTGCAAAGTTGTTACGTGATGTCAATTCAATACCCGTTACATAACTGGAGTTCGCATTTATGTAAGTACTTAATGCAACGGTTTCACCACCTGCTCCGGTTCCCCGTTCCTGAAAACGGGTGATCAGGTCAGTTGTGTGTTTATAATAAACAGATGCAAGAAAATTGCCCCTGTTTTTAAAAGTTTTTTCATAAGAAAGTTCAAAGGAGTTAGTAAACTCCGGCTTCAGACCGGGATTGCCTTTACTTGGATTTAACTTGTCAGATGAATCAGTAATAGGTGTTAATTGCCAGAAGTTAGGACGATTGATCCGGCGGCTGTAATTTAATTGCAGGCTCTGATCTTCTCCCATTTTTTGTGAAACAAAAATGCTTGGGAAAAGACTTACCGGGAATTTTATATCAAAGATTTCTCCTGTCTTTGTTAGTTTACCTTCATAGGTAGAACTTTCTGCTCTTAGGCCTAATTGATAACCAAATGAGCCTATTTGGCTGGAATAAGCGCCATAAGCAGCATAAACCTGGTCGTTACTTTCATAATTGGTTTGGGAAGTTGGTTGTACTATCCATTGCCCGTTTTCATCAATATAGAAAGCACTGGCACTGTTATTTTTTCTTAACTGGGCTCTGAGTCCCATTTCAAATTTTGATTTATCGTTGATCGGATTAACAAAATCTGTCTGGATAATAAGATTTTCATTAGCCCCATTAGCTTGTTGCAATTGTTTATAGGTACCTACAAGGTCGTGTTGAGGAACAGTAAATGTATCGGTTACGATATTGCTGTTGTTTGTATTCCTGCTTTTATTGAATGTGCCGTCAGCTGTCCATTCACGGCCTGCTTTTGGAAAGTTGTGTTTAAAACTGAGTGTTGTTCCCAGGTTACGGAAATTCCCTTTCATATCTGATGTTCTGTTATAGAAAGAAGAACTTTTTTGAGGCGTATACAAGGTATCAATAAGGATATCACTCATGCTATGCGGCTTAAAGCTTCCACGTGCCATATTTACACTGAGTGAAATGGTGTTGCGGTTGCTGATAAAATAATCCATGCCTGCTCGTCCAAAACCAAACTGCCCCAACTGAACGGAACGATCAGATTGCGAAATATAAGTATCCGGGCTGTCAAATAAATTTGTTCTTGTGGTGGTGCCGGTGCTGATTGATTTACGTTGCATATACATACCACTTGCAAACAAATTCACTTTTTGCTGGCGAAGATTAATATCACCTCCAAAACCAACCCTTGCACGGGAATCTATATTGGTCCTTATATTCCCATTGTAGCCAACTTTTTTTTCTTTTTTCAAAACAACATTTAAAATACCCGATGTGCCGCCTGATGCATCAAATTTTGCAGATGGGTTGGTGATCAACTCCACACTTTGTATAGCATCAGCAGGTATTTGTTCTAAGGTCAGGGTAGTGGGGCGGCCATCAACAAAAACCTGTGGTGCGTTATTGCGCATGGTTACATTGCCATCAATATCCACATTAAGCGAAGGGATATTGCGCATGATATCTACGGCGGTTCCTCCTGCAGAAACAAGATTTTTATCCACATTAAAAATCTTACGGTCAATACCTAATTGAAGTCCCGGTTTTTCAGAAGTCACTGTTACATTACCCAGAACTTTTTCTTCAATTTCAATTTTGATATTGCCGAGATCTTTATCCAAAGCATTCATCATAGCACTGGGATCGCCCCCTCTTTTCAGATCAAAAGAAACATTTTGTGTGTATTCTTTTAAGCCAATACCTGTCACTTTTAATTGCAATGGGCCGAAAACGGGGACATTTTCCAGGCTGAAATCACCATTAGCCCTTGTTAGCATACCGCCAATAACAGTTTCCTTTTTTTGTTTGGTGAGTGTATCAAGTTTAGTCTGTAATAATTGAACAGAAGCGAATTCTACGGCTTTGCCAGATGTAGCTTCAACTATCTTACCATAAAGACGGCCGGAAAGTTGTTGCCCCTGGCTACGATTTCCACCTCCTGCGGGAGGTTGGGCAGATACTATTGAAACAAAAATTAAGGATAAGGCAGTAAAGATATTTTTCATGTGATTGTTTATGTGAAAATTTGACGCCCAAAGTTGTCAGAACTTGCTGAGGTTGGGATGACAAATACAGGAAAGGCAATTATTAAGTTATAAAGGGGAAGAATTTCAATTTATTTCAATGAATTAGCAGGATAATTGTTAATTGAATGATGCCAATCAATAATCCGATAGCAGCTCCGAGAAAGGAAGCCATGCGAATTTCCTTGCTGATACTTTGATAAACTGCTGTTTCGAACTGTTCCGGGGAGATGTTGGCTATTTTTGAAACTACCATTTGTTCGGGGTTCAGGTCATTTTTCAGGTTACCAGCGAATTGTTGCATGACCTGTGGAAAAATGGTTTCTATTTCCTGTATGAAAATTGTTTTGAGGGTATTAATTGTTTTATCTCCAATAAACATGCTGATCATTGGCATTTGCTCTTTCAGCTTATTCTTTAAAAAATCATCTATATGAATTTCTATCATTGGTTTTACGGCTGCAAAGTTTTTAGGATCATTGATTTTATGTTCTATATCCGATAAGGAAAACTGCTGATCTGCATATTTTCCTGCCCGCCTTGCTATTTCCATTTTTTGTGCAGGAAATATGCCATGTAATGAAAAACCAAATATTTTTTTAGGAGTGTAAGGCCGAAACAATAGTCTTATGGCTAATCTTATTGTAATCCAGCCAATAAATGCAGAGAGTAACGGAATTAAAAAAAGCCAGTAATTCATTTTCTAATTAGATATAATTTAAAAACCCTGTCCCGATTATTCGGGATCAGGGTTTAAGTAGGGTGGCTAACCGGGTTCGAACCGGCGACCCCCAGAACCACAATCTGGTGCTCTAACCAACTGAGCTATAACCACCATTTTTCGAGCAGCAAAAATAGGTAAAAATAGGAAGCAACGAAAATCAGAATTAGAGAAAGAGTTCAGAAACCGGAAGTCTGAAGTAAGAAGTCAGATATGGGAGGGAATAGTCAAAAAGCCAAATTGAGAAAACGGTCTCTAGGCTCTGACTTCTTACCTCATACTTCTGACCTCACTTTTCCGCTTATCAAAAACCATTGTTAAAAGCCTGCAAAAGCACTAAAACCATTGTTTTTGCGTTATTTTTGGATATGCATAATGCACTAAAATATCTTTTGAATATGAAGCGACTTCCAATTGTGATCCTGATGGTATTGACAGGCTCTTTCCTGGCATTTCAAACTATGGGAACAGGGACAAAAACTCCTCCCGGTAAATATGAACAAATCTTAAAGCTTGTAGGTGATATGCTTACCCAGGCGCATTTCAGCCCGCAGGATATCAATGATGATTTTTCTAAAAAAATTTTTACAAAATATCTTGGCGATATTGATCCGGAAAAAAACATGTTTTTACAAAGTGATATAACCGCTTTGCAAAAAAAATATGAAACGAAGCTTGATGAAGAAATAAAAGGAGCCCCGGTTGAATTCTTTCTTGCTGCAGGAAAAACATTTACCATACGTATGGAAGAAGCGGCATCTGTTTGTAAAGAGATACTTGCCCAACCTTTTGATTTTACTGTTGATGAGGAAGTATTATTGGATGGAGATAAATTGGAATATGCTGCTTCTGCAACCGAGATTAAAGAACGCTGGAGAAAGAAGCTGAAATTCCTGACATTGGAACGTTATTCCGATTTGCTGGATATCAGGGATAAAAATAAAGGCAAGGAAGGATTTGTTGTAAAAACAGATGCAGTACTTGAAAAAGAAGCCCGGGAAAAAGTAAAGAAAATAATTGATCGGTTGTTTGAGCGGTTTCGTTTCAAATTCAGTGATGATGATAAATTCAACGTATTTGTAAATGCTATCACCAATACGATGGATCCGCATACAGAGTTTTTTCCGCCGGTTGATAAAAGATACTTTGATGAAGAAATGAGCGGACGTTTTTTTGGGATAGGCGCTCAACTTCAATATGATGAAGGAAATATTAAAATAACAAGCATCGTTGCCGGCACGCCTGCATGGAAATCCGGTGAACTGAAACCCGGAGATATTATTCAAAAAGTAGGACAGGGGAAGGAAGAGCCTGTTGATCTTACAGGCTTTTTGGTAACGGATGCTGTAAAATTGATCCGTGGTAAAAAAGGAACGGAAGTTAGCCTGACGCTTAAAAAAGCGGATGGTTCACTTAAAGTTGTTTCTCTTGTCCGTGACGAGATAGTACAGGATGAAACATTTGCACGGAGCGCTGTAGTAAAATCCGGGAGTTCTAAAATTGGTTATATTTTTCTTCCTGAGTTTTATGCTGATTTTGAAAATGCAAATGGAAACCGCAGTTATAAGGACGTGGAAAAAGAAGTGATAAAACTCAAGGAGCAGCAGGTAGACGGTATCGTTATCGATCTTCGTAATAACGGAGGTGGTTCTTTATATGATGTGGTTCAAATGGCAGGATTGTTTATTGAAGAAGGCCCGATAGTACAGGTGAAGGCAAGAGAAGATAAACCAGCTGTGCTGAGAGATAAAGACAAGTCAGTTTTATATTCTGGTCCACTGGCAGTGATGGTAAACGAGTTCAGTGCTTCAGCTTCTGAAATATTTGCAGCTGCAATACAAGACTATGGTCGTGGTGTGGTTATTGGCAGCACATCTACTTATGGCAAGGGAACTGTTCAACGCAATATTGGTCTTGATCCTGAAACAGGCTTTTCCATGTCAAATTCTGATCTGGGTACTGTAAAACTGACCCTGCAAAAATTCTATCGTATCAATGGAGGCTCAACACAATTGCGCGGGGTAACTTCTGATATTGTTCTGCCCGATCAATTAGAACATTTGAAAGTAAGAGAGAAAGATAATCCCGATGCATTACCATGGGATGAAATCAACAAATCTCCTTATTCTGCATGGAATGCGGGATATGATCTCAAAACGATTCAGCAACTGAGTAACCGTCGTTTGGAGAATGATCCATCTTTTAAGCTGATCAAAGAAAATACTGAATGGCTGGCTCAGCAAAATAATAAACAGTATTCACTCCAGTTAAATAAATACAGGAAAGAACAAAAAAAGATCAGGGCCACTTTTGCACAAAATGATACCCTGATGAAATTAAAAACTGAGATCAACGTAACTGCTTTACCTGGCGAAACAAACCGTTGGGCAGATGATAAAAACAAACAAGACCGGTTTAATCAATGGCTGAAAAATCTCAGCAAGGATATTTATCTTGATCAGGCGGTGAAAGTAGTTAATGACGTTATCAACCAGCAAAACCTGGTTAAAACTAAGCCGGTAGAAGAACTACCTAAGAAAGCTTTCTAAGATTAAAAGGGATTAGGAAAATAGTTGATAGGTTGATAAGTTGATAAGTGCGGTCGCCGCATATTAACTTATCAACCTTTTTACTTGTCAACTGTTCACAAGTATCTTTCCTTAATTATTTTTTGATGATGCATGGCATGACCGATAACAATAAAGCCAAGAGCTAAAACATAGTTCGGGCTATTAGAAGAAATGCCATTGGACTGTAACTGGTCCTCATCAAAGGAGTTAAATAATAATTCAGACGATCTTCTGACTACTTTAAATTCTTCGGCTAATTTATCCCAGGGTCTTGCGTCGGCTTTTGCATTTGCGGCGAACAAATTTTCATCAAAGCCCGACAGGGGAGTGGTATCTTTTCTTGCAAAACGCAGAGCCCGGTAAGAAAAAATTCTTTCCGCATCGATAATATGTTGAAGCACTTCTTTGATCGTCCATTTATCTTGGGCATAGCGATAATCATATTTTTCTACCGGGATGGTTTCAAGAAAACGAACAAAAGAAGCGCTTTGTTTATCAAATGCTTCGGCCAGTTCATCTTCTGTTACCTGATTAATATAGTTATGAAACGAGGTACCTACACGGGAAGGATCGGGGCGCATAAGAGTTTAAGGTTTATAGTTTAATGTTTGTAGTTTAGAAAGATGAAAGTTCGGATTTTTCGCTAAAAACCAGTTAGATAATTTCATTCCGGCTTATCATTGATATCAAGCTTAAATTTGAGTAATCATTCTGAAAGTAAATGGACACTGAAATCCTGTTTGAAGAAATACAGGGTTCTGATAGAAAAAGCATCAGGAACTTTTTTAAAGTGACAGCAGGGATTTTTGCAGTCGCTTTGATACTGAACCTTATTATGCAAAAGGGGAGCTTTGGGAATATAACGACCGCATTTTTTGTGGGGCTTCTTATTTGTATAATAGCAAGTATTTTCAGTGACATCAGGTTGATAACCCAAATCAGGACGGATGGTATTTATGTTCGGTTCACTCCTTTTGAAATTTCATTTAATAAATATACCTGGAACAACATTAAGGAACTTTATATAAGAGAATATAATCCACTCACAGACTCTGGTGGCAGGGGTATTCGAATTGGCCCAATGGGAAAAGCCTATACTATTTCAGGTAATGTGGGAATACAAATTGTTTTTAAGGATGGCTCAAAGCTTCTTATTGGTACGCAGTGTCCCAATGAAATGGCCGATATATTACATAAACTTGGAAAACTCAGATAAAATTAATCCTGTAAAATAAAACGTGGTTTCTTCTTGTGTTTCATACTGGAAAACTGAGTTCTGTAATAAAGAAAACCCGGTACCCAGAAAATATCTCTGGCAGTACCGGGTTTTTCTATTTAATTTTTTTTATCCCTTCACCTTTGCTTTCACTTTCGATTTAACAGGCTTGGTTGTTTTTTTTGTTTCAGGTTTTAAAGTAGAAGCCAGTTTGATAGCTTCGTAAGCATTGATCACTCCGCCAGACCTGCTTAGTTCGGACAGATCTACTTCTTCACCTGTTCCAGGGTCTTTTACTTTTACACCAGGATTTTTAGATGATTTTTCAATCACCATCTTGACCTGTTGCGGAGAAAGTTTTGGATAATATTGCATAATAAACGCAGCCAGGCCAGCTACTACCGGTGATGCCATGCTGGTTCCCTGCAGATTTTGATAAGTATTGCCGCCGGGAACTGTTGAATATATTCTTACACCAGGAGCAAAAACATCCACTTCTTTTTTTCCATAATTAGAAAAACTGGCTGTAAGGCCTCCTGCTTTCGGGTCGCCACTGGCGCCAACTGTAATCCAGTTTGGAGCCCTTGTTCCTTCTTCAAAAACAGGAGTGGGGAAGTTGTAAGTTGAATCGAGGTTTTGATGACTGTTGCCTGCTGCATGAACCAACAATACGCCTTTGCTTTCGGCATATTTTACAGCATCATCCACCCATTTTTTTTCAGGGGAGAAGCCCTTGCCAAAACTCATATTGATTACTTTAGCGCCATTGTCAGCCGCATAGCGGATAGCTAATGCAATATCTTTATCATGCTCATCGCCATCAGGAACCGCACGAACCGTCATGATCCTTACATTATCCGCTACACCATCCATACCAAGGCCATTATTTCTTACCGCAGCAATAATACCGGAAACATGGGTTCCATGTAAAGCCGCAGAATTGCCGACCATTACATTATTATTCCCATAAAATTTATCGTTGAAATCGTTGTAATTATCTTTTACAATATCGTTACGGTATTCTTTTGGCGCTTTATCAACAGCCTCAAATTTATTAATGTCTCCTTCCAGTTCGTCCAATATCATAACGTTTGAGATATCATCATTGTCATTTCCTTTGCAGATATTGAGAAGGATAGCTTTTACTTTTTTTGCTTTATCACTGGTTGCCGTATAATCAGAAAGATCTTTACAATTGTACTCTTCTTTTACAAGATCCTTACGGATAACGGAGTCACCCAGTTTCAGGTCCTTGTACATTCTTTTCACCTGGATTACTTCCAGCGGGTTAATTTCTCCTACAATATCAAACTTGGCTTTAAGCCACATTTTATATTCCTTCGTTTCATCTGCAGAGAGAGTTCCTGAAGCAATATCTTTTTCTTCCCATTTGCTTTTGAGCCTGTGATAAACACGGGCTGCTTCGTAAGAATCTTTTTCTACATTTCTTCCATCGCGGCCACCTAGAAAATTCCAACCGTAAATATCATCTACATAACCATTTTTGTCATCATCAATACCATTTCCCGCAATCTCTTTAGGATTTCGCCAGAGAATTGATTTAAGGTCCTCATGTAAAGTATCCACGCCTGAATCTATAACTGCAACAATAACGGGAGTGCTTTTAAGGTTTTTTGATTTCGCAAACTGGTATGCTTTATCAATGCTTATACCGTAATAACCGCTATCTTTCTGATCAAGCAGATGCCATCCTTTCGGCACTTCTTTCTTTTGGGCAAAAAGCCCCATGCTTATTAAACCACCTGCAGCGAATAAAAGGGTACGTTTCAATAAACTCTTCATTTCTTATTATTGTTTTATTAATTACAAAATTGGGCAAAGTTGCAAAATTAGTGTTTACCACTCATACATTTTAGTAATAAAGAAAACCCTGCCCCGGCTCAACCGGGGCAAGGTTTTGGAAAATTTTTGACGAAAGTTTGACTTTATTAGTTGCTTAAGTTCAATTCCACCCGACGATTTTTAACTTTTTCTGCCATTGTTTTGTTGGCATTAAGCGGTTTATCCGGGCCAAAACCGATAGCCGACAAACGGGCAGCATCGATTCCTTTGGATTCAAGGTAGTCTTTCACTTTATTTGCCCTGCTTTCAGAAAGTTTCATATTTGTGGCATAAGTTCCATCACTACTTGTATGCCCTTCAATTGAAACTTTTATTTCAGGATTGCTTTTCAGAATAGCGGCTACATCATCCAGTACTTTAAATGATTCAGTTAATAATTCGGCCCTGTTCACCTTAAACTGGATTCGTTTAGCTGCATATTCTACTTTCTCTACTATTTCTTTTTCAATCTCTTCAGGGCATCCTTTTTTCTCAACTACACCTTTTACACCAGGGCATTTATCTTCTTCGTCGTTTATGCCATCTCCATCCGAATCAGGTATTGGACAACCCTGGTAGCGGGCAAGACCTGCTATATCGGGACACTTGTCATCTTTGTCTAAGATTTGATCCTGATCAGTGTCAGGGTAGGGGCATCCTTCATTGTCTGCCGGGCCTGCAATGTCAGGACATTTATCATTTTTATCCAATACACCGTCGCCATCTTTATCGGTATAAGGGCATCCGTTGTTATCAGCAGGACCTGCTTCGCCCGGGCATTTATCTTCAGTATCAGTTATTCCATCATTGTCGGTATCAGGACATCCGAGTAATTTAACCGGGCCTGCGATGTCAGGACATTTATCAGTTTTATCCGGTGTGCCATCCGCATCTTTATCCTTTGGAGTAATTTGAACAGGTTTGCCAAGAAATATACCTAATGTGGCGCCCATTACTTCGTGTTTGTAATCAGTGGCTGTATAATCTGCAGGCTTGTAAAAATCTTTGAGGCCCCTGCTGTAGTTAGCTGTTAAAAATACCCGCCCAAATTCAAAACCGGCTAAGCCATTTACTCCGAAATCGAGGATGGAATATTTTCCCGAACCTTTGCCAACAGGGAGGTCATTATTTTCGTCGGTGCTGTATTTTACATCAACCAATATGTTTTCTCTTTTATCAAAACCATCGTAGAAAAAAGACACATAAGGCCCGCCTCCCAAAATAAAGTTTATCTTTTTAGCCAACCTTATTTTGTACACGAGATTAAGCGGAATATCGATATAGTTTACAAATTGTTTCCTTGTTTCGTAGTAAGTAGTATTGACAATTGAGTCCGTTGCAGGCGGTCTTCCGGCGCCGGTAACAGTCTTGAGAACTACCGTGGAATCAACAACCCTGGTTTGGTAATTTCGGCCTTTGGTGAAAAAAAGGACACCTGGTTGAAAATAGAAGTTTGATTTTTCGGAAAGACGGAGATCGGCTATAAACCCGGCATGCACCCCATTTCTCCCGGAATAATTATTTTGTATGGTATCCCAGCCGGGAATATTATTTTCCTCCAGCACTTTTGACTGATGACCGCCGCCTACAATAGCAACTCTTAATTGGGAATAAGAAAAAAGGAAGCAGAAAAGATTTAATGATACAACAAGAGAAATCCTTTTCATGGATAGCAGTTAGGGTTGATGGATATTGTTTTGCTGTAAAAATTGCAAATAATTTGCAAAAAACAAAGAATCAGCAAAGTATTCCATTAGATAGATACGAACGGAATACTTTGCTTTTTAGTATCTATACATGAAACTTTATTCCCTGCGCCAAAGGCAGGTTGGTGCTATAGTTGATCGTATTGGTCTGCCTTCTCATGTAGGCTTTCCAGGCATCGCTGCCGCTTTCACGGCCACCGCCGGTTTCTTTCTCTCCCCCAAATGCACCACCGATCTCTGCTCCCGAAGTACCGATGTTAACATTGGCAATACCACAATCGCTGCCGGCAGCGGAAAGAAATTGTTCTGCTTCACGAAGGTTTAATGTCATGATTGAAGAAGATAACCCTTGCGGCACTTCGTTTTGAATAGCGATAGCTTCATCTATCGTTTTATATTTCAGCAAATAGAGAATAGGAGCGAAGGTTTCATGCTGTACAATTTTATAGCCTGGTTTTGCTTCAGCGATGCATGGTTTTACATAGCATCCGCTTTCGTAACCGTTGCCTTCTAATACACCGCCTTCTACAATAAATTTTCCTCCTTCAGCTTTACATGCGTCAATAGAGTTTAAATACATTTTTACAGCATCCTTATCGATCAGCGGCCCCACATGATTTTTTTCATTCAGCGGGTCACCGATAGAAAGTTGGTTATAAGCGGAAACTAATTTTGTTTTTACTTTATCATACACATCTTCATGAATAATTAAGCGACGGGTGGTAGTGCAGCGTTGACCCGCAGTACCTACTGCGCCAAATACAGATCCTAAAACTGCAATATCAAAGTCTGCATCTTTTGAAATGATAATGGCGTTATTGCCTCCTAATTCTAATAAGGCTCTTCCCAATCTTGCACCTACTGCAGCGCCAACCGCTTTACCCATTCTTGTAGAACCTGTAGCAGACAATAATGGAATTCTTGTATCATTACTCATCCACTCCCCAACTTCACGGCCACCGATGATCAATCCACTTACACCTTCCGGCACATTGCTTTTAATAAATACTTCTTTGATGATGTTTTGACAGGCTATACCACACAAAGGTGTTTTTTCGGAAGGCTTCCAGATGCATACATCACCGCAAACCCATGCCAGCATACTATTCCAACTCCATACGGCTACAGGGAAATTAAAAGCTGAAATAATTCCCACTATGCCCAGCGGATGGTATTGCTCATACATACGGTGTGCAGGACGTTCGCTATGCATTGTCAGTCCATGTAATTGCCTGGAAAGACCAACAGCAAAATCACAGATATCGATCATCTCCTGTACTTCACCATAACCTTCCTGCAGGCTTTTTCCCATTTCGTATGAAACAAGTTTGCCCAATGGTTCTTTATTTTGTCGCAGGGCTTCGCCAATCTGTCTTACAATTTCGCCACGTTTAGGTGCGGGCCATGTTCTCCATTCTTTAAAAGCTTCTTCTGCTTTTGCTATCACTGTTTCATAAGCTTCTTTATCTGCTGCGGTTACATTGCCAATTAATTTGCTATCAACAGGAGAGTAGGAACTGATCGTTTCTCCTTTTGATCTGATCCAATTTATACCTGTACTTACACCTTCGTTTGTATCATTTAGACCTAACGCTTTTAGAAAATCCATAGTTTATTTTTTAGAAATGCAAAGGTAAAGAAGAAGTTAGTTAGAAGTTTAAGGTTTGATGTTTGGGGTTCTTTTGCTAAAACGGTACAATAAAATTAGTTTGTTCGAATTAAGAACCTCAAACTTCGAACATCGAACCTCAAACAGTAGCGTTAGTACTGCTCTGCTTCGTTAGGGAAATCTTTGCTTTTTACATCACTGATGTATTGCTGAACAGCTTTGGTGGCTTGTTCATGAATATTCAAATATTGCCTGAGAAATCTTGGTTTGAATTCTGTATTAATTCCTAGCATGTCATGCATAACAAGCACTTGTCCATCACACTCACCACCGGCTCCAATTCCGATCGTAGGAATATGTAAGCTTTCAGAAACTTCTTTTGCCAGCATAGCTGGAATTTTTTCAAGCACTATGGCAAAACAGCCGGCTTCTTCCAGCAATTTTGCATCTTTTTTCAATTTTTCCGCTTCCGCTTCCTCTTTTGCCCTTACAGCATACGTGCCAAATTTATAAATGGATTGAGGAGTAAGGCCAAGATGTCCCATAACAGGAATACCTGCGGAGACAATTTTCTTTATTGCATCCAATGCTTCTTCACCGCCTTCCAATTTTATGGAGTGAGCCCCGGTTTCTTTCATAATGCGTATAGCGGAAGCAAGGGCAATATCTGAGTTGGATTGATAAGAACCAAAGGGGAGATCAACTACTATAAGGCATCTTTCAACTGCCCTGATAACCGAAGATGCATGATAGATCATCTGGTCCAGCGTAATCGGTAAAGTAGTTTCATGTCCTGCCATTACATTGCTCGCCGAATCACCAACAAGAATGACATCGATCCCCGCACCATCAATGATCTTTGCAAAAGAAAAATCATAAGCAGTAAGCATAGAGATCTTTTCTCCTGCTTCTTTCATCTTTAGCAATGTATTGGTAGTTATCCGTTTTACTTCCTTATTTACTGACATTGATTTTTTTTGAGGCGTAAAAATAGAGAAAATCAAACTTCTGCTCCCTTCTGCTTTATTTCTTCGTAGAGGGAATGGATCAAACCATCGGCTAATCCTATTTTGGGAACAAAAATTTCCTGTGCATCTGCCCAACGCATCACATTGACATAAATGAGCAGAGCAGGAACTATCACATCCGCTCGATCCTCACGGAATTTGTATAAACTCATCCTTTGTTCTAAAGAAACAGTGCTGAACTCTTTATAATAATCACGCAATAGTTCAAGTGAAAGCGGTTTGCCTTCTTTGCGCTTGGAAATAGAAAATACTTTGTTGATATTGCCCCCGGTACCGATGGCAGAAACATGATGGAATCCTTTCGTTTTCGTTTTTATAAATTCTTTCATTTCATCCCAGCCAGCTTCCGACACCTGGTTTTTTAATAAGCGGATGGTCCCGATATTAAAAGATTCTTTGAAAACCAATTTGCCGTCACTAAAAAAAGTGAGTTCGGTACTGCCGCCACCTACATCTATGTAGAGATATGATTCCTCCCTGGTCAACCCATCCGCAAAATGATTTTCATAAATAAACGAAGCTTCTTCCTGTCCGCTGATGATCTTGATTTCAATACCAGTTTCGGCTTTAACCTTTTTAATAATTTCCTGCCCATTGGATGCATCACGCATAGCAGAAGTGGCGCATGCTTTCAGATGTTTTACACCATACACATCCAGCAATAATTTATAAGATTGTATTGTCTTAATAACATTGCTTGCTTTTGTTGCAGATATTTCACCTTTATCAAATACATCAAAACCCAGGCGTAATGGAACACGGACAAGGGCTATTTTCAGAAAATCAGGCGCAGCCTGCGAACCCGGGATTACATCGCTGATCAACAATCTTGCTGCATTACTTCCAATATCAATGGCTGCCAGTCTCACGTTGGGTTATTGTTTTTTTGTACAGATAATCATATGTTTCAACCTGGGAACGAATTTTCTTTTTCGTTGTTTTTACATATTCATTTTTCAAGTCATTATCGAGCCACCTTGCTTTTACGTTATCCTGCAATTGTATGTTCAGTATTTCTTTCAGCTCCTGTTTTATTTCTTCATCCCATACAGGACAAGTGGCTTCTACACGATGCTCCAGGTTTCGCAACATCCAATCTGCCGAAGATATATAAACTTTTTCTTTACCCCTGTTATGAAATACCCACACCCGTGCATGTTCCAAATATTCATCTACAATACTGATAGCTTTCACTTGTCGTTTGATTTTTTTATTTTCCGAAAGCATGCAAAAAATACCCCGAACGATCAATTTGACAGGTACGCCTTCACGGGCTGCTTCATATAATTTATCGATCATTCCTTCATCTGAAAGAGAATTCATTTTTAGAACGATACCAGAAGCTTTACTTTTCTTTGCATGCCTGATTTCATCATCAATCAGTTTATATATCTCTTTCCTGGTTATTTGCGGGCTGGGTATAATGGTTGTACAATTTTTCAGCGAATGATTATCAGATTTATAATGCTCCAGGTAATTGAATATACGGCTGACATCCGTCATTATCTTGGCATTGGAAGTGAGTAAACAATGATCAGCATATACCCTCGCTGTTCTTTCATTCAGGTTGCCGGTACTCACAAAACCATACAATACATTTTTATCTTTTACTTTTTTCCTGATCATGCAAATTTTGGAATGTACTTTCATGTTTGGCATTCCCAATAAGACTTTGGCGCCTTCTTCTTCCAGTCTTGTTTTCCATTCCAGGTTAGCCTCCTCATCAAAACGGGCACGTAGTTCCAGCATGACCACTACTTCTTTCCCATTTCTTACAGCATTTACCAGGGCGTTGATGATCTTTGATTGTGGTGCAAGCCGGTAACAGGTGATTTTTATAGTACTTACATCAGGATCTATAGCCGCTTCGCGGATAATATCGATAAGTGGTGTAAAAGAATGATAAGGCAGGTGCAGCATAACATCTCTTTCCAGTATTACATCGGATACGCGACGCTCCGTGAGTAATGGATGATCAAATGGTTTTTTCCGGGGCCTTTTTACTTTAAAGACCTGGTCAGGAAAATCCATAAAATGCCGAAAGTTGTGAATTCGTCCACCTGGAATAAGATTATCCTTTTTAGAAAGACTTAAGCGACGGGTGAGATATTCCAGCAAGCCCGGATCCATTTCTTTATCATATACAAAACGGACAGGTTTGCCTTTGCGCCTGTTCTTCAATCCCTTTTCAATTTTTTCCATGATATTGGTAGAGATATCGCTGTCAATATCAAGTTCGGCATCCCGTGTCACCTTAAATACATGGGCATAGTATTGATCGTAACCAAAATAAGAAAATATTTCAGGCAAATTAAAACGTATCACGTCTTCCAATAGGATGATCCTGTGTTCATCGGGCCTGGAAGGGAGTATAACAAACCTTCCTAAAACACGACTGGGAATTTCTATCAGCGCATATTTTTTTCTTAATGCGCTTTCTTTCTTCCACATTACTACACCCAGGTAAATGGATTTGTCTCTCAGGTTGGGAAGTTGGGGGATATTTTCTATCATTAAGGGTATGATACTGGAACTTACTTCTGTATCATAATAGTCTCTTACAAATTCCTGTTGTTCACGGCTTAGCTCATTTTCTGTGACCAGGAATATTTTTTGTTCTTTAAGTTGCTGTTGCACATCTTCCCAGATACGGGCAAATTCACTTTGCTGATTCAATACCGTCATCTGTATATCATCCAATATTTGTTGTGGATCAGTTTCAAGGTGCATGTTGGCCTTTCCGCTTACCTGCATCATTCTTTTTAAAGTAGCGACACGTACCCGGAAAAATTCATCAAGGTTATTAGAAAAAATTCCGAGAAAACGAATGCGTTCACGTAAGGGAACCTTATCGTCCGCGGCTTCCTGCAATACTCTTGCATTGAAAGAAAGCCAGCTTATATCCCTTGCGATGGTTTTTTGTTTTGGATGGGCCATGAAAGTTTATACTATTTGGAATAAGCCTTAAAGTTAATTAACAAGCCCAAGAGACAGCGTTAAGTTTTTAGAGTGAGAGACAAGGCTTGCCCTGTCTGTACATGGGAGTCAGGACGAGGAATAGCGGGTACATATAATATTAAGTAAGCACCCAAAAATAAACTGCGACTCACGACCCAGGACTCACGACTTGTTTTCTTTTATTATACCACGGCAACGCAGCAAAACTTAACAGGCCGCCAATAAGAATTACGACGGTCTGGGCCAACCATAACAACCAACCGAAAGCTACTGCAATGCTTTGTTGTAATCCATATAGTTGCATGGTAGCTTCAATAAGGTAAGCATATGCGCCAATACCGCCGGGAGTGACGATCATTCCTATACTGCCTGCTGACAATACCGTGAAAGCTTCTTTAATACCGTATTGTTCTGTTTCCTGCAATGCCTGGAAACCGATATACCCTCCGGAGAGGTAAAGGACCCACAGTAAAAGCGTAAGGAAAAGAAACTGGCCTCTTTTTTTCAGATGTTGAATGGTGCTAAGTCCCTGCCATATTCTGCTGCCGATTTTTTTGATTGCAACCAGCAAGTCGTTGAAGTTTTTCTTTTTTATTATCATCCAAAGAGCGATGCTAATAGCAACGACACCAATTAAGATAAGACCAATAAGATACCCGGGTAGTTTATTGGTTTCTTTTTCAGCGCCGCCATTTAAAACTGTATTGACGATCTGGGAGTAAAGGCCGGGTTGGATGGCCAGGGTGATGCCAAATATCATCAGCAATGAAACAGCATCGATCAGCCTTTCCAGGATAATAGTACCTACTAATTTATCAGCAGGTATTTTTTCATAGCGGGCAAGTAAAGTACATTTTAAAACTTCGCCCAGGCGGGGAACGGCCTGGTTGGCTAAATAGCCTACCAGTACTGCAAAAAAAGTATTTGCCTTGCCCGGTCTATATCCCATTGGCTCCATTAGCAACCGCCAACGAAGAGCTCTTACATAATGACTTAATAGTAAAATAATGAAAACAGGGATAATAAGGTAAAGCCTGGCATTCTTTAAGGCACTGCGTATTTCAGACATTTTTTCATTATCAATATCTTTCACCGACCACCAGACAAGAAAAGCGCCAAGTCCAAGAAAAAAAAGATATTGGACAAGTATTAAGAGCCGTTTGTTCATTGTCATAAAGCAAAGCTATGCGCTGGATCTTAAAATGTGCGTGGTGAATTATAAATAAAACAACTGCCGGAAAGGCAATTCACCATTAGCTATTCACTTAAAGTTTATTTCCTTCTTTAGGAAAAGTTATCCATGGTTTAAAAGTTTTTGCTTCTTCAAAATCCATGGTTGCATAAGCAATGATGATCACTATATCACCTACTGCCACTTTACGGGCAGCCGGTCCATTCAGGCAGCAAACACCTGAGCCTCTTTTCCCTTTAATAACATAGGTTTCCAGTCGTTCACCGTTATTTATATTTACTACCTGCACTTTTTCATTTTCAATGATATTGACAGCGTCCATCAGGTCTTCATCAATAGTGATGCTTCCTACATAATTAAGGTTAGCCTCTGTAACAACTGCTCTATGGATTTTTGATTTGAATACTTCTATCTGCATCCGGCAAAAGTAAATCTTTTAAAAAAAAGAAAACAGGCGGCTTAATTCAATAAAATATTGTCAATAAGTCTCACCCCATTCAAATGAGCAGCCGCAAGAGCTACCAGTTTTTGTCTGTTATCCCATTGACTTGTCAATTGAAGATTATCAGCATTAGCAATTTCTACATAGTCTACTTCGAATCCTTTGTCAGCAAGCATTATAGCAGCCCGTTCTTTTAGTTCCAATAGACCCCCGTTCCCCAGGTTGTCTTTAATATAACAGAGGGTTTCATAAATAGCGTTTGCCTTTTTTCTTTCTTCTTCAGTAAGCCGCATATTCCGGCTACTCATAGCCAGCCCGTCATTATTACGCAGAGTAGGAGAGATGTTTAATTTTATCAGGCCACCATATCCAATAAGGTCAATCAGCTTTTTAATGACCATGCATTGCTGGTAATCCTTTTGCCCTATATAGAGATTATCTGGTTTTATAATTTCGAGAAGGCGATGAACAACCATGCATACGCCCTGGAAATGCCCCGGCCTGTATTGTCCTTCGAGAATAGTTTCAAGATACCCGAGGTTATAATGTATGGTAGCATTTGTTCCTGCCGGGTACATTTCAGCAACGGAGGGAAGAAATACTATATCACAACCTGCATTTTCCAGCATGGCGATATCTTTTTCCAATGTGATGGGATATTTTTCAAAATCTGCAGAATCGTTGAACTGTGTTGGGTTTACAAAAATGCTGCAAATTGTTATTTCATCAACTTTTTTTGAATTACCAAGAAGTGAGATATGTCCTTCATGCAAAGCTCCCATTGTAGGAATAAAGCCATATTTTTTACCTTGTTTACGCTGTATATCAAGGTAATTGTGCAGGTCAATTGCTTTTTTATATAATATCATAATTGATAGTGTTGGAGTCAAAATTCGGCACAACTTAACTATTCCTTGTAAAAAACCGTACCTTCGCACACGTTTTCTAAAAACGTTTCACATAAACGGGAGTACATGTCAGCAAAAAAAAGAATTTTATTTATTGCCAACGAAATGTCGCCCTACCTGGAGTTGACTGAATTTTCTGAGATCGTAAACAAACTGGCAATAAAAGCGAATGATAATGGATTTGAAGTTCGCTGTATTATGCCACGCTTTGGAACCATCAATGAACGCCGCCACCGCCTCCATGAAGTGGTTCGCCTGTCAGGTATCAATGTCTCGGTTGACAACGATGATATGCCATTGCAAATTAAAGTGGCTTCTTTACCAAGTGCCCGCTTGCAGGTATATTTCCTGGAAAATGAGGAGCTGTT
>JAKFEJ010000482.1:0-24187 GCA_036675745.1 Chitinophagaceae bacterium | reverse complement strand
CAGCATTTTGAAGGCATCACCGCAGGAAAATGGTTTGCATACAGTACTCTTAAAGTACCATCGGCTGGCAGGTACAATATCCGCCTGCGCATCTCTACCACTGCTGCCGCTAAAATTAAGATCGGCCACGGTGCATTCACTTTCCGCATCATTGATGTGCCTTCTACAGGCGGGCAATGGCAAACCATTTCTGATACGTTGACACTTCCGGCCTTATCCTATACAGGGATTAGTGCAATATCGGGAACATTTAAATTCAACTGGTTTGCGATCGATAACTGCGCTGAATTGCCCAAACTACCAGTGCGCATGGACGTGACTCCCGGCACGTTGACTCTTGCTGTTGGCAGCACGTATCAATTCGCAGCACGAGGTTACGACATCAATAACCAACCGACGGCATTGACTTCAGTGCAATGGTCAGTAAATGGCACGAATAATTCTATTGATTCCACAGGGTTGGTAACGGTTAATTCGGCACCCGGGCTTTACCCGGTAATTGCTATCGCTGGCACACTCACTGATACAGCCTGGGTAAACATTGTTGAATGCTCTGTGAATACAAAATATGAGGCAGAAAGCTTTTCAGCCCGGCATTCCGGACCTGTGCTGGAAGCCTGCACGGATCTGGGTGGGGGACAGAATTTTACGGGCCTTGCTGCAGGACATTATTTTGCCTATAATACTTTAAATGTTCCAACAGCAGGATTATACAGGATCAGTTTCCGTGTATCTTCTACAGCGCCTGCTCAAATAAAGGTTGGTCACAGCAGTTTTAATTTTGGTATCAAAGCCATTCCCTCTACTGGCGGCCAATGGCAAACCATTACGGATACGATCACATTACCGGCATTAAGTTATACCGGCATACATGTAGTGTCCGGAACTTTCAAGTTCAATTGGTTTGTTATTGATAATTGTGGAACCGAAACACAGAGTATCAACTACAATAAAGCAGCTTCAGGCAATACCATAGAAGTGGTCAGTAAAAGCAATGTATCAAATCTGAACGTATATCCTAATCCGACAAACGGGGATATTCTTATTAAACCGGATGATACCATTTATCGCACTATGAAACTGTTTGATAATAATGGCAGGTTGATACATCAATGGAAAATCTTTCCGGGTGAATCAACAATCAGTAAAAATCTCAGTTCCCTGAAAAATGGTATATACTTATTGAAATTGGAAGGAATAAATAAACAGCAAACTGTACGGATCGTGAAACTATAACTACATCTTACATTGCTACGAGTTAATCAAGAGACTGTTGAAAGACAGTCTTTTTCTATATGTCCCCTTTTATGTATATGACTTTTACAGATCTTGCCACTTCGCTTAAATGCAGACGTAATAATTAGATCTTTCACTTTCAACTTGATTGATTAAAGCGTTATTGCCTTTTGGGTAATGACCCGGTTAAAGGGGCTTCCCAATGGATTAGTATGGCTTGATGACTTGCCCGGTGTTCGCACCGAAAACATTTTTACGAAAGCCGTATTCCAATTGCTTCATTGGTAAAGCGAAAAGTAACGGTAAATCAATAGATGACCGGGGTGGATGAAATTTTTCAAACTTCATGAAAAAGATACGTATTATAATTGCTTGTTTGTTTCTTTGGTTACAATTCGTTTTTCATGTCAATGCTCAATACGCAAGTGATGTAACGATTATTGATTCGGGACACTACAGCATTGTATTCGGGGAGACAAGAAACTATCGCATTTTTTTGCCCCCGCATTATTTTGACAATCCCCACAGGAGATTGTACTTTTAAGGTATTCAATTCTTTAATATTTAAACGGAAGAAAGCGAATAAAATCGGAAAGAACGGTAATCTTCTTGATTTTATTTAAAAGAATAATTCCTGAAACTCTTTGTAGTCAAAGATTTCAGGAATTATTTCGGTGCCCTACATTGGAGAATTATCGAACCAATACAAGGCTGATTTAGAGCAATTATACAAACTGAGACTACTTGTTGGAGAAGTATTAAAACACGATATAAGTTATTCCTACAGATGATTAAACGTTTGTAAAGCTCGAAATATGCATCTTGACCTTCGTGGAATTTGTCTCAGCTATAATTACATATATAAATGATATTATTGAGATATTGCCCTCGTCCAGGGTGACTAAGTAAAATGATTGATAGTCGAAAATGCTTTGGATACTGCTTCTGTTGCAGAATGTACATGCAACTTTTCATAGATTTTTTTAAGGTGGGCATTTACTGTATGGAAAGAGATGCCGCCTGCATCGGCAATCATTTTATAGCTCATTCCTTTTGCAAGCAGCGATAAAATTTCTATTTCCCTGTCCGTAAGGTCAAACTGATTCCTGGCTTTATCTGAAGATTGTTGTGTAAACATATGCAGTACTTTGCGTGCAACTGATGATGTCATCGGTGCACCGCCATCCAGCACATCACGTATGCCTTCGATAAGTTTGTCGGGGGCTGTTTTTTTTAAAAAATAGCCATTTGCGCCTGCATGAATGGCTGTAAATATTTTATCGTCATCTTCAAAAACGGTTTGCATAATTATGAAAACTTCAGGGGCCTGTTTTTTAATTCGTTTCAATCCCTCAATGCCGTTTGTTCCGGGCATGTCAATATCCATCAGCACTACATGGGGCTTCAGCTGTAGAATGTCTGCTTCCACGTCATTGCAATTATCTCTTGCACCGACAAAGTGCATATCATCCGAACTTTCTATCAAAAGTTGCAAAGCTTCCTGCCGTCCGCGGTTGTCGTCGAATACTAGTATTTTAATTGCCACAGTGTAAAATTATCGTAACCATTCTTATTTGTATATCCCTAATATTAGGTAGAAGCTTATAGTGTTTATAGCAGAAGAATAAGTCTTGCAAAAAGAAGTTATACCTTAAAACTAAGTTGAAGGAAAGTTCCTTCTCCAACAGTGCTTTCAACCGTCAACGTTCCTTTCAACATTTCGGCTCTTTTTTTCATATTGAACATGCCGTTTCCTTTATTATTATTCTCCACATCAAAACCTTTTCCATTGTCCCTGATCTTTAGAGATACTATGTTCTTATTTAATTTCATCTGCACCCACAAACTTTTGCATCCCGCATATTTTGCCGTGTTGTTGATGGCTTCTTTGTATATAAGGTAAAAATTTTTTCGCTCTTCCATGTTCAGCTTAACATCATTAAGACCCTCATCAAAGTCCAGAATCAATTTGCAATCAGATGCTTCGGAGAACTCCGCAGCAAGGGTGCGCATACGAATCATAATGTTTTCAAAACGATCATTGCGGGTATTGATCATCCACACGATATCATTCATGGCTTCCATCGATTGCTGGGTGTAGTCTGTTATCTTTTGAAGTAGCGGAGCTGTTTCATCATTGCCATTTGCTTTTTGTTGCGCCACATTGCTGAATATATAAATGTTGCTCAAATTAGAGCCGACTTCATCGTGCAGGTCACCGGCTATTCTGTCACGGATAGCCTGCAGTTTAAATGCCTGGGTAAGGCGATACCGGTAGAAGGCATAACCAACCAATACCACTACAAGGAAAACTCCTGTACGAAACCACCAGGTGCCATACCATGGTGGAAGAATAACCAATTGAATAGAAGTTCCCCCTTCATCCCAGGTGCCATCATTGTTAATTCCTTTAACCGAAAAAGTGTAGGTGCCGGGATCGAGGTTGGTATAAGTAGCGTTGTTTGTACTACCGGAAAGGATCCAGTCTTTATCAAAGCCGGCCAGCTGATACTTAAACCGGTTATTATCAGAGGCAGAAAGATCTGTCGATGCAAATTCGAAGGAGATCACGTTTTGCTCATAATTCAACTGGATACGATCGGTGAGATAAGCCGGTTTAGTCAGTATGTCTTTCTGCCCGCCAAACTGCAGCGGCTTATTAAGTAAATTGATTCCGGTGATCCAAACAAAAGGAACATAGTTGCTGCCGGATAACTTAGCAGGATCAAAATAATTAAACCCAGTAATGCCGCCAAAATACAGGTACCCTCTGCCTGTTTTACAAAATGCATTTCTGTTAAACTCACTTCCCTGCAAACCATCAGCCTCATTGTAATTTTTAAACTCCTTTGTATCGGTATCAAACATAGAGAGACCTTTATTTGTGCTCAGCCACAAATTGTTGGTTGCATCAGTCAAAATTCCATACACCACATCGTTGCTCAGACCCTGCTTTTCTGTATAATGCGTAAAAGTTTCGTTTGCCTGGTCAAAAAGATTTAATCCGCCACCCTTTGTCCCTATCCATAAAAACTTATCCGGTTGTACGCCATCCGGGCAGATAGAAAAAATAAGGTTGTTGTTGAGAGAGGTCTTGACGCCTCCAATATTCTTGTACTGCTTCCAGGTGCTTTTTTCCGGATCAAAACGATAAAGACCTTCAAGTGTACCCAGCCAAAGAATACCTTTCTCATCACGATGTATTGCCTGTAAATAATCATACGGTCCCATCGTTGTTTTGGCAGGAAAAGTATATTCTTTAGAAACTTTGCTCTTCTTATCGAACTGTACAATCCCGTTGGTATTACCGAACCAAAGGTTATTCCGGCCGTCGTCGTACAGAGGGAATACATCGTCATAATGATCCCAATATTCAGCCGCTTTTTTTGTAACCGGATTGTAATGATACAATCCTACACGTCCTATCCAATAGCTGCCGTCCCTATCTTGTAATACAGACTTGGTATTGGTCCCGAAATGGGTGAAGGCTTTTTTGGCCAGGGCAGACATGGGTACCGGAACTTCTGTAGTATTGTTTGCCCGATCAAATTCCCAAAACAATTCATCATAAGGATCTTTTATAAACAAAATTTTTTCGTCCTTTCCTTGCGTCATAAAACGTATGTACCTGTCTTCTGTTTTATTAAAATTCTTTTTATTCGGATTATATCTCAGTAAGCCATAGCCTTTGGTGCCCAGCCAAATATTTCCTCGCTTGTCTTTATAACTACAAGATATATACCCCAGGACGGGATCCAGATTTTTATCCGTTGAACTTATTTTTTGCCAGGTTTTTAAAATTGTATTAAACACCCCCATCACGCTTCCATCGCTTGTCCAAACATTGCCCGTATTGTCCAAAACAGCTGGAAAGGAAAATGCTCCATTGTTCAAAGATGTTTGGGACAAGAATTGAACTTTGCCGGTTCGGCTATTAACCTCTGTAACACCATTTTGAAACAGCATATAAAAAACATCTCTCCCGGCACCAGGGACAAAAATCTGTACTGATTTTTCAAATCCGTTTCGTTTTTTCGAAGGCGGCATATACACCTCTACCGGCAAATTTTCCACTTCATACCCTCCATTAGGTAGCAGTTTAACCCGGTACAACTTTTCCTGGGCAGAAACCCAAACCCGGCCCTGGTCATCAATATGAAAATTAGATGCCCGCCAGTCAGCCAAAGGAAAACCAGCCCCCCATGAATATATTTCGCGGTCTGGATTTAAGGGGTCAAATATTATTTTTGAAAAAGAAACGGTATGTTCCTGGAGAAAAGTTTTGGCGGCACCCGGGTACAACTTTCCATTTTTTATTTCTTTGTTTTTTTGAATCAGCAGGCGGTTTAGTCCATGTAAAGTGCCTATCCAAATACCACCCGCCTTGTCTTCACTAATGCTGGTGATGCTGTTGTCACTGATTGTATTGAGGTCTTTTGCTTTATTTTTAAAATGAATAAAAGTTTCTGTGGCACGGTCAAAAAGATCCAGTCCATTGCTGGCTGTGGCAATCCAGATCCTGCCTTGTGAATCTTCAAACAAAAACCTAATAAAATTTTCTGCTATGGAATTGGAGTCATTCGGGTCGTTTTTATATACCGTGAATTTAGATCCATCATAGCGGTTTAGGCCATCATTACTCGCAAACCACATAAACCCGTATCGATCCTGTATTATAGAATTAACCATACCCTGAGAAAGACCATCATTGGTAGTAAGCGCATCAAAAGCTAATACCTTATCAGTCGATTGAGCTGCTAAGCGATTGCATGGCAATAAAAAACTGCAAAGGAGGACAAAAAATAAGCGGGTTAGTTTTTTTAAAAAAAGCAAGGTAGAAAAATATTGATGCTGTACTTGACAGCATGACTAAGTTAAAGATTTTTACTGCCCCATTGGAAAATGATTAGCAATGGAAATACCTGACAGCTAATTTAAAAGAATTGTTTCACTACCTGTGCTACCTATCGTATACCTAATATTAGGGATTGTTTCCCACTATTTATTCAGTCACCTTCGTTACACGTTTTATTACTTCGGGATATTTCACTATTAACAATTAGCCCTTTAAACCAAACACTGCTTTATGAAGAAGATTTTCTTCCTCCTTTACCTGGCAATGAAAAATAGCTGCAATAGAAAATTGAAGTTTGGTTTGGTTTTTACCGCCTTTCTATTTTTAGGCATATCAAACGTACACGCACAGCCTGCTGATGCATTGCCCATTATTAAATATGCTATAAACAATTATGCTAGTATTTCAAAGGCTGTATGCGATACCTGCCCACTAGTAGTAGGGAAGCCATTACAGCAATTCAGACCTATTCCCTTTCCACCAACTGCAGCCATTAATTTTATTCCAGGCGTTGATATAGATCAGATTCCCGGAATAGCGGCTCCCAATTTTTTGGGTGGCGGTTCTCCCGAAATAAAAGGACTGGTAAAGGAAGTTGCAGGAATGACAGATTTCTACGCCGAAAAAGTTCGCAGCACCGATATACTGTATTTCAGAAGTGGGGCACAGGGGCTTGCGGTATCCAAATCCGGAAAAATTTTTACCAGCTCAAGTACCTTTTTGCCAGGCGCAAATTTTAATGCTCCGGCTGATATGGTTCAAGGCTTTTTCTCGTTTAAGTCATCTCCCCAAAGATTACCGGTATTTAACTCCAGATCCGAAGAGGTCTTTTATAAAAGTCCCGACCTCCTTGTATTTAATGACGAGGAAATTGCCAACGAGAATAAAGAAATTGCCTATTTCGCTCTCCATCCAAACAATGAAAACATTGTTTATGCTGCATTTGAGAATACCGAAAACGATACGAAAATCCTGGCAAGAAAAAATCGAGCCGGCAATTGGGAGAAACTTGACTGGGATCTTCCAGACGGATTAGGATTGGCAGATTCCGTGTGGGGTGCATTGGCTGTGGACATCGAGGGTAATTTATATGTGGCAGATGCAACGCATCATGTAATTGTAAAGGTTACGTTCGATGATGATGGCAAAGCCAGTAGCTGGCAAATTATTGCTGGCCAAATGGACAAGCCTGGATTTGTAAATCATGAGGATGGCCAGGATGCCATGTTTAATAAGCCCAGTGGTATTTGTATTGATATTGCAGGAAATATTTACATAGGGGATGCCGGGAACAATGTGATCAGAATGTTTGACAATGATGGCGAAGTAACTACTTATGCTGGTAATGGCCAGGAAGGTTTTCTCGATAACGATGATTGGTCTGACGCAAAGTTCAAGGGCCCCACTGCTGTTGCTTACAATGAAACGACTAAAACACTATATGTTGTTGATTTTGGCAACAGAACTATTCGTGAAATCAATGAGGACAGACACGTATCTACACTAGCCGGAATCGCCGGATCCCTAAATCCTATTACAGATCCGGGAGGGTTTGCCATGAATTTTTATTTTGTTCTGGCCCAGCTGAATATGGATCCTGATGAAGCAAAATTTGCCAATCCAACCAGCATTGCTATCGATCCGTCGGGCTTTGGTTTATATGTAAGTGATGGTCTGTATATTAAGTACGTAAACACTTCCGAAACAATTTTTACTATTACATCTGCCATTGGTGATCCAAAAGCCCTTGTGTTAGGGGTGCCGATATTACCGCCCGGTATAAGAATGAACAATAATAATGGATCTTTCTATGGAGTTCCTCTGGTGCCATGGGAACCTACTACCTACGGCATTTCCGTAACCAACCATGTGGGTTCGAGTTTGATAAGTGGATTCATTACGTTTGAAGTGGTGGCTTGTCCGGAGAAACCCGATACGGTTATAGACAATAGAACCATCTACCTAAAACAACTGCCTTTTACCTGGAATGGAAAAGTTTTAAACGGTGCCGGAACGGCGGCTGTTACCCTCCAAAGTTCGCTTGGATGCGATAGTGTGGTGGTGCTGAACTTATCAATAAGTCCTGAATTCAATTATAACAGCGAACCATATATTCTTAGTCTCGGTCAGCAAATAAAACCTATTGTGCCTACTACAGCAGGCTCAATAATTGAAACGTTCTCCGTTACCCCTCCACTTCCTTCCGGTCTTGCCTTAAATGCCCAAACGGGAGAAATTACAGGTATCCCTCTTGCCACTACTTCCAGCCAGCTCCTTCCGGCAGTAGGCCCCCAAACGCCGCCGCAATACCCTGCTCCCTGGACGCTTGAAGCAGCACAGGGTGCGGATCTTACCCAGGTTAAAATATCGGACGGTAATCAGAAAGCCATTTTTGAAAATAACTCTGCCTTTCAAAGCTTGCAGGGCAGTGCCGGCCCGGGCACCGGTACAGCAGGTGCTTATACCGATTTTAGTGGATTGGGTGCGATCAAAATGTTTACGAATAGCCCCTATTCTATGCGGTTGTCCAACACCCTCGCCCCCGTGTCGGGGTTACCCTATAGTTTAAATACAAATATGGGGACATTGAATTTTATGAACTCCTATGCGGTATATATCGATTATAACAGGGATGGAGATTTTGCCGATTCAGGTGAAAGGGCGTATATTTCTTCAGCCCCGCAAAGAGATGCGCATGCAGAAGTTTTTAATTTAAACATTCCGGCTTCGGCCACAGCCGGTGTAACTAAAATGCGCATCTATTGCGTGGAGGCGAAGACAGCAGCCAGCTCCTATGTTTTTTATGATGCTAATGGTAGACCGTACAGTGTAGTTAGAACAACCGAGCAGGCCTTATCATTTTATCCATTTTTTAGTGATATACAGACGCTACTCCCAGAGAGCAAATTTGAGAGTTATTTAAACTACGGTGAATTTGAAGACTATAATATTGACATAGTCAGCCCGGAGACGCAATCGTATGTTGTTACCGGCAGCAATGCCGTTGGCTCCGCACAGTCTACCATAAAGCTTGCCATTAACAAACCCACTTCATCTTCCACCAATCTAACTATTTGTTCTAATGAGCTTCCTTACAAGTGGAATAAGCTAACCTTTTCGCAGGCTGGCACAAAAACGGACACGCTTAGAAATGTGATGGGTGCAGATAGCTTAGCTACTTTAAACCTTTCGGTTAAGCAAACCTCTTCGTCTGTGGTAGAAGTGGCCCATTGCGGACCATATACCTACCTGGGGCAGGTGTATAGGGTGTCTGGCAATTATGCAGTAAAGATTCCCAATGCCGCAGGTTGTGATAGCTTAATAAACTTTAGATTCCGTCAAAAGGCAACCGCTTCAACAACCGATCTGCAATTAACACCTAATGATCTGCCTTATTATTGGAACGATAGAGAATTTAGAGCTGCTGGTACACAGTCTGACACGCTTACTAATAAAGAAGATTGCGATAGTATAGCCACCTTGGTTCTTCGGGTACAATACAATATTACTTATACAACCAACAATCTTTTAACGCTCAATAAAACCATCACGCCAATAAATCCCCAAATACAAGATAATTATGTTCCACCAGGAGTTTGGTATAATGAAGCTTATGGATATAGTGTTTCTCCAGCCCTGCCCACCGGGTTGCGGATAGATCCTGTTACCGGAGTTATCAGCGGAACGCCTACAGAGCTAAGTCCTTTAAGAACGTACACCATCACACTTAACCAGGAGGGTGCACAACCTGCAACTTTTACCCTGTCTGTAGGGGCGCCTTCGTTCTCCACTACTACAATTGATAATTGCGGACCGCTCACATGGAACGAGGTTGTATACGACAAGGCAGGTACTGGAACGTATCTTACAAAAAACCAATATGGTTATGATAGTACCGCTACGCTGATACTTACAATTAGAAATCTGTCTGCATCGACTACCGATCTAAACCTGGACCTGTCCCAATTGCCATTTACCTGGAATGACACCAGTATCACTAAAGAAGGACTGCACACCGTTATTCTACGCAATGCCGTAGGCTGCGACAGTGCCGCTACGGCCAGTGTGGTGATCAGTCCAAAGATCTCTTATGTCTCTCCACACATTCTTCAGCCTAACACGCCCATTACTGCCATCACCCCTCAAAATTTGGGAGGCAAGGTACTCAATTACACCATCACGCCTTCCCTAGTATCAGGTCTTCAGTTTGATGCACTGACCGGTAACATAAGCGGAACACCAGCTGATACTTTGGTACAACCCGTTACCCATACCGTTCAAGCTTCAAACAGAGCCGGTACCGACAGTACAAAATTGGTGGTTGCTGTTTGTAATGCTATGGCTACCTCATTTACACCAAATACATGCGACCGGTATGTATGGAATGACAGCACTTATACGGAGAGCACAAGCCATACCCGTACCTTAAAAAACAAGGGTGGTTGTGACAGTGTTGTAACCATGAACCTCATTATCAGAAAAGCTTCTAAAGGCCTTACTGAAACTGTTACAGCTTGTGCCAACTATGTATGGTATGGCGTGAAGTACGATACAACAGGTATTTATCCAAAAGTCTTCCCTAATGCCGTTGGATGCGATAGTACTATTTATCTTGACCTGACCATTAAGAATCCAACTGAAAACCACCTGTATGTAAATCTGAATGCATCAGATTTACCTTATACATGGAGAGGTAAAACCTTTAGAGTCCCGGGGACTGACTCAATTATGAAGGTGAATAATGTTGGATGCGACAGTACCGTTTGGATGACAGTCAGAATCTCGGATGTACTGCCCGATATTAGTTATGCTATAAAGGACACTATTTTGTATTGGGAGCAGACGATTGAAACCCCTATTGCCATGACCAATACCGGCACCCCCGTCCCCGCAATGAAATTGGGAGAAAGAGATACCTTAATAAAATTTTCCAATGCTGGTCCTGGTGATCACCTAAGAAACACAGTAAAAGGCCCCGATGGCGCTTACTACGCCACTGAATTTTACAGCCATAAAATCTTTAAATTAAGCAGCTCTGGAGAGTGGTCTCCTTTTGCTGATGTTGGCGGAACAATAAACTGTATGGCTATGGATAGGTCTGGAAATCTGTACGCCGGTACTAGCTTACAGGTTAAGAAAGTAACGCCTGATGGGGTTGTAAGCAATTTTGACGGATTACCACGTTTTACTAGTGGAGAAGCTTTGGCAGTTGATGCCGATAATAATTTAATTATTGCGGATGGGGATATTGACAAACAGCTGACAATTACAAAATTCAACCTATCTACAAACCAGGTTGGGCAAATGAAAATGGACCACAGTCCTTATTTTGGTTACGGTGAGATAGACATGGATGCCGACTCGAAAGGAAACATTTATATCTCTCCGAGAATGGGTACCATTATTTTAAAAATTAAGCCTAACGGGCACATATCAAGTCTTGGGCAACAAGGGACAGATTATACTGTGTTCAAGCCGGGAAATGGGATAGATGCGGTTATACCAGAGGTGTTAAGTATGGCAATAGACCGCACTAATGATAATGTGTATCTTATGGCCTACCGTCAACTCCTTAGGGTGGATACAGCCGAAAATGTAACTGCAGTTACCGGCCGTTGGTTTGACCAATGGAAAGATCATATTTTCATGGTGGACAGTGGAAAGGCATCTCTCATCAACAATACAACCGCTATACTTTATACCGCCAATATACATGGCGTTGGTTCCTTTCCGTTTATGGATAATTATGGCGTAAACGGTGTTAATAACGGAACAGTAAACTTCACCGATTTTGACAAAAGATTACGCCTTGATAGTAGCGGTTCCATTGTGGGCACTCCCAGGGCGAAATACTCCTCAATAGGTACTATTTATGCATCCAATCGGGCCACTGGCTATTCTATTATTGCAGCCAACCATCATGGCATCAGCACTGCCCCTATGGTAATAACCACCAAAACCATTTATTATAAAAGGGAGAGCTTTGTAACTACAACCCTTCCTTTCGTATGGAGAGGCCGGTCGTATTATGCAGCCACCGACACCGCCAGGTATTTTGTTGGTAACAAAACAGAGGCTAGTGATACGTTGTACATGTTGCATTTAGTGTATGAAGGCCCTCCGGAGCCTATTATAACCAGCAATTGTGTGGAAGGTGGCGTTTCCCTTGCTGCAACTGGCGCTGCAAAAAGTGCCATTAGCTTCGATGGGACCAATATGGGTGTTATTCAAAATACGGAACGAAGCGGTGGTGGTGGACTTGCGTATTATGGTGCGGATTGGACTACAAAACCTGATGGCAGTACGATAGTTTATTTTCACTCTGCGTTTGAGGTTTGGATAAAGCCGGCATCGGTAAGCGGAACACAATATTTATTGACCAGGGACACGGTTAAGACCAATGGTACTTTCTTCGGATACTCTATTCAAGATGGCAAATTCGTGTATGAGTTCACGAAAGGAATAGCACCATTTGTAGACTATAAGCTTAGTTCCGTTAGTAATATAGAAAAGAACGTATGGACGCACGTGGCTGCCTCTTACTACGATTCTGCAATGCATATTTTTATTAATGGTAAATTGGAAGGAAAGCTCCAAACTGCTGATCGTTTTATGAATCCTTGGTACGACGAACCAGGCACCTTTGTAGGTATTTTCCCCGACTTCTACCTTGCAGGATTGGGTACTCATTCAGGATACAATGGGGAGATGGATGAATTGCGACTCTTTAGTACGAGAAGAAATGCAGATTCGATCAAGGCAACCATGAACACCATTCTTGACCCGGAAAGGGGCGGACTTGGTTTATACTACCGGTTTGATGGCGACGTGGAGAATAGCGTCATGGATAATTCTCTCTCAGGTAGGAGAGCCGAGTTCATAAAGCCTGCCACCAGCGTTCCCCTTTCTGGCGCACCTTTAAATTTTGCCTCCCATAAATGGATACCCGGCGGTGATACTACAAAATCTATTGTAGTAAATCCGGCAAGCAACACTGTTTATACGGTAACGGTTACCGACTATAAAAAAGCTTCAGGATCGGCTAGCTTGTTGGTGTACCCTCTGCAAGGACCTGCTATCACTGCACCTTCTGCGGTCGCCAGAACCAACACCCCTTCTTCCTGTGCTGTGTTGGTGTCAGATGCTGACCTGGGTTCAGCGGTAGCGATCGATAACTGTCCTGGATTAATTGTAAAAAGAACCGGTGTTCCGGCAGGAAATCTCTTCCCTCTGGGAGTTACTACCATTACCTATACAGCCATTAATATGAGCGGCCTCACTAAATCTGCTACGCAAACGGTGACGATTACGGATATTCATAAGCCGGCTTTCACCACCAGCCTAACTGCCGATATAGTGGCAATATGGCCGCCGGACCACAAGCTGAAAAATGTAACACTTACTTACAATACGGCTGATAATTGCGGTACAGTTAAAAACATTGTAACAGTTACGAGTACTGATCCGATCACGGGAGTTAGCGATGGGGACAAATCGCCGGATTGGATTGTAACCAATGACCATTTGGTACAACTCAGGGCAGAACGTGGAAACGGTAAGGAAGCTCGGGTATATAAAATCACGGTCACCCCTGTTGATAGTTCTGGAAACATGGGTACACCGCAATCAACAGATGTTTATATCGCTCATAACATTACGGCTCCTATTACGGGTAGTTCCTTTAAAATTGGTTCAACAGTTAATTTTAGTGGGGTATTCTGGGATAAGCAAGGCAATAAACATACCGGTGAATGGGTAATTGATGATAATACAATAGTGAAGGGTACGGTTACTGAACCTTCCGGCACCAGGAACGGTAAATTAACAGGCTCATATAAGTTCACTACAGCCGGTACCTATAAGTTAAGGATGAACATTACCGATCAGAACAAGGTAACTTCCTACTGCAACACCAACGAAGACATGGAAGCCATTGTGGTTATTTATGATCCGAATGGAGGTTATACGTACGGAGGTGGTTGGTTCGCTTCACCCACAGGTGCCCTTAAATCAGATGCTACTACAACAGGCAAAGCCAACTTTGGGTATGCCGTTAGTTATTTCAAAACTGCCGCCAATCCTAAAGGAGAAACACAGTTCGAGTTGAAGGTGGGAGACCTGGAGTTTAATGCGCTCAACTTCGAATACCTATCTATTGGAGGTGCAAGGGCACAGATCAAAGGCACCGGCAAGATCACAGGGGGTCAAAGTGGTATCAACTTCATTATGACCGTTATCGATGGAGCACTTGATGGCACCGGTATAGATAAGATACGCGTCAAAATATACAACAAGAATACGGGACAGGTTTACTATGA
Organism: Chitinophagaceae bacterium; assembly: GCA_036675745.1. Taxonomy (GTDB): domain Bacteria; phylum Bacteroidota; class Bacteroidia; order Chitinophagales; family Chitinophagaceae; genus Terrimonas_B. The sequence continues at coordinate 9,778 of JAKFEJ010000482.1, read as the reverse complement.
CAACGAACAAGGCAGCGACGCCAATAATCCTGTCAGCAAAGTAGGTACTAACAGCCAGATAGTTATTGGTGGAACCCGTGCAAACACAAGCAGCTCAGCGCCAGTTGCAACTAGAGCTACCACGCCTGCCGCTCCAACAGAGGTTGCTGCGACATTACAAGCACAGGTATTCCCTAACCCAAGCCGAGGTCACTTTACCTTGATTGTTAAAGGCAAAAATAATGAGCCTGTTAGCATTCGTGTAATGGATATTTTGGGTAGGTTAGTGGAAGTACGTAAAGGTTTAGCAGCAAATGGCACATTGACTTTTGGGGCTTCTTATCGTCCGGGTTTATACATTGTAGAAGTGTTGCAAGGAAAAGAAAAAGTCGTACTTAAACTTATCAAACAATCAGAGTAGATACTTGAAAAAAACTAAACTAGTAAGGCAGCTTATAAAGGCTGCCTTACTTAATTGTAGCAGCCTATTATTGATACGTCAATCGGCTAAATTCGGCGAACCTAGTTCAAAATACCTGCGCGGCATTACCTTGGTCTTTCAGATGCTTGCTTTCTTTCTTCGCTTGAAGACACGTTGTTCTCTGTCTTTAGTTGCGCGGTAATGTGGAGATGACCGGAGTCGAACCATTCGAAATCGTGAATTTGTGTAATCAAGAATATCACACTACGATGTATCGTATATATTTAAATAATTAATGTAAATTATTTAACGGGATTACTGAGGGAACAGTATTGAGCACTTAGCACACGAATTTGATTTATTGGTTTTTAGTCGTTTTGCTGAAGCCCTCTTTAATCGCTTACAAGGATCAAACTTTAGTTCTGTACTAAAATACATTTCGCCAGGTTTTTTTGGGGTGTGCTTATAATGTGGTCTTACATAATTGTAATCCTCTACTGCCCAACTTAGAAAAGCTTGAAGCTTTTCTAATGAAACGAACTTCCGATTTCTTAAATATCTGCCTTTCATAATTCGATGAATTGCTTCTACGGGAGAATTTGAAAAAAAATCGCTTTCTGTTGCGACCTGCTTCAAGACCTGCCAAATTACTTTACCACAGCGGACCTTATGGCCAAACAACAGATACTAGGTTCGATATTATCAGAAAAATTGGTTTTTTCAGAATCTTCATATCGAACCATAAAATTCAGAAACCTCGTTTCCCTAATATGCAGACCAGGAAAGGATTACAGCGGAAGAAGAAAAAAGGAAAGCTCCGAATTTTCGGAGCTTTCCACTCTGGTGCCCGGGACTGGATTCGAACCAGCACATCCTTGCGAACGCTGCCACCTGAAGACAGTGCGTCTACCAATTTCGCCACCCGGGCGGAATGTTAGAAGTTAAAGGCTTGATGTTTGAAGTTGTACATTACTATCTGAAGATAACTTCAAACACCGAACCTCAAACCAAAAACAGGTTTGGGGCTGCAAATATAGGAAATGATTATTTTTCTTTAAACAGAAATATTGAAATCTCTTAGCGCATCATTCAGGCTCGTTTTCAAGTCAGTACTTGGCTTGCGTTGACCAATGATCAAAGCACAGCCCACACCATATTCGCCAGCCGGAAATTTTTTTGTATAAGAACCAGGGATCACTACACTTCTGGCAGGAACACGGCCTTTCATTTCTACCGGTTTTGTACCACTTACATCAATGATCTTGGTAGACTGCGTTAAAACAACATTTGCTCCCAATACAGCTTCTTTTTCAACAACGACCCCTTCTACTACAATGCAGCGACTACCTATAAAACACCCATCCTCAACAATAACCGGGGAAGCTTGCAGCGGCTCTAATACACCACCAATGCCTACACCACCACTTAAATGAACACCTTTTCCGATTTGGGCACAACTACCAACTGTAGCCCAGGTATCCACCATTGTTCCCTCATCAACATATGCGCCAATGTTTACATAGGATGGCATCAGTACTACATTTTTTGCTAAATAAGCGCCATATCGTGCTACCGCATGCGGAACAGCACGAACACCTAAATCTTTATAATTCTTTTTCAACAACATTTTATCATAAAATTCAAATGGCTCTATAGTCCAGGTTTGCATGGACTGAATTCCGAAATACATCAAAATAGCCTGTTTTATCCATTCATTTACTACCCATCCATTTTCTGTAGGAGATGCTACTCTCAATCTTCCCTTATCCACTTCTTCTATTACTGATTTAACTCCTTCAACATATTTGTTTTCTTTTAATAGTTCCCTGTTATTCCAGGCTTCCAGTATTAATTCCTTCATTGTTTTTTCGATTTTGCTGCGAAAATAAGCTAATCCACGCCTTTGGTGGGCAAGTTGTGAAGATTTGCAAATATGCGGATGGGAAAAAATTAATTCGCACATTTGCACATTAGTCATACGTACATTTATTTATGAATATAGGTTTTGATGCAAAAAGGGCTTTCCACAACAATACTGGGCTTGGACATTACAGCCGTACACTCATACGACTACTGGCTGATTATTATCCGGAACATCAATATTATCTTTTTAATCCAAAAAAATCTTCCCGGTACAAATTGCAGGGTAAAAATTTGCATGAAATATTGCCAACTGGTTTACCTGATACAATGCTTCGGGCAGCATGGCGGAGCAGTTGGATAAAAAAAGATTTAAAACGTACAAACATCGATGTTTACCATGGCTTAAGTCATGAAATTCCTATCGGCATTCAGAAGACGGGTATTAAATCGGTGGTTACTATTCATGATTTAATTCCCGAACGTTACCCCGAACAGTATAATCCTATTGACGTTAAAATTTACAGGAAAAAATTTCTGTATGCCTGCCAGCAAGCTGATAAAATAATTGCTATTAGTGCACAGACCCGGGAGGATATCATTGATTTTTATAAAATACCGGGAGAAAAAATTGAAATATGCTACCAAAGCTGCTCACCGGTTTTTAGTGTGCAGGCAAGCGAAAATGAAAAGAAACGGATTGCTGTAAAATATGAATTGCCTGCTGAATTTTTTCTTTCGGTAGGTTCTGTTGTTGAAAGAAAAAATTTGCTGAATGTCTGTAAAGCGTTTTTTCTCCTTCGTCATGATCTGGATATTCCCCTTGTAGTAATAGGTGATGGTGGTAAATACATGCAGCAGGTAAAAGATTTTATCCTGCAGCATGACCTGGAAAAGAAAATTATTTTTTTATCGGAAAATAAAAATTTAAACAGTGACCCCGGTTTTTTATCTACACCTGACCTGGCCGTTATTTATCAACTGGCCATCGCCATGATCTATCCGTCTTTTTTTGAAGGCTTTGGTGCCCCGGTGCTGGAGGCCTTATGGAGCCGACTTCCCGTTATTACGTCCAATGTTTCGTGTTTACCGGAAGTAGGCGGTCCCGGTGCATATTATGTAGATCCTAACAGCGCTACAGAAATAGCTGAAGGGATGAAAAGGATCTATTCAGATAAAGAATTAGTGGCGGCAATGAAAGAAAAAGGAATTGAACACACACGGCAATTTGCGCCTGATAAATACGCAGCTTCAGTAATGAATGTGTACAGGAGTTTAATGCCAGCCTGATGCCAGGCAGAATTTAAATGTTTAATAATGTACGAATCTGATGGATTTTGAAAAGGATATACAGAGTTGTTTAGGAGTATTAAAGAAAGGAGGCATTATTCTTTATCCTACGGATACGGTGTGGGGCATTGGTTGTGATGCTACAAATACAAATGCGGTAGAAAAAATTTTTCAGCTAAAAAAAAGACCGGATGAAAAAGCGATGATCGTATTGGTAGCAGGGGAAAAGGATGTATTAAAATACGTGGCTAATGCCGACCTGCGTGTATTTGATTATTTGCAACAAAATGCGAAGCCAACAACAGTTGTGTACGATGGGGCTATTGGCCTCGCAGATAATCTTATTGCCAGGGATGGAAGCGCAGGCATTCGTATTTGTAATGATATATTTTGTAAACATCTTATCAAACGCTTCGGTAAACCGATCGTTTCTACTTCAGCTAATATATCGGGCCAGCGGGTGGCAAAATTGTTTTCAGAAATAACTGCTGAAATAAAAAATGCTGTTGATTATGTAGTGAAATACCGGCAAGATGATAAAACAATTGCGATACCATCTTCAGTTATCAAATGGAATAATGGCGTCATTACTATGATCAGGCCATGAGAATAATTTACAGTTGACAGTTTCGTGCTTTGCATTTTATCTCTTGTGTCTTGTTCCTTGTACCTGTTATCTTTGTAGCATTTATGGAAATCAATTGCACATCCAACGAATTATTGATCTTAAAAAAGATAGCCCGTGCTGCCGAAGAACTGGAAGTAGAAACCTGGTTGATCGGCGGTTTTGTGCGAGATAAAATATTAGGAAGATCAACAAAAGATGCGGACATAGTATGTGTTGGCGATGGTATTGAACTGGCAAAAGCTGTAGCCAAACAGTTTAATCCGATACCACAGGTAAGCTATTTTAAAAATTTTGGAACAGCACATATAAAAGTAAATCTTTCCAATAAAAATAACTTTTCGGAAGCCATATCTCCCGTCATTGCAAGCAGAGCGAAGCAAGGAGAGGGGGTTAGGAGTGATGTCTTTTTCGACATTGAATTTGTGGGGGCCCGTAAAGAAAGTTACCGGTTCGATTCCCGAAAACCTGCAGTTGAGCCGGGGACGATAGAAGATGATCAGCAACGAAGGGATTTTACCATCAATGCATTGGCAATAAGCCTCAACAAAAATGATTATGGTAAGCTGATCGATCCATTTGGCGGTATGACGGATATTGAGAATAAGATCATCAAAACGCCGATGGAACCTGCGCAAACATTCAGTGATGATCCATTGCGGATGATGCGGGCCATCCGGTTTGCAACACAATTGAATTTTGTTATTGAAGAAAACACATTGCAGGCGATAAAAGAGAATGCGGGACGGATAAAAATCATTTCACAGGAAAGGATCACAGATGAATTGAACAAGATCATTGCTTCAGCAAAGCCCTCTATCGGGTTTGATCTGTTGTATAAAACGGAATTGTTACAAATTATTTTTCCTCAAATGGTAGAGTTGTCAGGTGCTGAATATAAAGACGGGCTTGGCCATAAGGATAATTTTTATCATACACTGCAGGTGCTTGATAATATTGCTCTCAATACAAATGATTTGTGGTTGAGATGGGCGGCTATCCTGCATGATATTGCAAAACCTGCTACCAAACGATTTGAAGAAGGACATGGCTGGACCTTTCACGGACATGAAGCAGTGGGTGGGAGAATGGTACCAAAAATATTTGCCAGGCTTAAATTGCCATTAGGCGAAAAAATGAGGTTGGTCCAAAAACTGGTGGAACTGCATTTACGACCCATCAGCCTGACAAAAGAAAATATTACGGACTCCGCTATACGGCGTTTATTATTTGATGCCGGTAATGATTTCGACGCATTAATGTTACTTTGTGATGCCGATATCACTTCAAAAAACAAACAAAAAGTAAAACGCTACCAGGAAAATTTTCAAATGGTCAGGCAGCGTTGCAGGGAAGTAGAAGAAAAGGATCATTTGCGCAACTGGCAACCACCCATCAGCGGTGAAGAAATAATGGAAATATTTGGATTAACACCTTCCAGGCCGGTCGGTATTTTAAAAAATGCGCTGAAAGATGCTATCCTGGATGGGGTTATTCTTAATACATATGAGGATGCATATTCATGGCTCGTTGAAAAAGGAAAGGAAATGGATTTGAAAATAAAGAATTCGTAAATTCGCAGTATGGCTATTTTAAAATTCAGAATCTATTTTGAAGAAGATGAAAGTGTATACCGTGATGTAGTTATACGGCACACCCAATCTTTTCGTGATCTTCATGAAACAATATTAAAAGCTTATGAATTTGATAATAAGCATAAGGCGACCTTTTTTCGCAGCAATGATCATTGGCAGCGGGGTCGTGAGATAAGCCTTGAAAAATACGATAAGGAATATAAAGCAGAGCCATTGGTGATGGCAGATACGACCATCGGCTCTGAAATAAAAGAGCCCAATCAGAAATTTATCTATTGGTATGATTTTAATAAAAACTGGACATTCCTGGTTGAGTTGATCAATGTATCAAAAGAGGAAAGTGCCAGGATCAGTTATCCATCTACTGTCCGTACGGAAGGGATTGCCCCCAGTCAATACGGTACCAAAGGATTACTGGGCGAAAAATTTGCTGATGTGGAAGAAAAATATGATTTGACCCAGGGAGTGGATGGATTTGCCGAAAAAGATGAAGATGGAGAGGATCTTGGAACAACAGCGGATGACGGTACAGCAGAAGAGGAAAGTGAGGAAGTATAGTGTCACTTTATATAGACAGCTTTTACAAATAATAATATTCAATGCTCAACGCTCAATGTTCAATATTCAACTGCTGAAGTACCGGTTCATTGAGAATTGAATATTGAATATTGAATATTGAACATTTTCTTGAAATCACCTCCCAACAAAACAGTTATCATTATCGCGGGCCCGACAGCAGTCGGAAAAACCGCTGTTGCCATTGAGGTGGCCAAGCATTTTCAAACAGAAATTATTTCCGCAGACAGCCGTCAATGTTTTAAAGAAATGAGTGTTGGTGTTGCAAGACCTTCCATAGAAGAATTGCAACAGGTACCCCATCACTTTATCGCTTCGCATACTATACAGGATGAAGTAACAGCAGCCACGTTTGAACAATATGCTTTGCAAAAAACAAAAGAATTATTTCATCAGCATGATACCGTAGTGATGACCGGCGGCACGGGGCTTTATATCAAAGCTTTTTGTGAAGGGCTGGATGAAATACCGGAAATACCGTCGCAGATAAGAAATACAATAATTACAAGGTACAAACAGGATGGTTTGGAATGGCTTCAACGTGAAATAAAAATAAAAGATCCTGCATACTATCAGTCAGGTGAAATACAAAATCCCCAACGGATGACGCGGGCATTGGAAGTAATCGAAGCAACAGGAAATTCTATCCTGCATTTTCAAAAAAAGAAAAAAGTAACCAGAGATTTTGTTATAAAAAAACTGGGACTTGAATTGCCTAAAGAGGAACTCCGGCAACGCATCAATACAAGAGTGGATCAGATGATGCAGGCCGGTTTATTGGATGAAGTAAAAAACTTATTGCCATTCAAACAACTTAATGCGCTGCAAACAGTAGGCTATGCTGAATTGTTTAATTACCTGGATAACAAAATTTCTTTGGATAAAGCCGTTGAAGAAATAAAAATACATACACGGCAATATGCCAAGAGACAAATGACCTGGTTTAAAAAGGATAAAGAGCTTGAATGGTTTTCTCCTTTTGATATTTCCGCTATCCTTAAACTTCTTAAAGAAAAGAGATGAAATAATACAGGTTTATTTGATAAACGGTTCTATTTTTTTACCGGTTTTATCGGGGTTATTCTTTTCTATTGTGCTATCTTCGCACTTCTTTATTAAATGCTGGGACTAACTACCTCATCCAAATCAGCATACTTTTAAAATTCATTGGCAGGCAAATTGTGGTTGCTATTATTTCATAGTGCCGTTTTTTTATTTTAAACAACCAGCATGAAATTTTTTTTGACAGTTCTCTTTTTGAATTTCTTTTTTATAACCATCCATGCGCAGATAGACAGAGAACAACAACCAGCATCTGATGTACCAGGTTTCCAGATAAAATCAAACCGGCTTTACGGAAAATTAATTGATCAAAAAACAAGCAAGCCTGTTGAGGCGGCTTCCGTGCAGGTTTTCATTGCAGATAAGGATAGCATTATAACAGGAATGTTAAGCAAACCAAACGGTGATTTTAGTTTTTCTGATATTCCCGTCGGGCAAAATCTTAAAGTAGTGATCTCTGCGATTGGTTATGAACCCTTCGAACAAATAATTAAAGCTTCTTCAGCTAACCAGGGCCGGAACAACGCATCTATGGATAAAGATCTTGGAAATATAGAGCTGGAAGCAAATGTGCAGGTGCTCGGTGGCGTAACGGTAGTATCCAACAAACCTATCCTGGAATTGGGTATCGACCGTAAAGTATATAATGTTGCTAAGAGCCTTACAGCTACCGGTGGTACAGCTATTGATGTGATGAAAAATATTCCTTCCGTCAAAGTGGATATTGATGGTAATGTACAATTGCGTAATACTTCACCACAGATATTTGTAGATGGACGACCTACTATTCTTACCCTTGACCAGATACCTGCCGATAATATCGAAAAAGTAGAATTGATCACCAATCCTTCTGCCAAATATGATGCGGCCAGTTCAGGAGGTATTATCAATGTGGTACTGAAAAAAAATAAACGTGTGGGATTAAATGGAATTGTTACGGCTTCTGTCGGCACCCCACGTATTCTTAATGGAAATCTGAACCTCAATCTGAGGCAGGGAAAATTTAATGTTTTTCTGAGCGGGGGATATAATCAGTCGGGCGGCAAAGCCAGGGGAGAGACCATGCGGCAGAATAAATCAAATGGCAGTATCAGCGATTATTTTAATCAAAACACGGTCAACAACCGGTTCCGTCGTTTCCAATCCATACGTTTCGGTACCGATTATTTTATTGATAACAGGAATACCATATCCGTAACACAGGATTTTGGAAACGGGCGGTTTAAAAATGATGAAGAGCAGCAACAGCAATACCTGAATAGCAGTCATATCCCCGAATACGATGGTAGCCGTATCGCCAACGGCCGTTCCATTTTTAAAAGAAGCAGTACAAAGCTTAATTATAAACATAGTTTCCCGGAGATGGGCCGGGAACTGACCGCTGATATTACCTACAATCACGGGAACAACTCGGAAAACTCCGCTATCCTTAATACATTTTCTTTTCCTGATGGCACCGAATACAAACCGGCTTCCAGGGTTCGTAATGAAGGGAGCGGGAAGAATGACCAGTTTACTTTCCAGGCCGATTATGCACATCCTTTTGGCGAAGAATCAAAATTAGAGGCTGGTATCAGGAGTTATCGCAATGAATCAAAAAGTTTTTATAATGCTTTTGCTGTTGGCAATGGGCAGGAAACCAAACTGCCTTTAAGCAATAATTATAAGTACACCGATATGGTGAATGCCGCTTATGCTACTTTTTCCGCAAAAAAGAAAACTTTTTCTTACCAGGTTGGCTTAAGGGCGGAATATTCAAAGTTTACCGGCACTTTGATAGACAGTGCTTTTAAGTTTGGCTATGAATATCCTGCTGCTATTAAAAATATCTGGGATGCCTTATTCCCGAGTTTATTCCTTACTAAACAGATCGGTGAAAAAGACCAGTTGCAATTGAATTATTCAAGACGGATACGTCGCCCCAATTTCTGGCAGATCAATCCTTTTATTGATATCAATGACCCTGTCAACCTGCGCCAGGGAAATCCACAACTGCGGCCGGAATTCATCAATTCTTTTGAGTTCAACTATAGTAAAGATTATAACAGTGGAAATTTTTTAGCCTCCTTATATTTCCGCAACAACCCCGACGATATCACGCAGTACAGTGATACCATTACAGCGGCCCAATACCAGGAATTGCAAGATGCAGGAGTAGATCCTAATGCTATTCTAAATACATTTATCAATGCCAGCACTACCAACCGGTATGGCGTTGAGTTTGTATTGCAGCATAAGCTGGGAAATAATTTTAATATCACGCCTTCAGTCAACCTGCAATACAGAACGGTAAAAGCCAATATCAATGATCTTGACCTGAGCAATGAAGGATTTAACTGGGAAGTGGAATTGACCACCGATTATAAAATT
>JAKFEJ010000566.1:0-4002 GCA_036675745.1 Chitinophagaceae bacterium | reverse complement strand
CTCGACTTTGTCAAATTTAGTTCTTTGATTTTTTTAGGGACGAAACGCTTATCAGAAAAGAGATTCACGTAAATTCGGGGGCAGGAAAAAAGGCAGCCCCACGAGTAGAAACCCACGGGGCTTAAATAAAAAAAATTATGGGACGAAAATAAATAATTTCCGACTCGTAGAGAGTCGGTTATTGCATTTTCTTCAACATTTTGATAATTTATTTAACAGTCTTACCCGCAACGTTTCGGCAACTGCTCTGGTTTATTTAAAAGGTTTATTGCTTTGCCGTCGCAGGAACTGCCAGATGATGGCAGAAGAATTGCAACAAAGTAATCAGCAACGTCTGCATCATTTTATCACCACTTCCAGATGGCATTTTTCCAGGGTGATGGATACGGTCACTCTTACATTCTTTGCCCGTTTAAAGCAACTTGGCCTGATGGATGATACTTGTCTTATAATTGATGAAGCCGGTAATCCTAAAAAAGGTAAACATTCGGCAGGCGTAAAACGTCAATACTGCGGCCAGTTGGGAAAGATCGACAATTGCCAGGTAGGTGTTTTTGGTGCATTGTGTGCAGGATCACTTGTCAATCTGGTACAGGCAAGGCTGTTCGGTACCGATGATAAAAAGACCAAAACAGATCAGGCCTTTGAAATCATTACACATGTTAGCAGTGTTTTGAAAATACCTGTGAAATGGATTTGCTTCGATGCGTTTTATGGCCGGGATGCCGCTCTGCTGGCCAATTTGATAAAACGGGGATTACACTTCGTAGCTGATGTCCCCGATAATCTGCAGGTGTGGCTGGAGCCTTTTCAGATGAGAGTACCCAAACAACAACCTGGTAGCCGTGGAAGAAAAAGTATCCATGCCCGCCCTAATAAAGATTCAGTGTCCCTAAGAAATTATGTGTTGTCATTAAAACATACAGACTGGAAATTTATTACGGTCCGCCATCAAAGTGGGAATAAGAAATTACAGGCATGGTTTCACAGCAGGGAAGTGTATATTTTTAATCCGTTAACCGGCAGAAAACAAATTATTACTTTATTGATCAGACAAGACAAGGATGGTACAATTAAATACAGTTTTTGTTATTGCCCGGGAGCTAATTTAAAAGAACTGGCCTACCGGCAATGTAAAAGGTATTTTGTAGAGAAATCCTTCCGCGAAGCCAAGAAGGAATTAGGGTTGAATGAATACCAAACCAGAAGTGAAGAAAGCTGGAACAAACATATGGCTATGGTAATGCTGGGCCAATTATTTTTAAACGATGAAAAAATATACCATTATGAACAATCGGGACTCTGGCTGACCACACAGGATGCCATTCATTCCCTCAAATCAATGTTGGGTTTTGCAATAAGAAGCATTGAAATATTAGTGAATGACATTCTGCTCAAACAACCACCAGACAAGAATCTGGTCAAACATTTATTGTATTTAAGAATTTGACAAAGTAGAGGTAAAATGTTTTTTTTAAAAATTAAATATGTTCAGGCAACGTGGCTGTTGTGCGCCTGTATAATAAGCCCGGTTATTTTCTTTTCCTGTAAAAGCAAAGAACAAAATAATACTGCTCCCTATCAGAATGATTTAGGGATAAACCCCGCTACTCTTGCACAAATTGATACTATACATTATACAACTATTGAGTGGGATAGCCTTGCGAAGGATTTTGGTGTTATTGATTATGGCGATAGTGTTTTAATACGGTTCAGGTTTAAAAATACAGGGATTCACCCGCTTTTTTTATCATCTGTTCGCCCGTCATGCGGATGTACGGTGCCGGATTATCCGAAAGATGTCATCATGCCCGGAGAAGAAAAGCAACTGATTGCGAACTTTCACAGCATCGGGCAGGGAGATATCATTCATAAAACAATTTTAGTTACGACTAATACTTTAAACGGCGTAAAGCATCTATTAACTATCAGCGGAAGAGTGAATAATTTAAAAGATAGTGGCAGAAATAAAACCGAATAATTTACTGTGAATATAGCAACAGGCCGGGATCAGCGATTTTTAAAAATGTATAGATTTTGTAGAATTTTTTTTGTTGAACGACACTTTGAAAGGAGTGCACGATTGATGCTGTTATTTACCTTTTTAATTATTCTTTTCTCATGTAACGGACCAGTAAAGAATAAAGTGCATCATAATATTCCGGATTCCAGCATCGAAAAAGGGAAAATTTTAGCAGCTACTTATTGTCAATCCTGTCATCAACTACCTGATCCCTCTTCGCTTGACGCTGCAAGTTGGGAGAATGGAGTTTTACCGGCAATGGGGCCCCGGCTTGGAATTTTTTCCTACGGATTCAAACAATACCCGGCAAGCAGGCATGATAAATATCTGCCAAAAAATTTTTATCCGGCAAGTCCTGTTATAAACACCATCGAATGGCAACATATCATTGATTATTATACTGCGCTTTCGCCTGATTCATTGCCAGCACAGCAACGCTCCAAACCTATCAGTCCGGAGCTGCCAATTTTTAAAGCACTATATCCACCTTATAGTTATCCTTCGGCGGCTACTTGCTTTGTCAGGATTGATACGACAAATGAAGCGCCCCAACTCGTTATTTTTGATCTTACAAAAAAAAATATTTTTCGATATGATCATCAGTTAGTCTTACAGGATTCGGTTAGAACAGATGCGACGATCACTGATATAGACTTTGGAAATGAAGAGATGGTAGCCTGCAATGTTAACGTGATCAATCCGAACAATGGAAAGTTTGGAAAAGCTCATTTCCTGGAAAAGGGTTTCAAAGATAATTGGCGTTTAGATACTGCTGCTGTGCTGGATAGCCTGGCAAGGCCCGTTCAAATTACTTCCTGCGATCTGAATAATGATAAAAGAACTGATTACCTCGTATGTGAATTCGGGCATTTAACCGGCGCTTTATCATGGATGGAAAACACCGGCGGAACCGGATACCGGCGCCATATTCTTCGGAATGAACCTGGTGCTATCAAAGCGTATCCCGACGATTATAACAATGATGGTTTACAGGATATCTGGGCCTTGTTTACACAAGGTGAGGAAGGTATTTTTCTTTTTACGAATAAAGGGAATGGAATGTTTGAGCAACGGCAGGTCTTGCGCTTTCCGGCGATATATGGCTCTACTTATTTCGAATTCGCGGACTTTAATAATGACGGGCTGAAAGATATTGTTTACACCTGCGGTGATAATGCGGATTTTTCAACTGTGTTGAAACCCTATCACGGCGTGTATATTTTTTTAAACGAAGGGAATAATAAATTTAAACAGGAGTATTTTTTTCCTGTCAATGGCTGTTTTAAAGCTATGGCCAGAGATTATGACAGAGATGGTGATTTAGATATTGCCGCCATCGCCTTTTTTGCCGATTTTACCAGGCAGCCAGAAGAAGGATTTATATATCTTGAAAACAAAGGCAATCTTAAATTTGATCCACTAACCATTCCTGAAGCTAAAACAGGTAGGTGGCTTACAATGGATGCCGGTGACCTGGACGGTGATGGTAAGATCGACATTGTATTGGGGAATTTCTCCATCCGTCCTTCTGTAATAAAATCATTAGTTGACTGGCAAAAAGGACCTTCCTTTATTTTTCTTAAAAATGTTTCCAAATGAACTCAGCATGCATTTTTATAGCAAGTAAAAGGTTAACCGGATTCGTCTGAGCCGGTTAGCTTAAGCGTAACTGCAAGATAATTATGCATTATTTTTCCAGGAAACCTTTTAATGACTCATCTAAAATATTTCTCCATCCTTCTTCAAAATTTTCTTTTGCGAAATCAGGATTGCCCGGGCCTAATGTTTCAATACCCTTATGCGTTAATTTTAATCGTGTCTTATTGCCTTCTTCAAACAATTCAAACGTTACAAACGAGTTTCCGGGGTAGCCATCGTAACGCCAGCTATAGGTAAGTTTTTTACCGGCAATTACATCGGTTATTTTACAGAGATGCAGGTATTGTTTATCATCTTTCCCTCCCATGAACTGGAATTCA
>JAKFEJ010000691.1:0-4010 GCA_036675745.1 Chitinophagaceae bacterium | reverse complement strand
TGTTTTACCACTCTTTTGTTTTAATGGGGTTAATTCAATGAGCTCACCTGAAACTTTTACCCCTGTTTCTTCTTCCATTTCTCTTTTTGCAGCATCCAATGGATCTTCATCTCCGGCAAATTCGCCTTTGGGGATTGACCAGGCGCCCAGGTCTTTTTTTGACCAGAAAGGTCCGCCGGGATGTACCAGTAAAACTTCAATTGAATCATTCAATAAGCGATAAAGGAGTATGCCAGCACTTTTTTTTGAATGGGAAGATGAATTTTGTTTGGTCATGGTTTGTGCGTATAAAACATTTCAGTACTATCCTGAATTAATAAATGACTGCTTTCACGGCATCAATATGTCTGATTATAAAAACTATTTAACAAGATCTGTAAAGGGTCAATTTACGGAAACATAATTAACCGCTTTAATTCCTGAAGCAGTTTCGGGAGTTTTTTATTTTATTCATACGATGGAACATACAAATAGTACAACAGGATTTTGTTGTACTTTTCGCCATAAAAATTGATTATGAACAGAAGCGCTTTCGTGAAGAACACGGCTGCTGTTATTGGCGGCAGCCTGTTACCTGCTATAAGTTTTGGCGGAGAAAATAATAAACCGGGCAAAACGAGGTTTGCTTTCCTGACCGATATCCATGTGAGACCAGGACTTACAGAAGAAACGGGAATGGCCAGGGCTTTACATCATGCGCAATCGCTGAAACCAAAAGTAGATTTTATAATCAACGGCGGTGATTCCATTATGGATAGTCTTGATGCGGATAAGCAAAAAACGCAAACGCAGTGGGATCTTTATAATGGGATATTAAAAAAAGAAAACAGTTTGCCTGTCTATCATTGTATCGGCAACCATGATGTATGGGGCTGGTTCATCAAAAGCGATAAACCCGAAGCAGATAAACTGTATGGCAAGCAATGGGCCGTAGAAACTTTGCAACTTCCCAAACGGTATTACAGTTTCAGCAAAGGAAAATGGCTTTTCATTGTATTAGATAGTACACAGCTTAATCCGGCAGGTGGATACATTGCTTATATTGATCAGGAGCAGTTAGCCTGGTTGCAACAGGAGTTGGAACAAACGAAAGATAAATTCGTTTGTTTCGTATCCCATATCCCTATCCTGTCTATCTGTGCGGGATTGTTTTTTAATAAAACCGAATCCAACGGTGATCTTAAGATCCAGCGCAACCTGATGCACACTGATTTTATAGAGCTGAAAAAAATATTCCTGCAGTATCCTAATATTAAAGTTTGCCTTAGCGGCCATATACACCTTCAGGATGAGTTGGATTACCTTGGAATAAAATATTATTGTAATGGTGCTGTATGCGGCAACTGGTGGAAAGGCGCTTTCCAGGATTTCGCTCCTGCTTATGCTGTTATTGAATTATATAATGATGGAACTTCTTCGAGGAAAATGATAGAGTATGAGAAATAACGCCGGATTCTGACTTCTGATCTCCCGTTTCCGGCCTCTTCTCATTTCCCATACATCTCCAGCATTTTTTTCAGATCATCCAGGGTGTTGATCTCGTCCGGTTTTTTATCTTTCCGCCAGCGGCTTATCCTGGGAAAGCGAAGTGCCACACCTGATTTATGCCGGTTGCTGGCGGCTATCCCTTCAAAGGCAATTTCAAAAACCAGTTCAGGTTTTACGGTTCTCACCGGTCCGATCTTTTCCAATGAATTTCTTTTTACAAAATTATCTACCTGTGCAAATTCCTGGTCAGGCGATCCCGATAAGCAAATGACGATAGTTTTAATGCCGGAATTAAATATTTAAAAAAAAAGGCATAAGACTATTGGATTTGATGAAAAACGATGTTACATTCGTTGCCTAAGTGTTATTACTTAATCCTTTTTCAAATCCTTTTCCTACAGAGCAATCAGCAGTTTTATGTTTTTTATGCATAGCACACGAGCTATAATTAATAAAAAAACTTCCATCCAAAGATTGCTGATTATCCCCTGAAACCCCACACATACCCATCCGTCACTTCTGATACAGGAACATCGCCTTTTACTTTACCGAAACTGAACCACCTATGGGTAATTCATTTACTCCTGCACCTGCAACGAATGCAAATTGTTGTACACAGAGCCCTGCACCTGTGTTTTGTTGTGCTACTACTACAAAAAATAAAGTAAATAATTTATATACCAATGATGCGAAGCGATGCGGAGCATCATTGTCATTTATAGCTACTACCATTAATAACCTTAATGCGGATTGCTTTATGAAAAATCTATTACGTAAATCCGGGATGTTTGCAATTGCATTGCTGATTGCGAATTTGTTTTTGATGCAAAATGTATTTGCACAATCACAAACTTTTAATTCTTCCGGCACATTTACAGTACCTGCAGGTATTACAAGCATTACAATAAAAGCATGGGGTGCTGGCGGTGGTGGAGGAGATAAAAGTGTTAGGCAAAGTGGCGGCGGTGGCGGAGCTTTTGCTTCAAGTGTGTTAACAGTTACGCCTGGTGCTATCATAACAGTAACTGTGGGTACTGGGGGTGGTCCGGGGGTAATAGGAGGAGCTTCATCTTTCGGAACACAAGTAATTGCAGCAGGAGGGGGCTTTGGTGATAATATGACTGCAGGTGTAGGAGGGACAATTGCTGCCAGCATAGGTACTATTCGATTTGCAGGGGGTTCAGGCGGGCAAAGAAGTAATAAATCTGGAGGCGGGGGCGGGGGATCAGCTTTTGAAAATGCAAATGGAAATAATGGTAATGATGGAATAACTAACGGAACAGGTGGGACAGGTGGTATAGGGACTGGAAATGGAGGAAACGGAGGAGCAGAAAATGCGAATGGAACAAATGGTTTCATTCCAGGAGGAGGAGGTGGTGGTAAAGGTGATGGAATTACTACTTCTGGTTCAGGAGCAAATGGTCAGGTAATAATTTCATGGACAGCCTGCACAGCGCCAACAGTTCCCACAATATTAGTCAGCCCTTCTGCAACTGTCTGCAACGGTACCGAAGTGACATTGAGTATTGCTACGGGTAGCCTCAACGATGCAAGCGACTGGCAATGGTACAGCGGTTCATGCGGTGGTACATCGGTTGGCAGCGGCACATCCATTATGGTTTCACCAACCACAACGACCACTTATTATGTACGTGGCGAGGGAGGTTGCGCTACACCCGGTGCATGTGCATCGCAAACAATAACAGTTAACGCATTACCCAATGTCACATGTCCGTCCAATTCATCAGTATGCATAAATGCAGCGCCTTTTGCATTAACAGGCGGCAGTCCCGTTGGTGGAACATACAGTGGCATGGGAGTAAGCGCCGGCAATTTCAATCCTGCAAGCGCAGGTGCCGGTGTTCATACAATAACTTATTCTTATGCGGATGGAAACGGTTGCAGCAGCAGTTGTTCATTTACGATCACGGTAAATGCATTGCCGGTTGTTACCTGCCCATCTAATTCATCAGTTTGTATAGATGCAGCGCCTTATGCATTGACGGGTGGTTCACCTTTGGGAGGTACATACAGTGGTGCGGGGGTAAGCGGAAATATTTTTGATCCGTCAGCAGCAGGAACGGGTACGCATACAATAACGTATTCTTATACGGATGGAAATGGTTGCAGCAGCAGTTGTTCATTTACCATTATAGTAAATAATCTGCCGACAGTAACCTGTCCGCCGAACCTGGAAATTTGTATTGATGCAGCGCCATTCAGTCTTACGGAAGGCATGCCGCTCGGTGGCACATTCAGCGGTTTTGGTGTCAGTGGTGGCATGTTCGATCCTTCTGTAGCAGGTGTAGGAGTTCATGATATAACTTATCAAAGTGGCGATGGCCAATGCATCAATACCTGTGTGTTTACTATTACGGTAAATGCAAAACCAGCAACGCCAACAATAACCCCCACAGGACCTGTGATAATTTGTTTTAACGGAAGTGTGTTACTTACTTCTTCTTCGGCTACAGGAAATCAGTGGTACAAAAACAATGTATTGATAAGCGGGGAAACCAATC
>JAKFEJ010000299.1:0-4055 GCA_036675745.1 Chitinophagaceae bacterium | reverse complement strand
TTTTTGCAGCGCCATCGTATCATCGCTCTTTAAAATATTTAATTTCTCACTCTTCATGATCCTTGCGATGGCCTTACCCAGTCTTGTTTCCCCGGTTTCATCCTGCAGGGTCTGCATATCTTTTAAAAATTGCATTTTACCTTCCTGCAAATACATAATATGTGTAGTCAGGTCATCAAGATCGCTTAAGATATGCGATGTGATCAGTATCAATTTGTTTTTATTCTTTTCAGCAATGATCTTTTCTTTTAAAATTTCAGAGGACAAGGGATCCAATCCCGCTGTCGGCTCATCAAGGATCAGGACATCAGGATTAAAAAGAAATGCAAGACAGGCGCTTACTTTCTGCCTCGTACCACCTGACAATGTTCGCATCGCTTTATCATAAATAGCAGGAAGGTTGAATTTTTCAACCAGTTCATGATCCAGGTCTTTATCTTCTTTGCCACGTATATGTTTCAGCATTTTAAATAACTGACCGATCTTCATGTTATCCGGATAGCGGCCTATCTGCGGCATGTAACCTATATTTTTCCGATATTCAAAATCGCCGTTGATAGCGGTATCATTGAAATATATTTTACCGCTATCGGGTTTTACCATTCCCAATATACTTTTTATCAGCGTGGTCTTCCCGGAACCGTTTGGCCCAATCAATGATATTACCTGGCTCTTATCAAAAGTCGCCGAAACATCATCCAGCACCTGCAGCTTTTTAAATCTTTTCTTTATGTTTTCAATCCTGATCATAATTTGTTGGGTTTGATCATAGGTTTATTGTCTATCAGATTCTCAGGGGTTAAACTGGGAATGGCTTTTTCCGCTTTATCCAGCAATGACACCATAAAACTTCTCAGCAACATCAACGTATTGGGATTTTGTTCTACTATCATGGAATACATGCTAACGGGATGATACGGTACATCGCCAATGCCGTCTTTATTCATATCATATCCATCATATTTATCCCAGTAATTATTGTAAAATTTATTGAGTGTCTTTGTACCATTGGTAGCAATATCAAATGAATTGCCGTAAAAATTATTATGGTGAAAAGTGTTATCGTCACAACTGGCCTGCACTTTCACAGCCCAACCATTTCCTTTAAAGATATTCTTCCCGATCTCAATACGACTACTGCCTTCCATGTGAATAGCCACCGTATTCTGAATGAATTGATTGTTTTCAATATGACTGTCGGTGATGTCTTTTAATAAAATACCATAGGCGCTGGGCCCCCAGTTCTTATCAAACACATTGTTCTCCATCCTGACGTTTTTACTGTACATCACGGCTACGCCTGCGCCATTGTTACGAAATATATTACCGACATAAGCATTATTATGTGAAAACATAAAGTGCAATCCATAGCGGACATTTTTCTCACTCCAATTTTTTTTAATGGTTGATTGCGTAACAAATTCAAGGTAGATCCCATCCCGGTGTCCCTGGATCGAGTTGCCTTCAATAGTCATGTTTGCACATTTCCAGAGATGGATGCCATTGCCGGATGAATGTTCTGATTTGTTGGTACCTCTTATCGTATTGTTCCTGATAGTGGAGTAAGTAGAATTAGCTATATGAACAGCGAAAGAAGTATTGCTGATAACATTTTGTTCAACGAGGATATTGGTAGCATCGATTATTTTTATCGCCGCAAAGTCATTCATAGATGAATAGCCTGCGTTTGCAAAATGAATGCCCCTGATTACAATATTTTTACCGGACAGTGTAAGAATTTCATTTTTAGAATCACCGTCCAATACCGGCCCGCCGGTTCCCACCAGGAATATAGCTTTATCAATGATGATATTACCTTCTTTATAAGTTCCTTTATTCAGCAAAACAGTATCACCTGCTTTCGCCAGCTTAATTCCCTGCCGCAATGTACTGACCGGTTTATCTTTTCCAACAATAATAGTGTTGGCAAAGGCATTACTCACTATGAACAGCAATACTATGGTCAGTATGTTTTTCACTTGATCAGGATATTATAAAGAGTGGCCCAATTGGTAACTTTGCTTCCCTCTATTTCTTCAGCTTTCTTATTTGCTTCCGTTTTATTTTTAAATGCGGCGGCATTTCCCCCCATCGGGCTTTTTAACTGGCTGCTGACTACAAACTCAGCCGAATTTACTTTTATAAATTCATTGCCGTTATTATAATCCGTGAATAAGGTTTGATGTATTTCGCTCATCTCCACAGCACGGCGCTTCATAAAAGTGGCAACACAATGTGCATCATCAAACTTATAAACTTTACCTTTTTTAGTAACGATCTCGCCACCAAATTTTGAGTCCATGATCGTCATTTTACATTCAGCACAATTATCTTTTCCAAAAGCTATCTTTTCAGGTTTTGGATTGCAACCTGCTAAAAGAAGCATAGCAATAATCGCCATAGAAACAGAAGCCATTTTATGTTGTGTCATTGTTTTTTGTTTTTTATTTTTCCTCCATTCAATAAACCAAATAATAAAAAAGACCGCGGTTACTGCAACGATCACCCAGCCACCGGTATCAGGATAGGAATATGAGTCGAAGTTCAATAATTTTTTATGACCGATAACAGGTGGCTGGTAGGACAAACCCGGAACCTGGATGGCAGCGGCCGGATCAAGATCATGCCCGTAATCATAACCCCACATATAGAAGTCAACCAGGGCAGCTATAGCACCCAGTATAGAAAGAATAAGATAAGCGAATAATAATTTGCGGCTACCAGTGTATGCGACGACTAATCCAAACAAAACAAAAAAGCCAAGTATATAAACCAGAAATTTAAATTCCGGGAACATCTCGGCCTTGATATGCTTCATCCCGATATAGTGGTTCAGGCCATTGATTATTTCTACCTGGCCGGTAATTTTGTTCAACCATATCTGCATTGACAAACCTTCGGGATATTGCGGGGCTATCAGGTAAATAGACCATGCCGGCACAAAAAACATAATACACATGGCCAGCGAACCAATAGCTATAATTATCCGGGAAGTAGTGCTCATCTTTTTCATAAAACCTGTATTCTTTTTAAAAAAAATTTCCGGAAACGTTGAGTTTCCGGAAGCGTAGATGCATGAAACTCTTTGCGAACCTTATTTTGAAGGAGGCAATAAAACACCGTCTATTACATGAATGATGCCATTCGATGCCGGTATGGAAGCAATAACCGTTGCCGAATTATTGATTATTACCTTGCCGTCCTTTTTTGTCAGCGTAATATTACCGCCATTTACCTGGTTTAAGATCTGACCATCTTCCATCATCTCCGTCTTTAAAGTTCCGACATATACATGGTACTGTAAAATATCCTGTAGATGTTCCTTATTCTCATACTTCATCAGGTTGTCCAATGTCGCTTTCTCAACTTTATCAAATGCTGCGTTTGTCGGTGCAAATACAGTGAATGGCCCTGCATTCGATAATGAATTAACAAGATCAGCTTGTTTTATAGCAGCTACAAGTGTAGTATGGTCTTTAGAACCTACAGCTATTTTTACAACATCCTTCGCTGATTCATCGTCCTGCACGGAAGCTTGACCGCCACCAGCACTTACCTCTGGTTCAGTAGTTGTTTGTTCGGCTTCAGTTTTGGCATTATTGCAGGATAAAATGATAAGAGACGAAAACGCAAAAATAATGGTCAGCAATTTTTTCATACAAAGTGTTTTGGGTGTTTATAAAAGGCGGCCTGATACAGCGGCCGCCCTTTTTCTTTATTTATTTTGTTGGAGCAGCTTTCGCCGGGTCATTAACCGGTACGGCTTCAGTGGTTACAGCAGGTTTGTTGGTTCCTGTACTGAAATGCAGCGCCACATTAGAACCCACAGGAGACACTCTTAAATAACCCGACATTTCCTGGTGCAGGGCAGAACAAAAATCTGTACAATAGAACGGGAACATACCTGCTTTCTCCGCCACCCATTTAAGCGTTTGTGTTTCGCCGGGCATGATCAGTATTTCCGCAGTATTAGCACCTTTAATAGCAAAACCATGTGGCACATCCCAATCCTGTTCAAGATTTGTAACGTGGAAATAAACTTCATCGCCAACTTT
>JAKFEJ010000725.1:0-4057 GCA_036675745.1 Chitinophagaceae bacterium | reverse complement strand
GGGGAACTTAGAGCGAATAATCTTTTATAGATTTCTTAAAGCAATTGTTTCGTTTAGTCAAAGAGGCGTTCTTTTCCCTTTCCTTCGGAAAGGGCTTTAGCCGGATCTTCCATATTCAGCGTAGTTGTTGGGATGGGCTTTTATTCCATTACTGGACGCAACCATCTTTCCAGTTCTTCGGTACTCATTCCTTTTCTTTTTACATAATCTTCAAACTGGTCACGTTGTATTTTTCCTACACCAAAATACTGGCTTTGAGGATGACTGAAATACCAGCCACATACAGATGCAGCCGGGTACATGGCCAATGATTCAGTTAGATGAATGCCGGTTGCTTCTTCACCACCTAATAATTGGAAGAGTTTATATTTTTCCGTATGATCAGGACATGCAGGATAACCGGGAGCCGGGCGGATACCTTTATATTCTTCTTTTATTAATTGTTCGTTGGTCAGGCTTTCTTCCTTTTCATAGCCCCAATATTCTTTTCTTACTTTTTCATGCAGCAATTCAGCAAAGGCTTCTGCGAAACGATCCGTCAATGCCTGCATCATAATCTTGTTATAATCATCAAGCGCTGCTTCAAATCTTTTGATATGAGGCTCTATTCCCTGCATAGTAACAGAGAAAGCGCCGATATAGTCAGCCTTACCAGTTTCGGCAGGAGCGATGAAGTCGGATAGGGATAAGTTTGGCTGACCTGCTGCTTTTTTTACCTGCTGTCGCAGTGACTCCAGTTTTAATTTTGACTTGTCGCTGTTCACCTCAATCGTATCCGGCGCAATTGCATTCGCTTCCCAAAATCCAATAACCCCTTTCGGCGTCAACCATTTTTCGGCAATTATTTTATCTACTAAAAGATTGGCATCGTTGTATAATTTGGTTGCTTCTTTACCTACAATTTCATCGCTTAATATCTGGGGAAATTTGCCATGCATTTCCCATGCAATAAAGAAAGGTTGCCAGTCAATATATTTTCTTAGTTCATTTAAATCATAACCGTCAAAAATTTTAGTGCCAACAAACGTTGGGGCCACCGGAGTATATCCTGACCAATCAATCTTTGCAGGATTTTTTTGTGCTTCTGTAAAAGCTAAATATTGCTTGGTTGTTTTTTTATTGGCAAAATCTGTCTTAAGCTTGGTGTATTCAGCATTGATAGAGCTTAAAAATGCAGGCTTCTGTTCGTTGCTTAATAATGAACCGGCTACTGTTACACTTCTTGATGCATCGAGTACATGCACCACACCATTATCATATTGCGGAGCAATTTTTACAGCAGTGTGCATCCTGGAAGTGGTGGCGCCGCCAATTAGCAGCGGCAGGTTCATTCCCCTTCTTTTCATCTCGTGGGCCACATGCACCATTTCATCAAGAGAAGGCGTAATCAAACCGCTTAAGCCAACGATATCAACTTTTTCTTTGATAGCTGTATCTAAAATTTTATCGGTTGGTACCATTACACCAAGGTCAATGACATCATAGCCATTACAACCCAGTACGACACCTACAATATTTTTACCGATATCATGCACATCACCTTTAACAGTGGCTAATAAAATTTTCGCAGCGCCTGCTCCTTCTTCATTGACTGTTCCCGCTGCAATATGTGCAAGACGGCGTTCTTCCTTTTCCGCTTCTATGTAAGGTGTTAGAATAGCGACACTTTTTTTCATAACTCTTGCACTCTTCACTACTTGTGGTAAAAACATTTTACCTGCGCCAAAGAGATCGCCTACTACATTCATTCCATCCATCAGTGGACCTTCAATCACATCTAATGGTTTTGGGTATTTTTGGCGGGCTTCTTCCGTGTCTATATCAATATGATCGGTAATGCCATTGACTAATGAATGTTTCAGACGTTCTTCAACAGAAGATTTTCTCCATGTTTCATCTTTTACGATCTCTTTACCTTTTGCTTTTACTTTTTCGGCAAAAACAATTAGTTTTTCAGTGGCTTCATTGTTGTCATTGTTGCGATTGAGTATTACATCTTCGCACATTTCCCGTAACTGCGGTTCTATTTCATCATATACCACCAACTGACCGGCATTTACAATACCCATATCCATCCCGGCTTTGATGGCATACAACAGGAAAACAGAGTTCATGGCTTCCCGCACATGATCGTTGCCGCGGAAGGCGAAAGACAGGTTACTAACACCACCACTAATCTTAGTCAGCGGCATTAGTCTTTTTATTTCTCTTGTTGCCTCTATAAAATCCACGCCATAATTATTATGCTCTTCCAGGCCAGTGGCAATAGCAAAAATATTGGGGTCGAAAATAATATCCTGCGGATCATAACCCACCTGCTCCGTCAGGATCTTGTAAGCCCGGTGACAAATCTGTACTTTACGGTCTTTTGTATCCGCTTGTCCTTCTTCATCAAAAGCCATGACGATAACTGATGCGCCATAACTCTGGCAAATAATAGCCTGCTCAATAAATTTCTCTTCTCCTTCTTTCATTGAGATGGAATTCACAATGCATTTTCCCTGTACACATTTTAGCCCGGCTTCTATGATCTGGAATTTAGAACTGTCCAGCATGATGGGGATCTTCGCGATGTCGGGTTCGCTTTGTACCAAATTGACAAATGTGGTCATGGCTTGTACACCATCCAGTAATGCATCATCCATATTGATGTCCAGTACCTGGGCGCCGTTTTCAACCTGTTGCCTGGCTACGCTTAATGCTTCTTCGTATTTATTTTCACGGATAAGCCGTGCAAATTTTTTAGAGCCTGTTACATTGGTCCGTTCACCTATGTTGACGAAATTAGTTTCGGGACGAACAACAAGAGGTTCCAGACCTGAAAGGCGTAAGTAAGGTTTTATGATTGTTCTTTCTGACATATTATTTTTTTGACTGCACTTTAAAACCAATTGGCTGTCTTGGTTTTTTTTCTTCTACCAGTAAATTTTTTAATAATTTGAAAATGGCCTGCACTTCTCCATCCTTCTTTAAAAGAGCCTGCTCAATTTTTTCTATTTTCAACCAAAGCTCTTTATTATCCAAAAGGAGCTGTTTCATTTTTGTATATACCCGGATGATCTGAATATTGACCTGAATGGCTGTTTCGGAACGAAGAACACTAGAAAGCATAGCCACGCCTTGTTCCGTGAAAGCTAAAGGCAAAAATTTGGCATGTTTGCCTCTTCCTTTCTTTAAGATCGCAATTTGCGATCTTAAAGAGGTGTATTCTTCCGGAGTTAATTGAAACATAAAGTCTTCAGGAAAACGCTGAATGTTTCTTCTTACCTGTTCGTTTAGACGTCCTGTAGTGACATTATACATTTCTGCTAAATCGCTATCCAGCATGACTTTTTGACCACGAATGATATATATCTTTTCTACGATTTCGTTGTCATTAAATGCTTTTATTACTTGGTTTGATGCCATGCTTATAATTTGACAGTTATAAAACCAGGGATCTTAAAACGAATGTATCAAAATCTTCAAGGAAACAAATTGTGACCTTGAAGATTTTGAAGTTGCAATTTGCGACTTCAAGTCATACTAACTCCTTTTCCTCAACCGGCAACTGCCTTGGTTTTACATTTTTCACTTGTTCTGCAATATGTTTAATATGATCCGGAGTGGTACCACAACATCCGCCAACAATATTTACAAATCCTTCTTTGGCCCAATCTTCTAAAAAATGAGCTGTCTCTGCTGGTTCTTCATCATATTCTCCCATAGCGTTTGGCAAACCTGCATTGGGATAAGCTGATACATAACAGGAAGCTATCTGCGATAACTCTTCGATATGCGGACGCATTTCTTTTGCGCCTAATGCACAATTCAAACCAACGCTTAATGGTTTAGCATGCATAATGGAAGTATAAAAAGCTTCAAGTGTTTGTCCGCTTAAGGTTCTCCCGGATGCATCGGTGATGGTGCCGCTGATCATTACCGGTAATTCAGGTTTTTTTGTGTCGCGGAAGTATTTCTTGATCGCAAAGATTGCTGCCTTTGCATTCAATGTATCAAAGATGGTTTCTATTAAAAGAATATCAACACCTCCATCTACCAGTCCTTTTATTTGTTC
>JAKFEJ010000194.1:0-4061 GCA_036675745.1 Chitinophagaceae bacterium | reverse complement strand
CTAATGAAACTTAATTTGATTGATGAATACCAACTTTGTGTTCACCCTGTCGTTGCAGGAAGCGGTTTGCCATTATTTGAAAATATAAACGACAGGACTATTTTTAAACTCATAAAGACTAAAACCTTTAGGGGTGGTGCAGTAACGCTTTACTATGAACCGACAAACAAAAAAGCAACGAACCGCTAACAAGAGCTTTGCTGCTTTAGAACATATCCTCATCGGCATATCGCTAATCAGCTGCAGTCCGGGCTGATCGAACATAACCGGGCTTTGGAACATACCATCAGTTTTCTATCTTTATCCCAGCGACAGTTCCGGGCTGAAGTAACATGGAATATCACCACAGCAGAAAGCCGCGACCGTTGTACTAAATTACATTATGCAAAAGTTTTTGATCATTTTAACGAGTACGATCCTGGTGATTTCATGTAAGAAACAAACGGATAGCAATATTAAAAGTATGATTGTTTCAGGTATTGTATATGACTCGACAAATCATATTGGCATGAGAGGCCTGGCTGTAAAAGCTTATACAAGAGATGACCCAAACACGATCCTTGGTTCAACAATAACAGATTCACAGGGAAATTTCAAATTAACTTTCTCAGTAGATATCTCCATTTTTGCAACTCAAACCATAAGTGTGACTACAGACGTACCTAATGGATACATGGATTTAATTGAAAAGTCGCAACCTCATACAGGTTTTGGGATATGGATGTATGTACCTGAGTTAACTAACAACAAGCTTTGTTTATTTAAAAAGACTGAGCTTGCCGTTACATTTCAAAGGACATACACTGATTTGTTTAGTGAAATGGAATCCACTTACAGATATAGCGACTGGTATAATTATGGGTTACCTATTATAAAACACACTACAAATCTATCGAATCCTCTAATACATCATATTGAAACAGCAGCAAGCACTTTCACTAAAATATGGCGAACTAAAAAACTTCCTTCTGGTGGAGAAACAACGTTTCGGGATTCCATTTTTTGTTTGCCTGATGTGACGAATTCTATAACTATAGATTATTGATGATTGTGCTATGCGCCTAACCGGGAGTTTTATCAAAAGTTATTGGAGGAAGAATTACAAATCGTTTCTTTAATTAACCGGATCCGCTCTGCATATATTCACGCAGTGAGCTCCTCTGAGAAGAAGGAAATAATATCATGCAATAGCGGCCTGTCGTTTTGCAAAAATTTTTACCAATAAAAGCCCGGCGATAAAACCACCGATATGCGCTGCGTAAGCAACACCTCCTCCTGTTTGTTCGCCACCCAGCATACCCATGCCACTTATTACCTGCAACAAGATCCAGAATCCTAACGCAACAATAGCGGGAACGGGAACGATAGATCGTAATAGCAATACTCTCACTTTGTTTTTTGGAAATATAAGCATATAACCGCCGAGCACTCCCGATATGGCCCCGGAAGCACCAAGACTGGGTATCAGCATATCTCTGCCAAGGAAATAACTGGCAAAAACATGAGCAAGGCTTGCCAGTAAACCACATAAAAGATAAAAAACAAGGTAACGGGTATGCCCCATTTTATTTTCGAGGTTGTCGCCAAAAATCCACAGGTAGAGCATATTGCCAAGCAGGTGCGCCCAGCCACCGTGCATAAACATAGAAGTGAACAATGTAAAATAAACGGGTATAGGAGTAGGGGCCAGCATACCTTCGGTCAGATCTTTTCCGGAAACTATCTCACCCGGTACTGTAGAAAAGCTGGCTATCACTGCTTCATCGGCGCCCATTTTTTGAAAAAAGACAAACATCAGTACATTGATGGCGATAAGTAAATAATTTACTAC
Source organism: Chitinophagaceae bacterium (assembly GCA_036675745.1). GTDB lineage: Bacteria > Bacteroidota > Bacteroidia > Chitinophagales > Chitinophagaceae > Terrimonas_B. Next base: position 2,230 of record JAKFEJ010000194.1, on the reverse strand, counting down.
CGGTGTTATTGTTCTGTCTGAATTATCATCTCCCAGCGGAAACATAGAAAGGTGTTTTATATTGAATGAACAAAAAGAGAACCACGAAACACAAACTTTGCTCATTTATATTTCCCCGGCACTTCAGCACAATCCACTTTTTGTAAAGATTGCCCGGCGGAAAATTCTATCGCATTATGATCTGTAAAATAGCTGCTATCCGCCTTCATGTCTGAAGGGCCGACTCCTCTTAACAGGGAATCACCCTGTTTCTTAAACCAGGTTTCCATTATACTCTTCATGCCTTCCGACTCAAACGAGTACCACAACTTAATAATATCTCCTTCTACAGTTCCATGTACGGGGCCGCTGCTTCCATCTTTTTCAAAATTATCAAAACTCAATTTTCCCGTTATTGTGTTTTCTGTTTGTACCAGCCAGGCTACTAATGTATCTCTGCCTGTTATTTTCCAAAAGCAGCCGCTCATATCGGTAAAGGAATATGATTTTTCGATGGCGTCCCTGTCCTTTTCTTTTTGAACTTCACTTTTGGCTTCCGGTGTCGAATTATTGTTGCAGGAAAAGATCAGAACAGATAGAATAATAAGTGATCTCATGGTTTTTAATATAATAGTTCTAATAATTATGCCAGTTCCTCCGGTTACCCGGTATTAATTGATACCTGTTCAACAAAGACAACAAAGACCAAAATACTTTCCTTTGTGATCTTCGTGTTCCTGTGGGATTTCTTACAATAAGAATAATGATAACACCCAAATAATCAGAATGGCTGTCATTCCCATAAAGATCGTTGCCATGGAATAGGCCCTAAGCATCGCTTTCATATCAATGCCTGCAAACTTGGCGATCACCCAAAAGTAGGAGTCGTTGGCATGAGATATCATCATGGATCCTGCACCCATTGATAATACACATAATAGTTTGCCATTCTCCGTATCCAATCCAAGTACAGGAAGCAATGGCAATACAATGGAAGCGGCAGTGATGATCGCAACCGTAGAAGATCCCTGTGCTGTTTTCAAAATAAATGCAAGAATGAAAGGAAAGAAGATGCCGATACTTTTCAGTAACGGCATGTCCGCGAAATGGCTGCCGATGTTGGTAGATGCCAGTATAGCGCCGAAAGCACCACCAGCGCCGGTTATCAATAAAATCGTTCCCGCTTTTTCCAATGCATCATGCAGCAACCTGTTGATATGCGTTTGGTTCCATCTTTTCATGGCAAATAATGCAAGCAATACAGCAATGAGTAAAGCAATGACAGGGTCGCCCAATGCCAGCAGGTTTTTCATCCATACAGTGGATGCCATCGGGTGATCAATAAAAAAAGATCGCAAAGCTATTAATACAATAGGCACGATAACCGGCAGAAAAGATTGAATAACGGATGGCTCTGCATCGCTTTCTTTAATGATTTCTTCATCATCAACAGCGGTAGCCGGTAATTTTTTTCCCATATAGCCCGCCCACCAGTGACCAACCAGCATGACAGGAAAAGAAACAAGGATACCATATAAGATCAGTTTGCCAAAATCAACACCAATGGTACCAGCCGCAGCAGCAGCGCCGGGATGCGGCGGTATCAAACAATGCACTACATATAAACCGGAAGCAAGCGATACACTCATAGTAATAGCTGATAACCCGGTACGCCGTATCATTGATTTATTAAGTCCGCTGAGTACAATAAAACCTGAATCGCAGAATACAGGAAGACCCACAATAAAACCGGTTAGGCTAAGCGCCAGCGAAGCATTTTTCTTCCCTGCTTTCTTCAGGATATATTCCGCCATTACTTTAGTGCTGCCGGTATGCTCAAGCAGGAGGCCAAGCAATGTGCCTAATACAATCAGAAATCCCAGCGACTGCATGGTATTGCCAAAACCGGTTTTGGAAATAGTGATCAGCCCGGGCAATGACAATTGTATACCCAGCCCGGTAACAAAACAGGCGATCAGCATAGCAAAGAATGCGGGCAATTTGAATCGTGTGGTAAGTAGTATGATCACAGCGATGCCTGCCAGCATGGAAATGATCACCTGCAACAAAGAGATATTCATAGAAACAAGATAAGGAAATATGTTTTTTGATGTGATGTGTAAATAACATTTTTCGGCAATGTGCCAATCTATATGAAATAGGACCGTGGATGAAATTACTTTAGAAATACCTATGTGTTTGTCTATGTGTCTATGCTACTAATGTGGTTCAATTTTTTTACCATATAGGC
>JAKFEJ010000080.1:0-4065 GCA_036675745.1 Chitinophagaceae bacterium | reverse complement strand
TCCAGTTCAGTCATGCTGATACCTTCGCTGGCAGCTATATTCAGTACCAGGGGAGAATAAAAGCGATTGGATGAACCATTCGTTTGTTGAGATTTTGCGGTTGTTTGCTGAACTGCTTCAACAACAGCTGCTTCCTGTGTTCTTTGATTGGATGCTTGGTGTTCCTGCGCTGGTTTTGTAATAACAGGAGTGGAAGAAACAGTTTCTGTTGCGTTGGTTTTTATCCGTGCAATGACATCTCCTACTGGTACCACATCATTGACATTGAACAAAATACTTTCTATTACACCTTCAGCCGTGCTGGGTACTTCACTATCTACTTTATCAGTAGCAATGTCAAGTACGGTTTCGTCCATTTTAACCGCATCACCCGGTTGTTTATGCCATTTTAAAATGGTCGCTTCCGTTATACTTTCGCCAAGTTTTGGCATTATCAGGTCAACTATAGCCATAAATTTTTTTATTTGGTAATCAGGGGCCAGAATATGACTCATCGTTCCTTCCGCCATCGGCGAACACTTCAACTGCATAAATACAGTTGAGCAGAAAGACAAGCAATTTTTTGACCGGCCAAAGGTAATGATTTGACAATAATCGGGCGATCAACTGTTAGTCAAAATGAATTTCCGAAGAAAATTCAATGCATTGGCTGAAGTCATAGCTATATTCCGCTGACGATCAAAACGAAGATTAAGCTTAAGTGTTTCAGTTTTTTCTTTATTTCCCGCGGCTATCCATACTGTGCCTACAGGCTTTTCTTCACTTCCTCCATCGGGGCCCATAATACCGGAAACAGCCAATGCGTAATCAACATTCAATTCTTTAATAGCTCCTTTTACCATTTCTATAACCGTTTCCTTGCTCACAGCTCCGGCGCTTGTCAGCGTTTCATGTTTTACCCCAAGTATATTTTCTTTTATTTCATTAGCATAACTTACTATGCTTCCTTTATAATAAGCAGACGAACCGGGAATGCTGGTGATAAGGCTGGCAATATAACCACCTGTACAACTTTCAGCGGTACCCATTGTTTTACCTTTTGCTTTTAATATTTTTCCAATAACAATCTCTAAACCTTCATCTTCATTTGTAACAAGCCATTCTTTTATCAACACTTGCAGTGTTTCAAAATAGGGAGTTAATTCTTTTTCTACATCGTCTTTAATAATACCGGTAGCAGTCAACCTCAATTTTACCATACCATAATTTGGCAGATAAGCCAGCTTAATATGAGAAGGTAATGATGCTTCAAAATCCAACAGTAGTTCTGCGATCATTGATTCACCCTGCCCGGCAGTAAAAGCCGTCCGGTGAACAATAGCCGGCATTGTAAATTCTTTTAATAGCCGGGGAATAACTTCATCTGTCATCAAGCCTTTCATTTCGTGAGGAACTCCCGGAAGTGAAATAAAGACGGCCCCCTCCCGAACTTCGTTCCCAACCTTCACTTTATTCGGTTGCCCCGAAAGGGGAGTGACCTGTTCACCTACCCCGCTTTGCGACGAGCTTGCTGCTGTTTGAATTTTTCTTTTATTTGAAGAATCTTCGACAAGCTGGCCATGTGCGTTGCTAAGCCCCTCCTTCGGAGGGGTTTGGGGAGGCTTGAACCACATTCCCGGCGCCGATCCTCTTGCATTGTGCAATACGGTACAAACATCCGGTACTTCAGCCTGCTTTAAATTTCTTTCCAGTATCGGTCCGGGCCGCCGATACACTTTTTCAAATAAATAGTTTACATGATTCAATACGTTTTCATCTACGATCATTTTGCCGCCAAAATATTTACAGAGTAAGGGCTTGGTAATATCATCAGCCGTAGGTCCTAATCCACCTGTAATGATAACGATCTGTGAGTGTTTACCTTCTTCATCCAAAGCCTGCCAGATATCATCCCAAACATCGCCAACAGCTACCCGCCTGCGAACCCATACGCCAATTTTATTTAATTCCTGTGCTATAAAAGCACTGTTGGTATCAATGGTTTGTCCTATTAATAATTCATCACCGATAGTGATGATGGATGCGTTGATAGTTGAGAGCATAGAAAAATTTGAGATGCAAATATCAGCTATTCATCAAAACTGACATCTTCATAAACGTCTTTCAGATGGAGAGTGAGGTTGATAGTTGTAATCCTGAAGATGTCTGACAGTTGCTTAAATTCAGTCAGGTTCCAGCTGTTATCTTCTTGCTTTGTAAATATTTCAACAGAAACAGAAGTAGAATCAATAAGAATATATTCTTTTAGCGTCTTTATACTTCTGTAAAGAGTAAACTTCGTTCCTCTATCGTAATCTTTTGTTGATTTGGATAGGATTTCAATAAGAACAGTAGGGTTGGTGAGATTATCAGTATAGATATCCGCTGTTTCTGTCTTCCCGCAAACAATGGAAAAATCGGGATAAGTGAATAAAGAGTTTTCCGGAATGTATATCCGGAAATCACTGCCATAAAGCTTACAGCCTTTTCCGTGTAAAAATGGGGCCACAAGCCTGTTAATATTATAATCGACATCATTATGTGCCGGTGCTGCCCCTGCCATGGCATACACTTCTCCCTTATAATATTCATGCTTCACTTCCGAAGCCCTTTCCACTTCCAGGTATTGCTCCGGTGAAATATAATTATACTTCGGCGCCGGTTCTTTAACTTCATTTTCCATATTTCAAATTTAATTCTTTTTAATTTCAACGTAAATAAGGTTTTGATATGAGGAAATTGTTTTTTGTTACCCGCTTGTCTGCAAAAGCTTTAGCGACGGTAGGTTACCTGTTACTTGTTACCGGTTCTTTTGCACAGACTGTAAATCAGAAATTGCAAAAAGCCTTTCAGCAGTTTGAAAACGATGCACAATTAAAACATGCCATCAGTTCATTGTATGTAGTAGATGCAAAAACAGGCAAAGTTGTATTTGATAAAAACTCACAGACCGGTTTGGCGCCTGCTTCTACACAAAAAATTATTACCAGTGTAACTGCGTTTGAGTTGTTGGGGAAAGATTATCGGTATAAGACTGAATTTGGGATAGTAGTAAATAATGACAATTCAAACCTTTATATCAAACCATCAGGCGACCCTACATTTGGAAGTTGGCGATGGGAATCAACAAAAGAAAAAAATGTTTTAAGCAGAATTATTAAAGGGGTAAAGTTGACCAGCTTAAATAATTCCGAAACTGTATCTGTAGAAGCAACGGGATGGAACACTGAACAAATTCCTGATGGTTGGATATGGCAGGATATAGGAAATTATTATGGAGCAGGTGCAACAATTCTGAACTGGAGAGAAAATCAATATGATATTATTTTAAAATCGGGAAATAAGATTGGAGATTTGGTTACAGTTGTAGAAACGAAACCTGTTTTGTACTCCTTAAGTGTTATGTCAGAGGCGAGTTCCGCAGCTAAAGGATCTGGTGACAATGCCTATATTTATTTGCCTGCATACAGAGCTAATGCAACAATCAGAGGAACTATTCCTGTAAACGAAAGCCGTTTTGTAATCTCCGGATCGATGACAAATCCCGCAAATCAATTTATTGAAACGATTAAAGATTCTTTAAAAGATAAGTTCAATCCTAAAAGTTATTTATCAACGCTAACTACTTACGAACACTTAAAAAATAAACCAAAAATATTTCATACCGAACTTTCCCCATCCCTCGATTCCATCATCTACTGGTTCAATAAAAAAAGCATCAACCTCTACGGTGAAGCATTAATAAAAACCTTTGCTTACGAAAAGCAAGGATTCGGATCAACAGATTCAGGAGTTGCCATTGTAAAAGATTTCTGGAAACAAAAAGGCATTGACGAAAATGAGTTGAATATCTATGATGGTTCAGGTCTTTCTCCGCTCAATCGTGTTACCACTCATGCGCAGGTTGAAATCTTAAAATATGCGAAAGATAAAAGCTGGTATCCTTATTTCTATGATGCATTACCGGAATTCAATAGTATGAAAATGAAAAGCGGTACGATCAGCGATGTAAAAGGTTTCTGTGGCTATCATAAATCAAAAGATGGGAATGAATATATTTTTTCTTTCTTAGTCAATAATTACAAT
>JAKFEJ010000364.1:0-4071 GCA_036675745.1 Chitinophagaceae bacterium | reverse complement strand
AATGCCCGAGCAACAAAACATAGAATACAAACAAAGCTGGCACGATGACTACCTGAAATGGGTTTGCGGTTTTGCCAATGCACAGGGCGGCGTAATATTCATTGGCAAAGATGATAATGGCAATGTGGTTGGCATCAATGATTATAAAAAGTTAATGGATGAAATACCCAACAAAGCGAAAGACCTGATGGGCATTTTGGTTGATGTAAACCTGCATGAAGAAAAAGGCTTGTATTACCTTGAAATAATTACACAGCCTTATGCAGTGCCTATTTCTTTACGTGGCAGGTATTACTACCGTAGTGGCAGCACCAAGCAGGAATTGATTGGCTCAGCACTTACCGATTATTTACTTCGTAAAAGCGGTAAGACATGGGATGAGGTTGCAGAATCCACTGCCACCCTTACTGATATTGATGACGATAGTTTAAAATCATATATAGCTGCAGCACTTCATTCGGGCAGAATTGCAGATGTAGAAGGATTAAGTAAAGCAGATTTGCTTGCCAAGCTTCGTTTGACAGATGATAATGGCAACATTAAAAGGGCAGCCATTGTTTTGTTTGGAAAGAACCCGGCAAAATTTTACAATAATTGTGTGGTAAAAATTGGCCGTTTCGGCAAAGACAGCAGCGATCTGAGATACCAGGAAGTAGTGGAAGGCAATATCATTCAATTGCTGAGAGATGTCCCTGAACAATTAAACAAGAAGTTTTTTATCAGGAAAATTTCGTTTGAAGGTATGCAAAGGATTGAAAGAGGTGAATATCCTGTTGCGGCCCTTCGTGAAATGTTGCTCAATGCATTAGTGCATAGAAATTATTTAGGCCCGTCAGTTGTACAAATGAGAATGTTTGACAATTACATTAATATCTGGAATGAAGGTGAATTACCACCGGGCATAAGTTTGGATTCACTCAAACGCCAGCACCCTTCACGGCCAAGAAATTTACTGATAGCCGATGTTTGTTTTAAAGGCGGCTATATTGATGCCTGGGGAAGCGGCACATTAAAGATTATTAGCACTTGCAAAGAAGCAGGGTTACCCGACCCTGAAATTATTGAGCAGGATGGTGGCATATTGGTAACCCTGTTTAAAAACAAGTATAGTGCGGAACAGCTTAAAAAAATGAACTTGAATGGAAGGCAGTTAGGGGCTGTTCTTTATTTACTCGAAAAAGGTAGTATAACCAATACAGAATATCAGGAGATAAATGGTATTTCAAGGCAAACCGCAACCCGTGACTTGAAAGAGCTTGTTGAAAAATTTAAGATATTGCGTCGGGAAGGAATTACCGGGGCTGGAACCAGCTATACTTTGAACGACTCATAAACGACTCAAACGACTCATGAAGGACTCACAATTGACTCAATTGCATCATCATTGCACCATAATTGCATCAACTACAAAATTCAACGAGAGTTGGCTCAATATCTATTTAACAGAAGGTAGTATTCTGGTAAAACTGGTTTAAAGAAAGGAACTTCCGTCGCCCTGGTTAGTATCCGCAAGTAAGAAAGCCCCGATGTCGCTCCACACATCATGGCATCAGCTTTTTAGCAAGATATACTTAAACGACTTCAAAGACTGTCTGGAAATGATCTCATATCTTGCTTTGGCCGATAGAGTTTGCACATAATAACTATATAAATACTTTCCGTCTTACCGCCTTCCCGGCAAATTATTTCTATTATTTTTGAGAGCAGTTCAATTATAAATTACCGGCAACAAATTTTTCAGAATAGTCTTTGATCATTTGCCTTGTATTCCTGAACGCTTGTAAAATCTCCTCTTCGGTTCCAGTTGCTTTCGCCGGGTCAGGAAAATCCTGGTGAAACTTTTTCGCATTAGAAGGAAAGAAAGGGCAACGTTCTTTTGCATTATCACAAACGGTAATCACAAAATCAAAATCAATACCCTTGTATTCATTTATATTGTTTGATGTATGGCTTGAAATATCAATACCATCTTCTTTCATTATTGCAATCGCCCTGGGGTTTACACCATGTGTTTCCACACCAGCGCTGAATATTTCAGCCTTTCCTTTTGCAAATTGTTTCAGATACCCTTCTGCTATCTGGCTGCGGCAACTGTTACCAGTGCATAAGACCAATACTTTTTTCATCGCTATTATTGTTTAGCAGCAACCGCCGCCGGGCGTGCAGCAGGAGACTTGAGTTGCCAACTCGTTTATATTAATTTTTTCTTTGTTTTGCGGAATACCACAATTGTCTTTAGCCAGGCAGTTGGTTTGTTTTGCAATAAGCACAAAATTTTCTCCTCCCATATCCAAACCGTACCTGCCAATGGTTTCATTTTGATACTCCACTTCAACATCAAGGTCTTCATTTCCTAAAACTTTCTCTGATGCTGCAATGATCTTTAATAATTTTTGAGGTTCCAGGCGATGGTTAATATCTTCTGCCGCCCAAACCTGGAAGTTGATGTGCTTCTCCGTGCGGATAGTTCCGCCGCAATCAATGAAATGTTTAGTGCTGAGTCCTGCTTCTGTAATATGAAAATGCTGAGGAACAGGCTTTCCATCAGGTTGTACAAAATTTACAGCGCTTGCTGCACCAAGGTATTTTTTAAATGCTGAGAGTTTCATTTTCTATATTTTTAATTAACAACAATTATTGTTTTTCTTTTCCAGTTTGATTGACATGTTTGAGAAATAAGCTTGCAGTTTTGACAATGCCTTTTCATCAATACAATAACAGATGGCGTTGCCTTCAATATTGCCTTTAATCAAACCGGCGTTTTTTAATTCCTTTAAATGCTGCGAAACCGTAGGCTGTGCAAGGGGCAATTCGTTGACGATATCGCCGCAAATACAACTGTCTGCTTTAAGCAGGTATTCAATAATGGCAACTCTTGCAGGATGTCCCAATGCCTTTAATAAAATGGCCGTCTCGTTTTGCTTAGCGGTGAAATGTTCTGTTTTTGTTGCTCCCATTACTTAATTTATATATTGCAATATTACGATATAGTTTTCACTGCCCAAAATATTTTTCCCATAAATATTTCAGGGCTTTTTTATAGTTGTCAGAAAAATGGTTTCGGATTGCCTGAAGTATTTTCACCTGTTGTAAAAATTGGCAACGCCATCTGTCATATTGTATAGTCCAGGCAGTACTGAATATTGAAATAAAAAAACAGGCACTCATAAATAACCGCTTCCTGTTCATAACTATCGCTTAACTTTTATCGCACAATCAGTTCATCCGCAAATATCCAGGCATCGCCACCTGCTCCATTATGCCAGGCGGGCAGTTTACCATAGTTGGTGGCTACTGCTCTTATATATCTAGCCTGCACCGCCACCGGGATACGATAAATAAATTCATGCACCTGTGGCTTAAGATCTTCATCAGTCACTTTATGCATTTGCGTTGTAAGCTGTTTCCAGTTTTCGCCATCATCAGAAATAAAAAACTCTACCTTCTTTGGTAATAATATCCATGATTGTGTTTGCTGCAGGCAATTAAGCTGCAGGTATTGAATACTTGTTGGCGAAACCAAATCAATCACTGCATCCAGATCCTTTCCCCACCAACCTATCCAGGTACCATCACCATAATTCATGGTACCCCTGATACCATCGGCCAATCCATATTGCCCCACTTTTATATAATTTTCATGATACAGATGTTTAAAATAGACCCTTTCCCCAATGCCTTTATGATTTATAATTTCATACGTTAAAGGCGCTAATGCCTGCTTACCTTTTCTGAATGGAACAACCCTGATTGGCGAAGGCCTTGTAATAGTAAGCGAATCAGTGAATGAAGGCGATTGCTGGTTGGGCAATTGCTTGTCAAGGTTATAATGTAATTGTATATCATCCATCCCCCGCTGCGCATACAACCGCCAGGTTTTTTCCAGTGGCAGGTATTTTACCTGGGCGGTTAAAAGGTTTTTGTCTTCCGCACCATACTGGATTCCTTTTTTGCCTAAAAGAGAATAATGGTATTGCAACCGTTGCTGAAAATCATCATAGCTTGTTTTAACATTCCATAATCTTTCTGCAAAAGCCTGCAACCGCGGATAAAGCATGTAGTCGGCATTGT
>JAKFEJ010000559.1:0-4078 GCA_036675745.1 Chitinophagaceae bacterium | reverse complement strand
TTCACCTGAAGGATTTTTTATCAGCGTTTGCCAGAATTGCATAAGCTGATATGTTACTCTGCCGTATAGAATCGCATCTGCGTCACTTAACAGGTCAGCGTAATGTTGATGGATTTCTTCATCTGGGATTCCTGCTGTATGGTCGCAAAATCCGTCAAGTGTCATATTGATTGCTGCAATTAGCTTTCTCATATTTTGCTTTTTTTTTGTCAGTCCTTTGATTAGTTGCGGCGTCGTCTTACAATGACCGCTAACGTGTGTATTTCCGCTAAAATACGCTACTTCCAATAGCAACCATTTTTTCCAACCTACTCTTTTAATTCCCAAGCGGGTCCCGGCCATGATACGCTGACTGACCAAAACATATTAATTGGCCGGGCTCGCCGCAACATAAGAACTATCCTATCCAACGACGATCCGATAGCTATCGGATCCCCCGGTACACAAACCCACGCAGTGAGACTCGGCTGAGAAACATGATGAGGATATATTCGTCTGCCAGCATAGAAAAGACCCAATGTTACCTGCCGTTTTTTTCGAGCTCTCCCATTTTCCTAGTCCAATATTCTAAGTCTTCTCTAAGCAGAAGGTCAACTTGAGTTTTTACACTTTCATACTTTGTCTGTTTCAAAGAAACTACGAGAGGTTTAATGTCTGATAAATACAACGTGCTATTTAAGTTGCCGCATTTTGTTTCCCCATAACGTAAGAATTGCAAAACTTCACCAAGTCTATTTTCATCATTTGATTGTAAAGCTTCTTTAATGGCGGAAAGTCTTGTCCAGCTTGTTTGATTTTCCTGCCACCAACTTTTGACTTTTTGAGCTAATATTTTTCTGAACTCTATTAATTTTTCCCTGCTCGGTTTGTTTTTCCACTCCAAATCATAAGTTCCTTTCTTTAAATACTCGTTGTAATTCTCCTTCATTAGTCTAAACAAAGTTGTGTCGTCAACACCCAAAGTTTTATAGCCAAAATCCATAAATGTCAGGTCTTCAAATAACCAACCTGCTCTAACTGAAATCCAGTCCATGTCATAAGGAACAAAGTGTCCGTGTCCGTAAAATTTTGTTGCTCCTGGATAGATTAAGTCTGCCGTACCAGTCAGTTTAACAAAGCCTGTGTCACTAAGAAGTTCAATCAGTTTAGGAATAATTTCTTTTTGATAATTTTCAAGCTCCATTTTCGAGGGATAGATTTTTCCATAAAATGAGGCTTGTCTAAAATCTAAAAATAAACTGTCAATCTTTGTTTTTTGTGCGATACAAAAAGTAGTTGTGAATAGAATTGCAAGTCCAAGTATAATTCGTTGTTTCATAAGTGAAGGGTCTTTTTAAAATGGCAGGTAACACGCTGATTGCTCTTATTACCCGCAATATATAAAAAAAGACCTGTGGAATAATAAGCAGTTAGGTTATACATTTTTGGATTCTCGTTAGTACAATCCACCCCCGCAGCTTACCTGCATTTTCTTATACATTACAAAAAAGGGAGGATGCTTACGCACCCTCCCTGCTCTAAACTAAACTGCTATACTAAACTTAAACTACTGCCTTACTAATTTCATCACCGCTTTGTCTTTACCATTACTTATTTCTATAAAATAAATACCGCGGTGATATTTGTCGCCTATCTGCAATGTCTGGTTGTTTTGCAGGTTGCTTCTTTGTTCAATCGTTCTTCCCAGTATATCTATCACTCTCAGGTTGGTTTGCATGGATGATTCACCACCTTCCAGCCTTATTGTAAAATGATGTGTTGATGGATTAGGCATCACCTTAATGCTCATTTTACCAATACTTCTTTCAATGATCGCCGGTTTATCACCTCTTGAAGCGACTATATTCGCCGCAGGACAAGCTCCCAGCATATCACCATGGGCCAAATGATCGGCAACATCCATTTCATCTTCACTTATTTCAAGTGAGGAAGTCTGTTCACCTGGTTTATGACAAATGCTCACTTTATTATTATTCTTCCCAGCCCTGATATCCATAACCGCAACATCCTTGCTGGCTACAGCCTGGCAACCGTTAGCATCCGTTATAGTCAGCAGGTAAGTAGAAATAGTGACAGGACTTACTGTTGCGGTTGATCCTGTGCTTCCATCACTCCAGTTATACGTATAAGGAATGTCTCCGCCACTTGCATCCGCCACTAATACAATGGAAGAAGCCGGAGTATAACCAATGTAAACAGTATTAACCAATACACCGGATGGAAGTGCATAAGCATTCGGGATAGTTACAACAGGGTTGGTGTTGATGTTTACTATTGTCTGGCAGTTGCTGGTATTGCCGGCGCCATCAGTGATCGTCCAGTTGATAGTGCTTACACCTGCGGCAAAATTTCCGCTGGCATCATTACCTGATCCGTTTCTTGTTGTTGCCCCGGTAATGGTATAACTATAGCTAAGCGAAACGCAATTATCAGTAGCTGTTATTGCAGGAACGGTATAGCTGCCTTCCGTAGTTTCGCAATGATTAACTACAGGCGTACAGGAAACAATAAACGGCGCCTGTGTATCTGTAAATGTGCAAACAGGGACCTGGTTGGAGGCTTCGCTTTCATTATGCAAACGATCAAGCGAAGTAACCCGGTAATAATATGTTTTATCCGGCGCAGTTGTCTGATCTGTAAATGAAGTAACAGCAACAGGTGTGATAGCTACAATATTACTAGCATCTGCTAAATCAATAACCGGATTTTCTGAACGGTAGATCACCAGTTTTTTTACTTTATCCAATTCATTGGCGGCATCGGCCGGATTAGTCCAGTTAAGTGTTATGGCTCCGTCTGCATAACTAGCAGTAAGATCTGATACCGATTCCGGTGCTGTAGCATCTATCCATGGCATCAAGGGTTGCAGTGCAGGAATATTATAAAAATGTTCCCGCAATGAATCACGGAAATTCAATTTGTTATTCCGCAGACTGCTTGTATTATAAATAGACTGGCCATGAATATTGGGATAAGCAGGATCCCTGTTCATGCGCACTTCGTTAGGAATTTGACTGCGGTTCTCCGACCAGTTAACACCCTGTGTCGCATCTCCTACTTTATATCCTGCCATACCTATATAGATCAGCCGGCCGTATGCATTGTTGTTCCACCAGGGAATTAATACTTTGTAATCAGCACCGGGCTGATTAATATACCAATATACCTGCGGGCATAAATAATCAACCCATCCTTCCTGCAGCCATTTACGGCTGTCGGCAAACAGGCTTGTATAATGCTGCAGGCCACTGGTAGCAGATCCTTCGCCGCCATTGCGCCAGATACCGGATGGCGATACGCCGAACTCTACCCAGGATTTCGCCGCTTTTATATTTTGTGATACGGCTTGTATCAGCAGGTTTACATTATCCCTTCTCCAGTCTGCACGAACAGTAAAACCGCGGTTATGCACAGCAAACGTAGAATCGTCATTGAATCCGCCATTAGGATAAAAATAATCGTCGAAATGAATACCATCTACATCATAGCGGTTAACGATATCCATTACTACGCTGTTGACATGCTCTCTTACCTGTGGCAGGCCCGGGTCCATGATACGTTCCACTCCCCTTGCTAACAGCCAATCAGGATGCTGGCGGGCTACATGTTTGGGAGCAAAATTGTTGATATTGGCAATATTGCCGATTGCCCGGTAAGGATTGATCCATGCATGAAATTCAATTCCTCTAGCATGGCATTCATCAATCATGAATTGCATCGGGTCCCATGCTTCACTGGGTTCATTACCATCAACTTTAGCAGGTGTAAGATAAAATCCCCATGGCTCGAGGGTACTTGGATACATAGCATCCGACTGGCTGCGTACCTGCACAAACATAGCCGTGATACCTGTTTGTAAATGATGATTAACAATGGTAAGAAATGCATCCCGTTGTTGTTGCGGAGTGTGATTCCTGTTGGGCCAGTCTATACCAAAGTAAGTAGCTACCCAGGCGCCTCTGAATTCTCTTTTAGGCGGGTTCTGGGCATTCAAAACAGCACATAAAAAGAGTATGCCCGTAAATGCGAGTAAATTTTTTTTCATACAGCAAAAATGATTGGAAGGTTAATAAATGCG
>JAKFEJ010000562.1:0-4079 GCA_036675745.1 Chitinophagaceae bacterium | reverse complement strand
ATTTAGTAAAAGGGCTTGCCTGTTGTGCAAGCCCTTATTTTTTGAAGAGATATAAACGCAATCAAAAAGTAAATCACATTTTAAATAACAGCAATTTGTTAAGGCTTTTTATAAGTAAGATGTTAATATAGTTTTAACTTCTCTTTCTCCTTTTTGTGAATGCAGCCATTGGCATTATTTTTACCCTTCTTTATCTCCTGCCTGGAAGGCATCAACCATCTCTTACTACTTTCTATTTTTTACTTAATAAACTACTTTAACGCATGAAATTTTTTTCTTCTATCCGTATGCCACTTGTTGCGATAGCGTGCCTTGTATCAGTTACCGTTCTTTTAGCAGCCTGTTCAAAATTTAATAACGACGATAATAATAACGATACACCTGTATCGGGGTTAATGGCTTTTAATCTTGCTCCGGATAAGGCTTCTATCGGTATCGCCCTTTCAGGAAGTAACCTGACAAATGCGCCACTGGCCTATACGAATTTCACCGGTACTTATCAACGCATTTATACCGGAAGCCGTGAAGTTGAATCTTATGATAATACTTCAGATTCAACTATTTCAACTGTTAATTACAATTTTGAGGCGAATAAATACTACTCATTATTTGTAACAGGGGCAAATGGCGTTTACAGCAACATTGTAGCTCATGATAACTTTGACAGCTTAAGTGCAACATCCGGCAAGGCTTATATCCGGTATATTAATGCCATCCCCGATTCTACAAAACCAGTAGTAGCCATTACCGCCAATGGCAATAACGTGATCAATACGCCGGCAGCTTTTTCTTCTGTTTCTGATTTTGCAGCAGCAGACCCCGGAGAGGCAACTGTTACTGTAAAGAATAACAGTACCATTGATGCGAATCGTATAATCAGTTTGGAAGAAGGAAAGGTTTATACCGTACTTTTAGTGGGTATACCAGGTGCAACGGATACTACGAAAGCAGTACAGATCAAATATATTCTGAATGGCAGTTTGGCCACGGGACAATAATTTTCGCTCTATCTATAACGGGAGACATGGGAGGAGGGCTCTGGATACCTGCTTATGTGGACCAGCACTCTTCTCAAGTTTCAGTTAAACAACCCGGTTTTCCAGTTTTTTACCTTGTTCAAAATCACTTAGGTTTTGTAGTGTTATCAATGCTATTTGTGTTAATGCTTCATCGGTTAAAAACCCCTGGTGGGAAGTGATAAGTACATTAGGGAAACTCAGCAACCGCATAATGAGATCATCTTCAATAATGTTTTCACTCAGGTCATGAAAAAACAATTTTTCTTCCTGTTCATATACATCAATACCCAGGTAACCAAGCTTCCCTTTTTTAAGCGCATCAATAGCGGCTTTAGTATCTATTAATGCGCCCCTGCTTGTATTGATGAGCATAGCGCCATTCTTCATGATGCCCAAAGTGGTGTCGTTGATAAGATGCTTTGTTTGTTCTGTCAATGGGCAATGCAGCGATACTATATGGCTTTGTTTCAACACCTCAATTAATGGCAAATAATCTACGCCGGCTGCTTCCAGGTCTTTGTTGGCAATAAGATCAAAAGCCAGGACCTTACAGCCAAGGCCGAGCATTATATGAGCAAAACACTGACCTATTTTACCGGTGCCTATCACTCCTGCCGTTTTACCATATACATCAAAACCTGTTAACCTGTGCAATGCAAAATTTCCTTCTCTCACCCGGTTATAAGCTTTATGCGTTTTGCGGTTTAATGTCATAATCAAAGCCAAAGCATGTTCGGCGACAGCATGGGGAGAATAAGCAGGCACACGAACTACCACTATTTTCTTTTCTTTTGCAGCAACCAGGTCTGCATTATTAAAGCCGGCACATCGCAGCGCAATAATTTTTATACCGACCTCCGCTAATAAGCCGATTATAGTAGCATTTAGCTGATCATTTACAAACGCACATAAAGCATCACAGCCTTTTGCAAGATTCACTGTTTGCTCATTTAACTGAGCTTCAAAAAATACGATATCATGTTGCTTGTTATAGCGTTCAAAATATTCTTTATCGTAAGGCTGTGTAGAAAAGAAAGCGACTTTCATAAAGTGAATTTACACACCTATCCCTAATCATCATTGATTTTCATCTTTTCATATCAGTTAGCATTATTACGCTGATAAATGCCGAGGCAGGTCTGGTCGCAAAAGAAAAGATGTTTTTCATCCGGATGTCTTATTGCGGCTTCATTTTCCGTTATCAGCATTTTGCAAACAGGGTCAACGAGGGAATATGTATAGTTATCAGGAATCAGCTCAAAAACATCATTCGCTTCGCTGATGTTTTTAAAATGATGTTTTCCTTTTGACTGGAAACGAAGGGGGGCTTTATACTGAAGAGCGTTAATATAATCTTCCGAACACCAAATAGTTCCGGCCTTTGCTTTGCCGGCAATTCTTGCAGCCAGGTTAATAGTAGTGCCAAAAAATCTATTATTGCGCTTTAATATTGGTCCATAGTGCAATCCGCCATGTACCTGCAGAAAGTTATTTTTTCCGGATATGGTTTCAATAAGGTTTTGTGCAGTTGCCAGCAAATGATCGGCAGAGGTGGAAATAATCATCACTTCATCGCCGGTCTGTTCATGAAGATGGCTATCACCGATAAGTGAACTTTTTACAATGTCAAGATAAGAGTCAATTATATCCGCGGCGCCTGCGGCCCCATGTGTTTCCGTAAGAGCGGTGTAGCCTGCGAGATCGGCGATCAGTATCGCTATATTTTCTTCCATATAAGTTGACGCTTCCATGTTTGCTATTAAGTTCCCTGAAAGTAGTTGTAAGCAGCCGCCCGGTAATGAGCGGCTGCAGGAAAAAATTGTAAGCCATCTTTCCGATTTTAGCTTCCACAATTGCAGGTTGTTCCGCAATTACAGGTTTCGCATGTACAAACTTCACACGTACAGGTGGAACTCATAGTTTGTGCCTGGCTGTTGTTTTGAATGCTGCGGTTGATGATCAATTGCTTTTTCATACTAATTTTTGTTTTTGTTTTAAATTGATAGAACAAAAGTAGATATGCAACTGCCTTGTGTTGTTACATTATTACGGAAAAGGTTTATAAAATTTCGGGAATGATCTTAGTTATTGTTTATACACCACCCCACCCTTCATCACAAAAACTACCTTCCCGAATACTTTCGCATCTTTCAATGGATCACCATCCACCGCTACTATATCCGCGAGTTTATTTGCTTCAATACTTCCAAGCTTATCTTTTTCTCCTAATAATTCTACAGCATTAATGGTTGCTGCTTTAATAGCATCCATAGGTTTCATTCCCGCTTCAATCATATAACCAAACTCCAGCCAATTCAATCCATGTTTAAATACACCGGCATCCGTGCCGAAGGCGATCTTTACGCCTTCTTTATAGGCTTTGGCAAATGTATTTTGTATCTGCGGACCAGTTGCCAATGCTTTGGGTGTAACTATTTCTGTATAATAGCCGGGGATCTTTGCACTGTCTGCTGTTGATTTGCCTGCTGTGATAGTCGGGACAAGCCAGGTGCCGTATTGTTTCATTAGCTTCATCCCTTCATCATCCATGAAGGTGCCATGCTCTATAGAACTAACACCTCCACGAACGGCTCGTTTAATGCCTTCTGCACCGTGTGCATGGGCCGCTACTTTAAATCCATAATCTTTCGCTGCCGTTACAATAGCTTTTATTTCCTCTTCGGTAAACTGTGCATTGGCGCCATCTTTGGCCTGGCTGAGCACTCCACCGGTAGCAGTTATTTTGATAAGGTCTGAACCATCTTTGTATCGCTGCCTTACAGCATGGAAAGCATCTTCCGGCCCGTTGACAACACCTTCTTTTGGACCGGGGTCGCCCATCAGGTCTTTACGATAGCCGTTCGTCGGGTCGGCATGACCACCGGTAGTTGCAATCGATTTACCCGCAGTATAAATTCTTGGACCGGTTACCCAACCTTTATTAATAGCATTACGAAGTGAGACATTTACACCACCGCCGCCAAGATCTCTTACGGTAGTAAAACCTGCCATCAGCGTGATATTTGCATACCTGGTTGACTCAAATGCTACATCTGTAGG
>JAKFEJ010000483.1:0-24521 GCA_036675745.1 Chitinophagaceae bacterium | reverse complement strand
GTGATCATTCCTGCCGCATCGCCCAGCATCAATACATGATTTTCTACCAGTGTTTTTTTATCAAAACTTATTTGAGAAATTGTAACCGGAACTTCATTCAGAAATTTACTTTCGGCAAATATTTTTTTAAGATGCGGATTTTTTGATAAAACGGATCGCTCCATTTCATTAATGTTGCCCTCGCTTTTCCGGAGATTACCGGCCGTTGTTAAATAACACAAATTATATTTATCACCTTCAACTTTTACAATGCCGCAATAACCATTATGGAAATTATGAAGTGCAATTGTATCAGCAGGAAAATCGGTTTTGATATGATATTTGACACCAATATAATTATTGAGCTTATTTTTTGACGCTATTGTAAAAGCTCTTTTCCATTTGATATCAATATTGCTTCGCTTGCCATAGCTGCCACAAACAACTTTGGCGGTGTAGCTCTGTTCTGTGGTGTCAATGCTGAATAAGGATTGAGAAAATAAAACATCATTCACTTTTATATTTTCCCGGATAATGGCACCAGCGGCCCTGGCTATTTGTGCCAGTGCGAAATCTAACAGGTAACGGCTGATACCAAATCCGCCCAACGGTAATTTTTGTTGCAAAAGTTTTCCTTCAGTAGTTGATATCTGTAATTGGGTAATAATTGGTAAATGCAGGGTTTTCAGATCAAGACCAAGGCTATTCAAAAAATCCCATGATTCTAAACTGATATATTCACCACATACTTTATGAAAAGGATATTGTTCTTTTTCCAATACAATAACACGATGGCCCTTCCTGGCTAACTGTATGGATAAAGAGAGACCGGCTAATCCTCCGCCAACAATAGCTACATCATATTCCTCCTTCTCCCTGGGAAAGATTTCAGAAACACGGGGATGCGTAGTGTGTATATTTTCAGGAATAATATTATTTTTTAAAAATTACAAGGAAACGAAAAGCCCATCGCCATGTTATATTGTATTGTTTTATTTCAGCCTGTTGAAGTAATTGGTTCCAGTCTTCTTTTCTAAAACTTCTCGCTACGGATAAGCAAGCATCGTTTTTTACAAGATAAGACCTGCTAAAAAATTTTGTGATGTATTTGATCAGGTAGTAGGCCAACCAATGCCTGTGCAAATCATTGATGAAAAAACCTCGGCGGCTGTTTTTTTGTTGCCAATTGAGCATGTATATCAATTGCTCATTTGTAAAATGATGGCAAAACAGGGATGAAAAAATAATATCAGGCTGCTTGTCTTCAAAATTTACAAGGGCATAATCACTGCAGATCCATTGCCCCTGAAGTTGCGGGTATTGTTGTTTTGCAAAGGCGATACATTCAGGATTCATATCAATACCAATAAAAGCAGCCGTGATATTCTTTTGCAAACAATACTTGTAAACAGCAAAAAGATTATCACCTCCACCGCAGCCTATTTCGCAAATACTTATCTTTTCCTTATCGTTAATCAATTGACGGAGTCCACTTATTGTAATGGAATGCCCTCCTAATTTGCTATTAACGATGTTCAACTCTTTCAGGGTTTGAGCCATCGCTTCAAACGGGATATCATTTCCATCCATTAATTCTTTCTGGTAGCTGCGTTTGCGGAGATTGATCATGCAGATAAAATAAAAGTTTCCATCGTAATGCCAGGGCCAAAAGCAGCGCCAAATATTTTATCAGAACCGGTATTATCCAGCTCCTTCATTATTTTTTCCAGCACGAATAAAACTGTTGGCGAAGACATATTCCCATATTCTTTTAATATCGCATAGCAAGGCTCTAATTGACCGTTTGTAAAACCAAGGCTTTTGTGTACCGATTCCAGTATTTTTTTTCCGCCGGGATGAATGCACCAGTGGGTGATATTTCCCCTGCCCAATTTAGCCGCGGTTAAAGCATCTGCAACCAAACCGTCAAAATCTTTTTCGATCAGGTCGGCTATATAACTACTTAAGGTCATCAAAAAACCTTTCGAAGAAAGCTCCCAGGCCATATCTTTTTTTCCTTTCACTGCCACTGTTGAATAAAAATGATCAATGGTTAAGCCCTGCTGTTCTTCATTGCCGGTTACTAATACAGCCGCAGCTCCATCCGAAAACAACATGCTGCTCGTGATATTATCGATTGTATGTTCTTTTTGAAAATGAAGGGTACATAATTCAGTACAAACTATTAATACATTCGATCGCTTATCAGCTTTGCAAAAAGCATCGGCTACTTTCAAAGCATGAACGGCGGCATAGCAGCCCATAAAATTGATAGAGGTATGGAATACTGTAACTGGCAGCTGTAATAATTCCAGGAGTTCAAGATCAAGACCAGGGGCACTCATGCCGGTACAGCTTACTGTAATGAGATGTGTGATAGTATTGCCGGAAAATTTTTCAAGGCATTTATTGACCGCCTGCAAGGAAAGCGGAGCTGCATATTCCTGGTACCATTGCATCCGTTGTTCCAGTTTTGGAAATGGTTCCAGGTTTTCCGTTGGAGGATAAAATTGCCAGGATGTTGCAGGTAAACTATAATCAGGCACAACAGAATAACGTGTATCAATACCACCGTGGCGATATAAAAATTTTAATTTCCGGCGATCGTTCTCATTAAAGGCATAAACACGTTGCATAAAACTAAGGATATCTTCCTGCTTATGCCTATATGCCGGTACGGCTGTCCCTATAGATATTATTTTACTCAAAATATTTCCAGATTAATAAGATAATAAAGGCTGTATTGGTGCAGGCCGATGCCAGCCAGTTCATCTTCATCGTGTTTTTAAAATTAGCTGCAGCTGTATTTTTTTTAACGGCCGAAAACCACCTGATAAAATAAACGATGATGGGCATAAAAAAGATGCTTACCAATAATAATTTACTTGCCTCACCTCTATGGATAAATAATTGTGCCATGAATAGCCAGGCAAACAAATAAACAATAGCACAAAAAATAAAAGTACCGCTATAACCTAATTTATAGCTGATAGTAACCACGCCATCCTCCAGGTCCTGCCGGTGCTGGTAAATCTGAGTAAGAGGATAAAATCCTCCTATCAATAAAGCACAAATAACCATTCCCTGCCAGGGAACCCAAAGTGTATTTTCAGCATTACTGCCATAATAGGCTAACCAAAAAGTCAATGCTCCCTGGAAAATAATAACAGTCAGGTAACCCACAACAGGAAATTTTTTTAACCGGATGCCCCGGTAGCTATATGCTTTAGAAGCGCCGATATAAAGAGGCATTACAAAACCAAAAACAGGATCAACTATAAAACCCAGTAAAATGGCTGTTATGTCTAATGCTATGGTTGTTAAATAAAGTTGTCGTGAAGGCAGCGGAGGTTTTTCAAGTCCGCCGATACTTTCTGTGTCCCTATCCATATAACTGTTGTAGCCATTGCTGGCGGGGTAAACAAGAAAATGTAATATGATAAAAACCAGGACCGCATTGTTCCAATCAATATGTGGTACTTGCGACAATGCAAAAAAATACAACGGAGATAAAAATATAGAAAAGGGTAGCCGTAGTAATTTGAAAGTAGAAGCTGAAAGCACCACAATTGTTTCTTGTAAGTTAGGACTACTTCAACAAATCAGCTGTTGAAAATTTTCCCCTGTGGAAACCGAAACTCCGTTTCGGTGTTGTGTAATCGAACAGAGTTTTAGTTAATTTACGAGCCTTATTTTGATTGGGTTACCTGAACAGAGTTTCCGGCTGATTGGCGAAGCTTTATTTAAGCGATTACCGGAACAGAGTTCCGGTATCCATAAGAGTGGCAATATTGTTGAGAAAGTATAAAAGAGACTATAGTTTCGGAGTTTTGAAAAATTAAAAAATATAAAAGTGAAAAAGTTATTAATTGTGCTATTGACTGGTGTTTTCATAACGGCGTGTAACAATTCAGCAGAAAGTGATACCAATACAGATACCATCAATTTAGAGCAAAACAAGGATAGGAATAACAGGAATACAACTGTATATGATTCCGCTTCAGGTGACACCAGTTCCTATGAACGGATGCCCAATAAAATCAATGATAGTATTCCTCAGTAGTTATTTTGCTTCAGTTATTATCCAACGGCCCAGGGAATTATTCTTTGCCTCTACTACTATTTTATAGAAGGGAGATGGAAATTTTTTCAGGTCAATAATGGCCTGTTGCAGCCCCAATGGAACTTCTTTCAACAGGTAATATTCATCTTTGCCGCCTGTTTTGAAATTATTGGTAGTTGCAACCCATATTTTTACTTTTCCTGTCTTCTCTTTGGCATTCCAACGGATGGTAGCTTTTTCGTTTTTATAAACCACCGAGAGATTTGCCACCGACAATTTTCCTGTTAATGGAACGCCATCCACTTCTTTAGCTACAGTTGAGGGGATATTAATTCCCATGAATCGGGCTATTGTAGGCATAATGTCAACAATAGAACTTTGCTGTTTTTTAAAATGATCATTCAACCCTTTTGCATTGGTAACTATCCATCCCGCTCTCTCCCTGCCGGATTGTCCGCCATGTCCGCTACCGGTCACTGAATCACGACCATGATCAGTTGTAATAATGATCAGCCAGTCTTCATTAAATTTTGTTGCCTGTATTCAATAGCATTCCAGATGCGGCCCACCTGCTTATCAGCATAATCAATGGCTTTATAAAACTCCGGGCTATCTCCATGATTGTGGCCCATATCATCTGTATATTCCAGGTAAATCCAGGATAGATCAGGTGCATTGTTTCTTATCGTTTGTGCCGCCTCATCAGTTACTTTTTCATCTATCCGGTGCATGAAATCTCTTTTCTCGTCATGCGGATAATTAATAGTATCCAATTCCAGCCCGTCAAACTTGTAATCAAAATGAACATTTCCTGTTTCAGCCAGTCCATCACCAACCAATTTGGTACGGTTATCCTGCCACGAAGAAAAAATACCGATCTTTTTTTCCGGTGATTGGGCTTTTAATAAACGGAAGATAGTTGGGTAATTATAATTTGGCGCTGCTATATCATTATCCCATACATTATGTTTGTTGACCCAGGTTCCGGTAAGCACACTATTATAGCCAACCGCTGAGATAGTTGGTGTTTGTGAATAGCCTCCTTTTTCTCCACCAACAACTGCGTTGGCAAAGCCACCGGTTTTTGCGATCTTTTTAAGATTAGGAGGATCCAGTTTTTGTATCACATCGGCAGGTATGCCATCAACAATAATAAAGACTGCCTTTTTTGTTTTTGTTTGTGCCAGAACTGTAAGGCTTGAAAAAAACAAGCAGAAGCTTAAAAGAAAACGGGTCATTGTAAGAATAATTTATAAAAAATATTGCCGTTAAAGGTAGTGAACCTGAATGGACGGAATTGCATTTTTATATGGGTTGACGGAAGTATAATTTTACCCGCTATCTTGTATAAAAGGGATTAAATTAATTTACGGAAACGAATGACTTGTTGGTATAAAAATAAATTTGCTCCTATGAGGTTAATACTTCTTGTCTTGCTACTTTTTTTTAATTGTGTTGAAGCTCAAAATAAATTAACAGTAAATGATACAGGTCAAACAGGTACGGTTGTAAAGATCATTGACGGGGACACTTTTGATCTGTTAACAAAAGAAAAGAAAACGATCCGTGTCCGTATGAATGGCATTGATTGTCCTGAACGAAAACAGGATTTTTATAAAGTATCAAAAAATGCATTAGCTGATTATATTTTTAAAAAAGAAATAAGGCTGCTAATTACCGGGCGTGATCGTAATAAGCGAACGATTGCCATAGTTTATTACAACGGAATAAATATCAACCTGGCCATGATAAGAAATGGTTATGCCTGGCATTATAAAAAATATTCTGCTGATACCACCTTTGCTGAAGCAGAAAAAAAAGCACGGGCCAGGAAAAAAGGCTTATGGCAAATGAATAACCCCGTGCCGCCCTGGGAGTTCAGGGCGGGATAATAGTCAAACTATATTTTACTTGTGATCATCCTTCCCGAATTTATCTTTCAGCATTTTTTCAATTCTATCCGCCAGCGATAAAGGTGTTTCTCCGGGCACCGCTTTCATTTCGCTTAATGCATTAGCAACAGCATTTAATAAAAAATCGTATTTCGCAAATTGTGAAAGCAATACTTTTTCATCCATCGTTTCCCAGTAATCGCCTTCGTCATTGAGCTCAAAAACAGAGAAATATTTTTCTTTCAGGTAACGAAGCAACCTGATGATCGCCATGTGTGCATCCACTCCGGCAAACTGGGTTTTGGTGCTGGTAGTATATATCTGTTCTGCATCTAAACCATTTTTTTCATAAATATCCCTGCACATAAGATTAACAGGTGAACACATTCGTGCATCAGGCAAAAAAGTAAGAAAGATGGGTTCACATTCTTCGGGAGAAAAACAAATGCCATTTATCTTATCCGCATTAGGTTCTTTAATGATCTGATACGACCAGTTGAGACTTTGGCAGATGTCAGCTACTTCTACTATCAGTTCATCAATCAGAGCAATGTTTTTGATAGTACCGGAATAGTGAATGGAGAGGCCCATCAGCTTTTGTTTATATACTAAAAGTACAAAAGCTACGGGGAAGTCAGTATTCAGACTAATTCTAATTATGAAGGGCCATGAAAAATACAAAACGAAAAACGATATGTTTCCTGAACAAATTCCAAATCCGATAGTTATTTTTTTTGCTGTTGCAACAATATATTGGGCGGAATAATGCAGGAAAAATTCCGAAATTTGGATACATGCAACACACCCCGGAACAACAGGCTGTATTAAACACCAACACTAACCTGGTGATCAATGCTGTGGCCGGAAGTGGCAAAACCACTACGCTGATTGAATATGCGAAAAGCCGCCCGGTGCATAGTAAAATATTATACCTCGCTTTTAATAAAACGGTAAAAACAGAAGCTATTCAAAAATTTACTGCGGCAGGGATCAATAATGTAAAGGTTGAAACGGCACACTCTTTAGCATTTGATCATTTAATAAAGCATAGCCACTACCAGGTAGTGGCAGGTTATAAAAGTCATGAATGGTGCGATATACTGGGTATTAAAACAGGAGACCGTCATGCGGATTTTATTGTAGCCAGTCATGTGAACAAGTTTATCAGTTATTTCTGTAACAGCCATCTGTTAAAAGTGCAGGAACTGAATTATACGGATGTAGTTACCGATATAAAGGCAAAAACCTTTGTAAACAATTTTTATAAAATCATTGAGGGCTTCACTCGCCAGGCCTTGGGTAAGATGGATAAAGGAGATATAGCTGTGACGCATGATTTTTATTTAAAAAAATTTCAGTTAAGCCACCCTGTTTTAAACTATGACTATATTTTGTTTGATGAAGGCCAGGATGCCAGCGCCGCCATGCTCGATGTTTTTTTAAAACAAGATGCTGTTAAAATAATTGTTGGTGATGCGCATCAGCAGATCTATGGCTGGCGATATGCTATCAATAGCCTGCAGCAGGTGGATTTTCCGGTTTACAACCTCAGCAACAGTTTCCGCTTTGATGAGGAAGTGGCGTTGGTGGCCAATAAAATATTAGCATGGAAAAAACAATTGCACCAGGTTCCGGCTGTAAAAATTATTGGCGCCGGGGTTTCCTCAGATACCCTTATCACAAAAGCTACACTGGGCAGGACCAACCTGGGTTTATTGTTCAGTGCGATTGCTCAATGGCAACATGGCCAGTTGAACAAACTGTATTTTGAAGGCAATATCAACAGCTATACGTTTGCCGATGAAGGCGCTTCATTATACGATGTACTTAATTTGTTCAATGGCAAAAGGGATAAAATAAAAGACAAGCTGATTGCTGAAATGAAAAGCATGAAAGAGCTGGAAGAGTATATTGAAAAAACCGAAGACAATAGCCTGGGGATGATCGTGGAAGTGGTAAAAGAATTTGGTAATAAACTGCCCGGCCTTATCAGTGAGTTAAAGCAACATCATACCAGCACAAAGGAAGAGGCCTAAAGAATTTTCAGCACAGTACACCGTTGCAAGGGTATGGAGTATGATGAAGTAACCCTGCTCAATGATTTTATCAATGAAGAAAAGTTAGGAAAATATATAACGCAATATGGCGGCGATAAAATGAACGAAGCCGACAAAAACCGTCTGGGTGAAGAAGTGAATATTTTATACGTAGCCGCTACCCGTGCAAAAAATAAATTGATAATGCCACCGGAAATAAACCCGTTGAAAAGTATTGAACTGGCAGCGCCGCCGCTGTCAATACAAACACATAATAGCCGTTATGGAAATAGTTTTGCGGGAGACTGGGAGCTTTACAGCCGTTCGGCATCAAAGAATTACGGCGCAGGGAATAAAACGACTAACCACGGTAAACGATGGACGGATGATGAAGAAGATAGGCTGGAAGAACTTTATACTGCAGGCAGTTCGATAAAAGAAATTGCAAAAAAATTAGCCCGGGGCGAAAGTGGCGTTCGTATAAAGTTGATGAATATCGGCTTGCTGGATGATGGGGATGTGTTTTGAAAAGTATATAAACAACAAAAGCCACCTCATCGGCGGCTTTTGGCTCCTGCTGCTGGACTTGAACCAGCGACCCTCTGATTAACAGCGCCTCGAAGTGCTTTACCGCACTTTACGCTGCTTAACCAAAACGCTGATTTTCAATTTATTAATGAAAAATTATAATTTTGGTCATCATCCATTATACCGGATTTGACTAGTTTTCGTTTGCAAATTGTTTGCAAATTTTCGAGGGACAGGTCATTGTGAAACAGAAAAAATTTGCAGTTATGTCAACATTCGTAGCAATCGTCTTAGACAGACGACGATTAAAAATTAAGACCAATTCTTACCCGGTTAAACTACGGGTAACTTATGAAAGAAGGTCTCGGTATTATCAAACAAACTATGATTTAACCGAAGATGCGTATGCTAATCTCAGATCTTCCCGTCTTAAGGAAGAACATCGTGCTATCAGGGATTCATTAAAAGATCTTGAAAGAGATGCAGAGAAATTTATTCGGGAATTGGAACCATTTAGTTTTTCTGAATTCGAAAAAGAATTCATTTTACACAATTCATCTTTCAGACAGCGCAAAGCCATTAAAGAGTCTTTATTACAATTGCATTTCGAATGCGATTTAAATGCCTATAAAGATAAGTTCCCGATTTTCAAAAATGCTTCACCACCACCCGGAACAATATTAACGGTGTTCTTATCTTATATTGACCGGTTGTTAAGGGAACATAGGATTGCTACTGCCACACATTACCAGACGGCATATAATACACTTGTCAGATTCAGGGGTAATGTTCTGTTCACAGATATTACAGTAACCTATCTAAAAGAATTTGAAGTCTGGATGCTGAACCAGGAGTATTCTATTACTACCGTTGGCATCTATACACGTTGCTTGCGGGCCATGTTTAATGAAGCTGCTTTTCTCGGTATCATCAAAAAAGATAAATGCTATCCATTTGGGAGAAGAAAATATAGATTACCCATGTCCAGGAATATCAAGAAAGCACTTTCCTTAACTGAAGTTGAAAAGATCTATAATTACGAGCCGACTTGTAACCAGGAAAAGTGGGCAAAGGATTTTTGGCTATTCTCTTATTTTGGAAACGGCATAAATACAAAAGATATCATTCATCTCAAATGGAAGAATGTTGATGAAGACTTTCTTGTTTTCATCCGTGCAAAAACGGAGAACGCTACGAGGGATAATACCATGCCCATATCCGTTTTTATTAATGAGGATATGAAACGGATAATAAAAGATTGGGGCAGTAACAGTGAAGACAAGGAAGATTATATTTTCCCGGTATTGGAGAGAGGCATTACAGCGCTAAGGCAATATGAATTATTGGGATTGTTTGTCAGATCCATTAATGACTGGATGGTCAAGATCCGAAAGAAGCTTGGGATTCAGCGAAGCGTAACCACTTATGTAGCCAGGCATACTTTTTCTACTGTATTAAAGAGGGCGGGAGTTAGTACAGAATTTATAAGAGAAGCGCTGGGGCATACAAGTATCCAAACGACTGAAAGTTATCTGGATAGTTTTGAAAAGGAAGTGAAGAAAGAATTTGCGGCCAAACTGCTTGCTTTTAAGCAACCTGATAAGGTGTTAAAAAAGGCTGGCAGACTGTTTTAAGTAAAACTAAGTGTGATAGAAAACTAATACGCTGTGGATTTACCAGCCCTTTACAGTTACGGACAATTATAGAAATTTATTTTTGTCCGTAACTTATGGCAGAGAAAACGTAGGCGGGGAAGAAGAGCAAAAGGTCCTCAGCGAGGCACTTCATTCTAAAGAAGCCGAACTCCTCGATATTTGTTGCATGGTAATAGGTTTTTGTGAAACGAATAAAAGTGCAGGAGGGAGAGTGTAGTTCGGATTTGCGAAGAAATGAATTACGTGCTGATATCGTTTCAAATCACCTGTAAGGAGTTTTCAAAAAGTAATCCCGGTGCAAGTAAAAGTTGCGCTGAAAAAGATATAAAAAAGGAACAACTATTAATTGGTCCTTCTCACATTTCTTTATTTGAGAGTATAAAACACTACCCTTCATCGGTTACCAACATCACATCAAAATCGAATTTTTCGACACTACCTGATAACTCAATCTCGCATTTGACTGGATAATCAATTTTAAATGCGCCGTTGGATCCCAATGAATCCGGTAATACTATATTAGGATTCACTATAAACACCGGCTGAAAGTAACAGGGATCGTTATAACCAAATATCGAATAAGGCTGACGAAATACCACCCCTTTACTTGTCACTGCATGGATTGTTATATACAGACCGTTTATTGAAAGCCTGTTGCTCCATTCATCCGGGTGTTTCCAGTCAAAGAGCGGAGTCAATACTATCTTTTTGATACGCACAAATGCACCTACCTGGCGCAATGTAAGTTGCTTTACTCTTTCCTCATTGGTAAGGCGTATAGCTACATCCCGTTTTACCAGATCTGTTGCTGCAATACTATAGCTTGTTCCTCTGCCTGCACCATGTACAATCAAATTGCGCATTCTCACCAGGTCAGCCAGTATTCTTTTAACGGTGGAATTCGGAATCTTTAATTTCTCCGCGATCTCGCCGCTGCTTATTCCCGGATAGTTTTCTACCAGCGAGTAAATACTCTGTTCACGCATTCCAATACCTTCACGCTGTTCCTTTTTTTTTACTTTTTCTAACAGTTGCTGCTGTATGTTTTTTAAACAGTCTAAAAAGAAGTATACCCATTCTGTTGCATCTTCCTCCGGACGGTTTCGCTGCGCATCCATCAACCTTTTATAGTACTCTTTCTTCCTATGTTCGATCTCATGTTCGAAGCTGACATACTCGATCCATACATATCCGCTTTTTAACAGCAGTAACGTTGCCAATAGCCGGCTGGCCCGTCCGTTCCCGTCCTCGAACGGGTGAATGCTTAAGAATTCATACACGAAGATGGCAGCGCGTATCAACGGGTGTGTGGAGCTGTCATTATTATACCAATCCGTCAATTGGGCCATGGCGTTCTGGGTGGCCCATCCCGGTGGGGTTGTTTCAAAAATTGGCGTTTTACTTCCATCGGGTTCATTGCGCTCCACACGATTGGTATTGATCTTGTAGTTGCCTTTATGGTAATCATCTTTTGTGCTGTGCTTCATCAGGGTCTTATGGAGATGCTTGATGCTGCTTTCAGTAATACCTATATCTCGGTAAGATTCGCCAATGAGGTTTAAAGTATCATAGTATCCGGCCACTTCTTGTTGGTCCCGGTCGGTCAGTTTGGTGATGTCCAGGTTTTCGATCAGGGCTTCGACTTCTGTATCAGATAAATGAGAGCCTTCAATTCTGGTGGATGCCCCTATGCTTCGGACAGTCGCAATTGACTTCAATTCCTTCAAGGTCTGTTGCTCTCTTCGTTCGATTGCCTGCCACTGGGCATCAAAACGATCCAGTTGATTTAATTCCTGCACCAATTCCATCCAGTTAGTCGGATTGAATAAAAGGGTATGTAGTTTCATTCCATTCATATGAGACGATTTGATACACAAATATACGTATTTCCCAATAAGCAAATGAGACGATTTGAGACTTTTTTAGACGAAAATTATTCAAGAAAGGATAAACAGTACGAAATGAGATGATTAGAGACGAAAATAATCAAGCCGGAAAGCTCATTCCACTTAATTTTCCTGAAGTTTTCAAATAACAAAGTTTTACATTCCTCAGCCGCGACCCTTATTCTTGACATGGCATCAAGCCTACAGGCTAGTGAGCCTAGTTTTTAATCCTATCAGAAAAGTGAAAGGAGCATTTGATTCCGTTAAAATCCTGTCTCTAGGCATCGCCTTCCTCCACTGATTGCAAGCTATCAGTAATAATTAGGTTTTTTTAGAAATATCACCCAAATTCTGCCTAAAGGATCTTTTTTCAGGTTTAGTATAAAAATGATTTTAAGGTAACCTTCAGGTCACCTCCTTCAAGATGCTGCGGATCGCTTCGCTGGCTCCGCTATCCTTGCACTTTCAGTCGGTCACCTTCCGTATATCAACTTTTCGTTTTTGTTGGCACTTCGGCAATCACAGCCAATACGCTGAAAAAAATAGTAATAATCTAATACGTATTGGCAGAGATTGCCAGGCTCCGCTTCTGATCGCATAAGATCAGTAAAGGAGATTGTAAAGTTTATCTTCCAGAATAGTAGCTATAAAACTCAACTTTCTTTACGTTAACACTATTTAAAAGTTCTTAATTTTATATTGATAATCTACTTTGTGAAACGAAAAATGTGTGTTATGAACTTCAGAAAATTATTGCCCGATCTTCCTTTTCCCCAACCTGTAATTTCAAAAGCCTTTAAAGAACAGCATGAACGCTACCTTGAACATTTTCCGGAGTGGAGTTTATTGGCTACACGCCGAAAATTAATCGTCTCGTACTGGCTGAAAATACTTGTAAATCATTTTGTTTTTTTTATTTTATCTGGATGTTTGATTGTCTTACTATTTACCAAATGGCAATCAGTTCCACAATTGATGCTTTCTTTGTTGCCTGCTGCGCTGCTAACTTTCATTGTACTTTATCTAACAATGTACTGGCCTTTGTACCATTTGGATTTTTTGCCGCATCTGGATAGTTATATGGAGTCCTTCAATAATAAAAAACTGGAGGGTATTCAAAAATGTAAAAAAGATCAATATTCAGTCCTGACCCTTATGCTAATACAGTACGTCTATCAACAGATGATGGGATTTGAATTTCAAATTAAAACAGAAAATATTCAATTGCTTGCGCGGCAATACGGTGTATCTGAGAAAAGCATTGGTACATCTATGCTACTAATTTTAAGGTGTGAATGGGATCGGAAAAGTGTTAGAAAGAGAACTGAAATAATTAATGATTTTGAGGTTGCAAAGAACTATCTCCGGGAACTTTCTTTTAAGAAGGGGGTACTTTTATTGTATCAGCTGGAACAAAAAATATTAAAATAAAAGGGTAAGAATCTGTCATGTTTTTGGGTTGCTCCAATTTTGTATTTAATTATTGACTAAATACAATACAATGAAAAGAAGAACTACCAAACCTGAGCAGGTTAACATCCAATTTTGGGGATGAAATTTGATAGTACCAAACCTGCCAGAAGGACAATTACAATATTGGTAATTCTGCTTTTATTCTTTTTGGCATTGGTTCTACTTTTAAAAGCGTACGCATTACCCGCCACGACTTTTGTTGGAACGGGCTGAAGCAATCATGCCGTCTACATCGTTTAAAGGCCGTTAGAAAATCATCAAAAATGAGCGATTATTTCAATTTGTTTTTCTGGTTTGCCAGTTTGATCAGTTGCGGAATGTAGATCGATAGCGCTGCACCATATATCTGTTGTTTTTTCAAGAATTCACCCGCAGTCTTATTTCACGCAAAAATGAGAAGTCAGGCCGGCAGCGGCAAATTGAACCCAAATTTACTGCCTGATCCAATCTCACTTTTAACCCAAATTTGACCACCTTCAGCCTCAATAAATTCTTTTGAAATGGCAAGCCCGAGCCCAGTACCACCAGCTTTTGATCCTGGCACTTTAAAGAACCGTTCAAAGACTTTTGATAAATATTCAGAAGGAATTCCTTGCCCTTGATCAAGAACAGAAAACTCAATATCATTTTCGGAATTCCTGATACTGACAGTAATTGTACTGTCATTGGACGAATGCTTAATGGCATTTGTTAAAAAGTTATTTACTACCCATCCTGTTTTTTCCGCATCTGCTTTTACTGTTCCCAGGTTTTCCTGATAATCCTTTCGGATAATGATATTTTTTTCTTTGGCTGTATTCAATACAGCATTAATGGCACTATCCGCAATGTTTACAGGGCTAACTTCAGAAATATCCAATTGAATTTTCCCCGCCTCCACTTGCGCCATATTCAATAGCTCACTCAATATCCGGAGCATACGCTGATTATCCTGTTTAAGATTCTGCAATAATTCTTTCTGTTCATTTGAAAGCTGACCAACTCTTTCATCCTCCAAAAGCTTTAAACTAAAATCCGAAGAAGCCAAAGGCGTTTTCAATTCATGAGAAATCGTGGCTATGAAATTCGTTTTCGCCACATCCAATTCCTTGAAGGACGTAATATTTCGCAACACGATCACCTTGCTGCTGGAGCCATCCTGAGCAATATCCATGGTCTCTTTGGTAAAATAATTTTCCCTGTTGTCTACAACAATCTTAAAAGGAACACTTCCCCCTTCTTCTAATAAAAAACGCAACAGGTCATTCCTCTTACTGATCTCATCTACCGGTTTACCAATAATATCTTTTGCCTGTATCCCTAAAAGCTGCAATGCCTGGTCATTGGCGAAAAGAATAGCACCATTTTTATCAATACCTATGCTGGCCTCTTTCAGACTGTTTATTACAGCTTCTGCTCTTGTTTTTTCGAAAATGATCTTATTCAGATTGCTGCTTTCAAAATATTCAAGCCGATCAGCCATTTCATTAAAAGCATCCGCCATCTGCCCAAATTCATCATTCCGGTCCAGGTGTATCCGGTGATGGTAGTTTTTTTTGCTTATTTCCTGTATCCCTTCAGTTAAAGAACTAATGGGTGCTGTAAGTACAGAAGGAAAATTGACAGAAAAGGTAAATCCAACCAGGAAAATAATAGCTGCAAGAAATGATATATAGGTCAAAGCCTTTTCAGCCGTATTGCTAGCTTTCTCGTTTTTAATTTCGATTGCTGACATATTCAGTCCAAGAATTTGTTGTATGCCGGACCGGACATGCTGAATAATGACAAGAGATTTATCTCCTGAACGGTAAAGGTTGAAAGATTTTCTTATCCGGGCAGTAGCCTCGCTCTCACCTGCTTCTGTAATATTATGTTCCTGTAGTTTCAATACACTATCAAACTTTGAAAATGAGTGGGCCTGGTTAATTGGGACACTGTCCAGGTATCTTTGCATCGAGTGGCAATAGTCCAGCGATTCATAATTATCCTTTAATATCTCATTTGCATCGTTTTTTAAACGTATTAAGTGATAGGTGCTAATTCCGCCTGTAACCAGTAGCAAAAAGAACAGGAATAAGGTCCCCAGGCGAATTTTTTGTTTTACAGTGCGTACCATTTATGATAGAATTACCAGGTCAACTTCATTTTTGGACAGCGTTTTCAATAGTTGGTTGAATACACTTGTTTTTAAAATAATCTGCCACAATTTAAGATGCGGTTTCCCAATGCAGACAGTTGTGATATTTTTTTCTTCGATCATTTCTATAATGGCTTGGGCGATGTTCTCTTCTTTCTTTTGTATTACTTTGCCTCCCAGTTCAGTGGCATTCTTAAAATTATTAATTAAATGACGTTGTGCGGCCAGCGGAATTTTATCCGTTGACTCTTTGTGTGTTTGCACATACAGCACATACCATTTGCTATTATAATAAGAAGCCAGTCTTGCTGTTTTACGGATAATATTTTGCGCTATTTCATGGTTGGAAGAAATACAGGCAAGAAAGCTTTCATGCCGCCAGGCTTTTCCTTTTGCTGTCACTTCATAATCTACTTTTCTTTCCACTTGCCCCGCTACTTCTTTGAGTGCTAATTCGCGAAGTTGCAGGATCTGTTCTGATTTGAAAAAATTCTGCAGCGCCTGTTGCACTTTACTGCTATCGTATATTTTGCCTTCTTTAAGACGGGTGATCAGTTCATCAGCAGTAAGATCGATATTCACCACTTCATCTGCAATCTGTAGTAATTTGTCGGGCACTCTTTCTTTAACTTCTATACCCGTAATAGCTTTTACATCTTCATTGATACTTTCGATATGCTGAATATTGACAGCACTAATCACATCTACCCCAGTATCCAGAATATCCAATACATCCTGCCAGCGTTTTTCGTTTTTGCTACCGGGAATATTGGTATGCGCCAACTCATCTATAATTACTACTTCGGGATGCAATAAAAGAATAGCCTGAACATCCAGTTCATCCAATTGCTTGCCTTTGTAAAAAACTTTACGACGGGGTACAACCGGTAACCCTTCAATAAGAGCTTCAGTTTCCTTTCTTCCATGTGTTTCCACATAACCCACTTTTATATTTACGCCGTTGCGCAATAAATTATGCGCATCCTGCAGCATACGAAAAGTCTTTCCTACGCCGGCACTCATGCCAATGTAGATCTTCAGCTTTCCCTTTTTTTCCTGCTGAATTTGTTCCAACCATATGTTCGCTTCCTGTTCTGCCATATGCCTGCTACTCTTTTTTCAGTTTATATTTATTTTGGTGCTATAGTATCCATATAATATTAAAATTAGAAATGATAGGTGGCTGCAAGGATAAAACTGCCAGTTGATTTTGTTGTCTCCGTGGCATTTTTATAAAAAACACTATTCCCTGCATTATCAAACTTGAACTCTGGAATGATAGTCAGGTTATCAATTTTGAAATTAGCCGAAAGGGTTGGTGCAAATACGCTCTTCAAACCCAGGTATTCATCCTTGTCACTGATATATTCACCTCTTAATGTAAGTCCGAACCAGTTTATAGGATAAAAATTCAGGTATAACGCAACACCGCCCCATTGGTGGGAAATAAATTTTCCCGTACTGTCCACATC
Source organism: Chitinophagaceae bacterium (assembly GCA_036675745.1). Lineage (GTDB taxonomy): Bacteria > Bacteroidota > Bacteroidia > Chitinophagales > Chitinophagaceae > Terrimonas_B. The sequence continues at coordinate 7,421 of JAKFEJ010000483.1, read as the reverse complement.
CAGTTTTGCTGATTGCAAAGTACCATTAATACCGACGCTAAACTTAGCAGCAACAGCATACGTTGCTACAACATCACCCTGAACTATTTTTTTATAATCGTTTTGCTTTCCCTCGACAAAATTGAAATATGCTTTTAACTTATCATCTTTTGACCCGGTTGAGAATTGCGCAATGAATGATTTGGGCATAGCCGGAGCACTCCTGTAATCCGTAGGATTGCAAATACCGATCATGAATGCGCTTTTCCCTCCAATACTAACGTCGGCCTTAAGACCTGTATGTGAGAATGGTCCGTTGGTAAACATATAGCTCATGCTATAGTTCCTGTTGAGATAGGAATCAAGCATTTCATAACCGACATGAGTAGCCCATGTTCCCAGTGTAAATTTAATTGCATATGAAGGCGCATATGTCACATACAATTGTTTAAGTGCAAACCTTGAATTGCCATCATTGTAAGCGAATTCTTCTGCTCTTGTTCCAAAGCCCAGGTCAATCGTTGCACTTACTTTTCCAAAGCTATGATCGGCTCTTATTGAGGCCATGCCTAATTCAAATGAATTACTGGAACGGGTAAAACTTGTAAAGCTGTTGTAAGGATAATTTTTAGGGTTATTGAAATTATACCTGTAGTAGGCATCCGCTGAACCGGTTATTGTAAGTGGTGACTTTTTTTTAGTAGTATCGGCATCTTGAGAAAATATGTCCTGACTTATTACTGCTGCCAGAATACATAGATTAATCTTTTTCATCTTCATTCCGGGTTTTATTTTAATTTATCTAATTCAATATTGAGTTTTAATACATTTACGATGGAAGGCCCAAGCATTGATTTTTCTATGTGTTCTTCCACTAATGCATTTATTTTTTCTTCCGGTAACCTCCGAACGGTAGCTATCCGCTTTGCTTGTACATAAGCAGCAGCAGGTGATACATGCGGATCAAGCCCACTGCCGGATGCAGTAACAAGGTCTGCCGGTATCTGTTCTTTTTTTACACCGGGATTATGTAACAGGAAACTATCGATCCTGTCTTGCACTATTTGCAAATAATCAGGATTAGACGGCCCTTTATTAGAACCTGCGGAACCGGCTGCATTATAATCCACGGCAGAAGGACGACCCCAGAAATATTTATCGTCGGTGAATTTCTGGCCGATTCTTTCATAGCCTACCACTTTACCGTTTACTGCTACAGTTACGCCTTTTCCGCCGCCCGGCGCCATTTTACCAACACCGGCGATCAGTAAAGGATATAAGACCGCACATAAAATAATCATGATCACGGTGAGCTTGAGAGATATTAATAAGTTCTTTTTCATTTTTTGTTTATTTAATCATTACATAAATAAGGCTAAGACGAGATCAATTAGTTTGATACCAATGAATGGAGCGATGATGCCGCCCAGCCCATAGATTAGTAAATTTCTTCTCAGCAGCGCCGATGCGCCGATCGGTTTATATGCCACACCTTTCAACGCGAGTGGTATAAGCAACGGAATGATGATCGCGTTGAAGATAACCGCTGACAGTATCGCTGATTCAGGGCTTTTCAATCCCATAATATTCAATGCCTGGAGAGCTGGGATGGATGCGATAAAAAGTGCAGGAACAATGGCGAAATATTTCGCAACATCATTGGCGATAGAGAAAGTGGTTAAAGTACCTCTTGTTATCAGTAACTGTTTTCCTATTTCCACTACTTCGATCAGTTTGGTTGGATCATTGTCAAGATCCACCATGTTTCCTGCTTCTTTCGCAGCCTGTGTACCGCTATTCATAGATACACCTATATCAGCTTGCGCCAGGGCTGGCGCATCGTTAGTACCATCACCCATCATGGCAACTAATTTTCCGGAAGCTTGTTCTTTACGGATGTAATTCATTTTGTCTTCCGGTTTAGCTTCAGCAATAAAATCATCTACACCGGCTTTTTCGGCAATGTATTTTGCAGTAAGGGGGTTATCACCGGTTACCATCACCGTCTTCACACCCATCTTTCGCAAGCGTTCAAAACGCTCTTGAATTCCCGGCTTGATGATATCCTGTAATTCAATCACACCTTTTATTTCGTTATTTACTGCGACTACCAATGGAGTACCGCCGTTATTTGATATGACTTTTACTTTTTCAGCAGTTTCCTGCGGAACTGTATTTCCTTGTTTGACAACCATTGTACGAATCGCATCAAATGCTCCTTTCCGAATCTTTGTTCCATCAGATATATTCACTCCACTACTTCTTGTCTCGGCTGTAAACTTTATAAAGTCCATACCGGCCTCAGCTCTTGCGTTCACACCTTTTTGCAATGCGAGTTCAATGATTGATTTCCCTTCCGGTGTATCATCAGACAGTGACCCCAATGCGGTGAAACGAATAAATTCATTTTCACTCATCCCATTAGCCGGATAAAAGTTAGTAGCCTTCCGGTTACCGATAGTAATGGTTCCTGTTTTATCTAATAATAATACATCTACGTCACCAGCTGTTTCTACGGCTTTACCACTTTTGGCAATAACATTTGCTCTGAGTGCCCTGTCCATCCCTGCAATACCGATGGCAGATAACAAACCGCCAATAGTAGTTGGGATTAAACAGACAAACAACGAAATAAATGCAGCAATAGTAATAGGAGTATTGGCATAATCAGCAAACGGTTTCAGCGTTACACATACAATCATAAAGATGAGTGTGAAAGCTGCCAGCAAAATCGTCAGCGCTATTTCATTGGGAGTTTTTTGACGGGAAGCACCTTCCACCAGGGCAATCATTTTATCCAGAAAACTTTCGCCGGGTGCAGTAGTGACTTTTACTTTTATTTTATCACTCAAAACTTTTGTACCTCCTGTTACGGATGATTTATCACCACCTGCTTCGCGAATAACAGGAGCCGATTCGCCGGTAATAGCCGATTCATCAATAGAAGCCAATCCTTCAACGATTTCGCCATCCATCGGGATAGTATCACCAGCCTCACAAATAAACATATCGCCTTTACGCAGCTGAGAGGAAGGAACGATCTTTACTTCATCGACATACATTTCGCCAACGATAAAAACTTTTTTAGCAGGAGTATCTTCCCTTGTTTTACGTAAGCTTTCTGCTTGTGCTTTACCTCTTGCTTCAGCCAATGCTTCTGCAAAGTTGGCAAACAACACTGTTATCAACAGGACAGTGAATATGGTAATGTTGTACCACAAAGCTCCTTGTGAAGTATCGCCAGTTATTAGTTGGTAAATAGATACGGCCAGCATGACTACGGTGCCGATCTCTACCGTAAACATCACCGGATTTTTCACCATCAGTACCGGGTTTAGCTTTACAAAAGATTGCCTGATGGCTGTGCCTACTAAAGCCGGGTCAAATAATTTTATAGTACGTTTTCTTTGTGTCATAATTGATTAGTGTTCTATTCGTATAATGAAAAATATTCTGCAAGAGGACCTAAGGCTAATGCCGGCAGATAAGACAAAGCTGTTATAATGATTATCACTGCCAGGGTCATAGCGCCAAACGTGTTGGAGTCCGTTCTCAATGTGCCGGGCGATTCAGGAATGAATTTTTTATTCGCCAGCAGACCGATAATGGCTATGGATGCTATGATAGGCAAATACCTTCCCAGTATCAGCACAATACCTGTGGTGACATTCCAAAAAATATTATTATCGCCTAATCCTTCAAAACCACTTCCGTTATTGGCGTTGGCGGATGTGAATTCATAAAGCATTTCAGAAAAACCATGATAGGAAGGATTATTCAGCCATTCCGATGGTTTTACACTCCAGGTTATGTCCGGATGATGGGCAACCGTATAGGCAGCCAATGCAGTAAACCCTTTGATAAGAAATGCTGATAATAAGGTAATCAACGCAGCTATCTTTACTTCTCTTGCTTCCACTTTATGTCCCATGAACTCTGGTGTTCGCCCCACCATCAATCCTGAAATGAAAACAGCAATAATGATGAAGATGAAATAATTGAGCAGACCAACACCAACACCCCCGTAAAGCGCATTGATCATCATATCAAGGATCACTACGCCGCCGGACATAGGCGTAAGGCTATCGTGCATACCATTGACAGAACCATTCGATGTAGAAGTAGTAGCAACGCTCCAGAAAGCTGTTGCTGCTGCCCCAAGCCGCACCTCCTTTCCCTCCATGTTACCCGTAGTCTGCAATATGCCGAGTTTATCAATTGCAGGATTACCTTTTGTTTCATAATAAATATTAATACTGCAGAAAATGACAAACAGGAAGGTCATTACACTAAAAATTACTTTGGCCAATTTTTTGCGATTGATATAAAAGCCTAATGCAAAAACAAGTGCAACGGGTATAAGCAGAATCGAAATCGTTTCTACTGCATTGGTAAAATAATTTGGATTCTCTAATGGGTGTGCGGAATTAACACCAAACCATCCACCGCCATTTGTTCCCAGTTGTTTAATAGCGATCATGCCCGCAGCCGGGCCCCTTGAAACCTGCACACTATCTCCTTGCAAAGTGACAATTCTGTCCTTACCATCATAACTGGTAGGTGTGCCATTGAAAGCAAGAATTATTGCCACGATAATGGATAAAGGCAATAATATTCTTGTAATGCTCTTTACAAGATAATTCCAGAAATTGCCAAGGTTCTGCGTTGTCTTTTCTTTCAGACCATTAAATAATGCCACCAAAGCAGCGATACCAGTAGCTGCACTTACAAACTGCAAAAAAGTAATAACAAATAGCTGATTGAAGTAAGTAAGTCCTGATTCGCCGGAATAGTGTTGAAGATTACAGTTAACCAGGAAACTGATGGCTGTGTTAAAAGCAAGGTCCGGCGTCTGTCCGGGATTGCCGTCCGGGTTAAGTGGAAACCTATCCTGGAACAGCAGCATAATGAAAGCATAGACCAGCCACAGCATGTTGATGGTGAGCGTGGCTTTAAGGAACTGTTTCCAGTTCATTCCTTCACCAGGATTGATGCCGCAGAACCGGAAGAAAAATCTTTCCACCGGGTTCATGAAATCGGTAATGGTCTTTTCGCCACTAAAAACTTTTGCGATGTATTTTCCCAGCGGGTACGCGATGAGTGCCGTGAGAAGGAACATTAATACTACGCCTATAATTTCTCCTGTCATACAATCAGAATTTTTCGGGTTTGATCAAAACATAAATTAGGTAGCAGAAAACTGCGATGGATAAAATAAATAGTGCGGTCATCATAATGGTTAAATTTTTTCGAACCAGTCAATTGATTTAAAGAACAGCCAGAAGCAGATAAGTCCGCTTATGATCAATAATGCAGTCAAAAACATATACTTTGATTAAGAGTGAAATAATATTTTGAATTTTATTAAAGCAATGAATATTAAAGCGCCGGCCAGTAACCAGATCAACGCGATCCATAGTATATCCCCAAAATTTTTCCCTTTTGCCAAATTTTAAATTTTTACGGTATGCTAACCCTTTTAAGTGACCTTCTCGTTCCATAAAATGGTCTGGTCATTTATCCTGATCCAGCTTCCGGCAATGGATTTTTCTAATGAAACCATCCCAACTTGAACCAGGCTATCCATGATACGGCAATCAGCAACGCTATGACCACCAATACAATGATAACATGCTTCAAACCCGGAGCCTCGTCACCTAACTTGTCTTTTTTATCTGTTTTATTTTCTTTCATATACCGGATTTCCCGATGTCAGATCAGGGTATGCCAAATACATACCTGAAATCAGGTAGTAGGGTACTTATGGCCGGAGTGCAGGCTTGGCAAGGCTTCCAGCAATTAAGTTGTTTGGAGATTGTATACAGAAGAAGTAAAACCTTCTCATGTTGAGAAGGTTATTTATCATTTTGATATACCGGCAACAATTCCGTACTCGTCCATTTTACGGTACAGGGTAGCAAGCCCAATCTCTAAAAGCCGGGCGGCCTTAGCCTTATTGCCATTTGTATACTGAAGTATTCGTTGAATATGTTGTTTTTCGACAGCAGCAAGTGATAATCCGGCTTGCGTCGTCACATTTTGTTTCTGGATCTCATACGGCAAATGATCCGGGAGAATTTCGGACCCTCCCGTCAGTATCGCAGCTCTTTCCATTATGTTTTTCAACTCCCGTATATTTCCTTTCCAGTTGTATTGTTGTAAAAGCTGTAATGCCGTCTTACTAATTTTTAATGGTTGCCTGTTTTCCTTTTCAATGAAACGATTCAGAAAAAAGCCGGCCAGCGACGGGATGTCCTCACTACGTTCACGCAGGGAAGGGATCTCAATCATAAAAACATTCAGACGATAGTATAAATCCTCACGAAAATGACCCTCTTCGATTTCCTTTTTTAACTCCCGGTTGGTGGCAGCAATGATCCGCACATTCGCTTTGGATACCTTTGTATCGCCAAGTTTTATGAATTCTCCGTTCTCAAGGACCCGAAGCAGTTTTGCCTGCAGATCAATGTTTAGTTCGCCGATCTCATCAAGGAATAAAGTACCTCCATCTGCCATTTCAATCAATCCTTTTTTGTCTTTTACAGCACCGGTATAAGCACCTGCTTTATGACCAAACAGTTCTCCTTCCAGTAACTCTTTACTGAACGCACTGCAATTAATGGCTACCAGCGTATCGTTTTTCCGTTTGCTATTTTGATGTATGGCGTTGGCAAACACTTCCTTTCCTGTTCCGGTTTCACCCACCAATAATACCGTAGAATCAGTAATAGCAATTTTTTGAGCAAGGCTTATAGCAGTTTTAATGGCCGGGCTTTCACCAATGATGGAAGCAAAATCAAACGGGTCATTGTTTCGGATGGTAACGGCTGATTTCTTCTGCAGCAGAGCCTTATCCAGCGCCTGGTGCAGCAGCGGAATGATCCGGTCGTTGTCATTGCCTTTTGTGATATAATCAAATGCGCCATTTTTCGTCGCCTGTACACCATCTGTTATATTTCCGTAAGCAGTAAGTAAGATAATTTCAAGTGAAGGAAAATTGTTTTTAACTGTTTTTACAAATTCAACCCCGTTACCGTCGGGCAACCTTACATCACATAAAACCACATCAATTGGCTGACGTTTCAATACATCTATGGCAGCCTTTAAATTTCCCGCTGCAGTAACGGTAAAACCTTCCAACGAAATAATTCTCGTGAGCAGTTTACGCAATAGCTCCTCGTCGTCTACTATTAAAATATTACCGGCCATACGAGAAGTTATAAATTAAATAGAAGAAAGTTTATTTATCTTTTCAATCTTCTATACGTTTAAGCCTAAGCTTGGGAACAGTTCCCACCATCAACGGAAACTTTTCAACTGTTACATTGCCTGGATCAAGGCCAAATCCTTTTTCTTCCGAAAGGCTGATATCTTTTAACCAAAAATGTATTTTCATTATTATTCGTTCCAAAAATGGCAGCTCGTTATCCTGGCTTATATAT
>JAKFEJ010000332.1:0-4096 GCA_036675745.1 Chitinophagaceae bacterium | reverse complement strand
TTTATTGCTTGTACTTTTTTTATCAATAAACTTTGCTTTTATCTTTCACCAGTTGCACTATTGGTAGTATTAGGATATAGTTATACAAAAAGATTTACACCGTTTTGTCATTTGGTTTTGGGTTTAGGTTTATCATTAGCGCCGATCGGTGCTTATCTTGCTGTTACAGGACAGTTTTCATTGTTGCCTATTCTCTTTTCACTGGCTGTTATTTTCTGGGTCAGCGGGTTTGATATTATTTATGCCCTGCAGGATGAAGAGTTTGATAAATCACAAAAATTATATTCGATTCCTTCCTGGTTGGGTAAATCAAAAGCATTAAGGGTTTCTGAGTTGCTGCATTTGTTAAGTGCTGCCTGTGTTATTATTGCAGGACTTTACGGAGGGTTTGGCTGGTTGTATTGGACAGGAGTTGCTGTATTTGCCGGTATGCTGATCTACCAGCATTCAATTGTAAAACCCACCGATCTTCGAAAAGTGAACCTGGCATTTATGACGGCTAACGGTATAGCCTCAGTTGTTTTTGCCACCTTTGTTATTGCTGACCTGTTTCTGCATTAAAACCTCGTACTTCGCAGTTCTAAAATTATTTTTCTTTGCCCCGGATTATATGTATTGATTATGGTCTTAAACGTACCGGTTTAGCTGTTACCGATCCCCTGCAGATCATTGCGACGGGATTAACGACGGTGCCTTCAAAGGAACTGATCCCTTTTTTAAAAAATTATTTTAGTAAGGAGGAAGTAGAACGGATTATCATTGGCGAACCCAAAAACTGGGATGATACCGATACGCATGCCACCCCCCTGGTAGAAAAGTGTATTAAAGAATTGCAAAAACATTTTCCTGCGATCCCCATTACCAAAGTAGACGAACGCTACACTTCCAAAATGGCCAAACAGGCTATGATCGATATGGGAATGAAAAAAATGCAGCGACGCAATAAAGCGATAGTAGACGAAATAGCCGCTACTATTATGTTACAGGATTATATGAGATCAATAAGTTGACCCGTTAAGTAGGTTAATAAATTGATAAAAACTACCTTTGCGTTTGCAAAAATTCGTTTTAATTAGTGTAATTCGTGTTTAAATGATTTTCCCGATAGTAGCATACGGCCACCCGGTTTTAAGAAAGCTTGCAAAAGATATCAGTGCTGATTATCCCGGCCTGCCCAAATTGATCGACGACATGTGGGAAACCATGTATGCCAGTGCGGGAGTAGGACTGGCTGCGCCGCAGATCAATAAGGACATTCGCCTTTTCGTGGTTGACACTGCACAGATGTTTACCAATATGGACGAGGAGGAGAAGGACGATTATCCCGATAATCCCGGCGTTAAAGCTGTTTTTATCAATGCCCGTATTATTGAACTGGATGGGGAGGAATGGGCTTATAATGAAGGCTGCCTGAGCATTCCTAAAATAAGAGAAGATATTTCCCGGCATGAAACAGTAACCCTTCAATACCGCGATGAGAATTTTGAGCCGCACGAAAAAACATTCAGTGGTTTATCGGCCAGGGTTATTCTTCATGAGTATGATCATTTAGAGGGTAAACTTTTCATTGACTATATTCCTCCGTTGAAACGAAAACTAATGAAAGGAAAGCTGAATGATATTTCAAAAGGAAAAGTAAAAGTGGATTATAAAATGCTTTTTCCGGATAAATAAGATGCATGAATAAGTTTATTTTGTCTGTACTCCTTTTTTCTTTGTTTTTTAAAGTGAGTTTTGCCCAGGTGCAGGATTCCCTGGATAATGAGCGGCTTGCAAAAATGATTGATCTCTCCGAAGTAATCGTTAGAACAGACATTAACGTTCCTAAATTCATCGACCGCGTAAAGAACGATACTACTTTTTACAAAGCATTCAAAAACCTGCATGTACTGGGTTTCACTTCACTCAATGATATCCGTATCATTGACAAAAAGGGGAAACAAAAAGCAGCCATGCAAAGCAAAACCCGCCAAAACAGGGCGAACGGCTGCCGCACTATGGAAACGCTTTCAGAAACTACACAGGGTGATTTTTATAATGGTGATAATAATTACAACTATTACACAGCCGAATTATACGCCGGCTTATTTTTCACTAAAGGAGAAGTTTGTAAAGAAGATAATATCGTAGCAGGAACTTCATTTACTGCTAAAGGGAAAACCGGCACTGCCAAACATAAAGAACAATTAAAGATGTTGTTTTTTAACCCCGGTAAGAAAATTCCCGGTATCCCTTTCATTGGAGAAAAGATAAACATCTTCGATCCTGATGTGGCAAAGTATTATGATTTCCTGATCGACCAGGATGATTATGAAGGAAAACCCTGTTATCTTTTTTCGGTAAAAGCCAGGGAAGATCTTTCAGGCAGTGAAAGAAATAAGATCGTCATTGACAATATGATCACCTGGTTTGATGCAAAAACCATGGAAGTGCTGGCCCGTAATTACAGCCTGAGTTATGATGCCGGTGTTTATGATTTTGATGTAAGCATGGAAGTGCAGATGGCAAAATTTGGCGACTATCTTGTTCCAAAAATACTCCGCTACAAAGGCAACTGGGATGTAGTGTTTAAAAAAAGAGAAAGAGGAATTTTTACCGCTACTTTGTTTGATTTTAAGAACTGAAGTCAGAGGTTAGAGGCCCGAAGTCAGAAATCGGACTTCTGATCTCCGACTTCTGACTTCATCTTTTATCTATTGTCCATTGTCAAGCCTGTTCCCGATAGCACTAACATACTTTTTCCACTTCTCAATCACCTGTATCATATCACCAGGTAACTCTGTTTCAAAAAACAATTCTTTACCTGATACCGGGTGAATAAAACCTAAGGTTTTTGCATGCAAAGCCTGGCGTGGACAGATGGTGAAACAATTATCTACGAATTGTTTGTATTTTGTAAAGACAGTTCCCTTTACGATCCTGTCACCCCCATAAAAATCATCATTAAACAGGGGATGACCAATATGTTTCATATGTACCCGTATCTGGTGTGTACGGCCTGTTTCTAACACACATTGCACCAGCGTTACATAGCCAAACCGTTCCATTACTTTATAATGCGTAATAGCTTCTTTGCCATGATCACCTTCGGGATAAGCAGCAAATAATTTACGAAAACGTTGGTGCCGCCCGATATGTGCATTGATCGTTCCTTCATCATCTGCCACATCGCCCCATACTAAGGCTACATAACGTCGTTTAACAGTATGGTCAAAAAACTGTTTGGCCAGTGTACGCATGGCATGATCATTTTTCGCCAATACCAATAACCCGCTGGTATTTTTATCAATACGATGTACAAGGCCAAAACGTGGCAATACTTCTTCTGATACTGAAGGGTTTTGTTTTTTCAGGTACCAGGCCACACCATTCAACAACGTACCGGTATAATTGCCACTTCCGGGATGTACTACCATTCCGACAGGTTTATTGATAACCATGATCTCTTCATCTTCAAAAACAATATTGAGTGGAATATTTTCCGGCAATACTTCTGTTTGCTCTTTGCTTGTGTCAGAATAAATAATGATCTCATCCAGCGGCCTTACTTTATAGTTAGGTCGTGTTTCTTTACCATTTACCAGCACCATACCCATATTAATAGCCTGCTGCAATTTGTTGCGGGTGCCGCCTTCAATACGATTGATCAGGAATTTATCAATACGTAAAGGCTCCTGTCCTTTATCAACAGTAAGATTGAATCGTTCATACAATTCATCATTATTATCATTAATTTCCTGGTTATCTATACCTGTTTCTTCTTTCATGATTATTTGTTTGCCAACTTCTGTTCCCTGATTGAGCTTTTGTTGCGTCGCACTCTTCATCGTTCTGTTCGCTGCTCAGCTTTATCCTGACTTACGCAAAGGTGCAGTTTTCAATTTAGTTTTTATTCTCCTTTAGGGGTTAGGGATGTAAATTTGCAGATTAATATGAATAAACAGCCTATTATATTCAGAGATCTTGGAAAGATGGACTACAAAACCGCCTGGGATTACCAGGAAAGTCTTTTGCAGGAAAATGTAAGAAGGAAGTCAGAAGCAAGAAGTCAGATGTCAGATGTCGGAGTTCCGACTTCCGATTTCCGATTTCCGAC
>JAKFEJ010000432.1:0-4099 GCA_036675745.1 Chitinophagaceae bacterium | reverse complement strand
AACCTGTGTACCTGTATGAACATCTTCAGGAAAAAGTTTTAATTCTTCCATTACATCATAAATGCGGTCAACACCAAAGGAAATGCCCACACCGGGAATATTGGGTACACCAAACAAACCTGTCAGATCATCATAACGTCCACCGCCACCGATGCTACCCATCTGAACATTACTGGCTTTTATTTCAAAGATAATTCCTGTATAGTAGTTGAGACCACGGGCAAGTGTGAAGTCAATGGCGAGTGGTGAGTGGGGAGCGGAGAGTGGAGAGTAGAAGAGAATATATTCAATTTCCTCAATTCCTTTTTTACCTGATTCGTTATTACCGAGCAGCTCTTTTATAGCTATTAGCTTTTCTTCATTGTTTCCTTTGATGTTCAAATAGCTTTCGATGATGGCAATTTGTTTTTCATTTAACCCACGCTGACCTAATTCTTCCTTTACTTTTTCTAAACCGATCTTATCCAGCTTATCAATAGCAATGGTAATATCAGTTAATTTATCAATGCCGCCACATTGTTCTGCCAGTGCTGCCAGAATTTTACGGCTGTTGATCTTTATTTCTACTGCAATCCCCAGTTTTTCAAAAACGGCGGCATAAATATTAGTCAACTCTACTTCATTTAACAGGGAGTTGCTGCCAACTACATCCGCATCACATTGATAAAACTCACGGTAGCGGCCTCTTTGGGGCCTGTCAGCTCTCCAGACAGGCTGTATCTGATAGCGTTTAAATGGCATGGTCAACTGTCCGTGATTCATCGCTACATATCTTGCAAAAGGAATAGTAAGATCATATTTCAATGCTCTTTCCGTCAGATTTTTATCATTCTTTCCCTGCAATACATTTTCAAAAGCCGCTTTCGCCTTATCAATATTTTTTGGATCATTTAATCCATTATTCAGAATCTTGAAAATTAATTTATCGCCTTCTTCTCCATATTTGCCCATCAGGGTTTCCATGTTTTCCATCGCCGGGGTTTCCAAAGGCTGAAAACCGTATAGTTCAAAAACATTTTTTATGGTATTGAAAATATAACTGCGCTTGCGAACAACATCCGGTCCGAAATCTCTTGTGCCCTGGGGCAATGATGGTTTTGCCATTTATAAAACTATTTCAAATTAAAATCTGTATCTAAAGCCCCTTTAGGGGTTGGGGTATATTTTTTTATAATAACATCGCAAACCTCATCGATCATTTTATATACTTCATGATAGCCCGGTTCAGCGCCATAATAAGGATCGGGCACATCCATATCTTTTCCCGGGTATAATTCATTCATCAGCAGATCAACTTTTGTTGCATCAAATTTGTTTTTTGCAATACGACGGATATCATCAAGCACATCAGCAGCCAACGCATAAATTTTATCATACACTTCGAAATCCTCCGCGACAAATCTCCTGGCCCGTTGATCACAAATATCAATGCCATTCAGTTTCGCTACTTTTTGTGACAATTGATGCGGGGCGTCACCTATATGATAGCTGTTGGTGCCGGCGCTTTCTACGTTCCAGTTTAATCCTGCTTTAAATGCTTTATTTTGCAGAATGCCTTCTGCGAGGGGGCTGCGGCAGATATTTCCCAAACAAACCATTAAAATTTTCATGGCGCAAAGATAACTATGAGCTGTTAGCCCTGTATTTTTCTTTCGTTTATATTTCCCTGAAGAAGATCTTGTTTATGGATTCAGGGGTTGTCCGCATCTCATTTTTAAGGCTGAAAATTAATTATTTAAAAAAAAGGAATGAAGTGGGTAAGAAAATGCCCGAGTGGAAACAGCCATTCAAAATAGGTATTGCTGTAGCAGTATATAATAATTTCGATAACATTATCAGCCCAGATCAATAAAAATGTAATAATTTGCCCGTATCGAAAATTTTATACATGGTTGAAGAATTTGAAAAGCAAAAAAGAAAGCAAATCGCTTTAAGGCGGGCATTAATGGATTACTCTATCGGGATACTCATCACCGCAGCCGGCATTTTTTTCCTGGTGCGGGATCAATTTAAACTTCAATTCAATGAGAACTTTCCGCCCAACGATATGGATAAAATATTCGGGGCTATTTGCATAATGTATGGGAGCTGGCGTATTTACAGGGGTTATAAAAAAAATTATTTCAAATAGTATCATTGTTCCAATAGAGTGTAAGTGTTAAATATCAAATTATTAAAAGCAAAGATCAGTTGATGGAAGTATTGGCAAATAAGGGTTATACTAGGATTTTTATATTTTTTTTGTGGATATTGTTTGGACTGGGTCTGGGTAGTTGCCAATCTTTTAAAGAAAAGGAAAAAAAATTATTGGATACTCCTGACAGGGGCCGGATAAATGTCAGCGCAGATGAATCTTTCAAACCCATTGTGGATGCGTTGGTACAGGTATATGAAGCGAATCATCCCGGAACCCAGATAATCGTTACCTATAAGCCTGAGGCTGAATGCCTGAAAGATATGACAATAGATAGCGTCCGCCTGATCATCGCAACAAGGGGTTTTAGTGAAAGCGAAAAGAACTTTATTGTTGATTCATTTAAACTATCACCCAAAAAGATGGTAGTAGCAAGAGATGCTGTTGCGGTAATTGTCAGCCCACAGTCAGAAGACTCCCTTTTTACCATGAAAGAACTGAAAGAAATACTGACAGGAAAGTTTAAGAAAGATTTAATCCCTGTATTTGATGGAGTACAGGCAACCAGTACAGTACGTTTTATCGTCGATTCTGTATTAGAAAATGAATCACTTACACCGAAAGCGGTGGCGGCAAGAACCAGTGAAGGAGTAATTGATTACGTGGCAAAGAATCCGAAAGCAATTGGTTTTATTGGTGTAAGCTGGATTGGCAACCCGGAAGATGAGCAACAAATAAGTTTTTTGGAAAAAGTTAAAATGGCGCACCTGGAAAGTACAGATATAAAAGAAAAGTACATTTTGCCTGTACAAGCCAATATTTATCTCAGGCGTTACCCGATGGTACGTGATTTGGTATATATATTGAAAGAAAATTATAGAGGATTAGGAAAAGGGTTTGCGGATTTTATGAGCGGGGAGATAGGGCAATTGATTTTTAAACGGGCTTACCTGATGCCGGCGCAAAAAGATTTCCGTGTGAGGCCGATCAGGGTGAGAGAATAAAACAAAGTAGTTATATTTACAACTCTAAAAAAAGTGAAAGAAAAATGAAGAAAATCTCTATTACATTTTTAGTTGCTGGCCTTTTGTTTGTCAGTGCTATCCAGGCACAATCTATTCAGGATGGTGTAAAAGATCTGTATGCAGAGCGTTATAAAAGCGCAAAAGCTGTATTTGAAAAATTGTTAGCTTCTAATCCTAACAATATTGATGCTACGTACTGGCTTGGTCAGACCCATATTGCGATGGATGATACCGCCGGCGCCAAAAAAGTTTATGAGAAAGCCTTGCTTGCCAGCGCTAATGCCCCGTTGGTAATCGTGGGAATGGGACAGGTGGAGCTTATGCAAAACAAAGTTAGCGAAGCCCGCCAGCGTTTTGAAACCGCTATTACAATGACAAAGGGCAGAAAAGGAAGTGACCCTGTTATTCTGAATGCAGTAGGCAGAGCAATAACCGAAGTTTATAGCGATAAGACAAAAATAGGCGACATAAATTTCGCGATACAAAAGCTGGAAGAAGCTTCACAGGAAAAAATAAAAGATGAAGCTTTGCTGGCTGATATTTATTTAAACCTTGGAAATGCATATCGCAAAGCAAAGCCAGGTGAATCTGGCGGATTGGCTTATCAAAACTATCAGAAAGCGATAGACGCCGATCCTAAATTCCCCGTTCCTCATCACCGTATGGCGCAACTTTTTAATAGCCAGCGTAATTGGGATCTTTTTGAAAAACATTTAAAAGATGCGATTGCTAAAGATCCACGGTTTGCCCCTGCTTATTATGATCTTTATTATTTGAAATTGGGAGATTTTGCAGTAGCCGAGCAATATGCCAAAAAATATATTGAATCTTCTGATCCCGATCCGCAAAATGATTACCTAAGGGTGCAGATACTTTGGGCTAAAAAAGATTTTGATGGTGCCATAACCGGTGCAAAAAATATTATTTCTCAGGCCGGTGC
>JAKFEJ010000036.1:0-4104 GCA_036675745.1 Chitinophagaceae bacterium | reverse complement strand
GGAGTGGCCCTCTACACGGCCAATTGTCAAAGTTGTCACCAGGCCAATGGAGAAGGATTGCCAGGAGCATTTCCCCCGTTGAAGGGTAGCGCTATTGTACTGGATGAAAATCCAGAAAAAATGGTTGATATCATTATGAACGGCTATGATGCCCATCCTAATTATGGTGTAATGGCAGCAGTAGGCACCAATGCTAACCTTTCACCTGAAGAAGTAGCTGCTATTATGAATCATGAAAAAACAAGCTGGGGAAACAATGGAAAAAAAGTTACCGCGGATGAGATAAAAAAAATAATGGAGTTTGTGAAATTGAAAGCTCCTGCACAGTAATTGCAAAAATGGTACTATGAAAAAATTTCTGTTTTCAATTTTATTGCTTGGCGGATTCATAATGATAAATGCCTGCCCGGTATGTGAAAAGCAACAACCTGATATATTGAAAGGCATTACACATGGAGCTGGTCCGCAAAGTGATTGGGATTATGTCATCGTATGGGTAGTGGCTATCATCGCTGTCGCTACACTTTTCTTCTCCGTGAAATGGCTGATACGTCCCGGGGAAAAAGGAGCGGAGCATATTAAAAGAACTGTTTTAAACCATCAGTAATATGGCAGACAAGAGTACTATTTTTATTTTTATTGATGAAGAATCAAAGCCTGTAGCTTCGTTCGTATCGCCTGTACATTTTGAACTGGATACCCGTAAATTGACAGACGGTCATCATACGTTGAAAATAGTAAGTAAGGACCCGACAGGTAAAGAAGGGATACGACTAATTCCATTTGAAGTAAGAAACGGGCCGGCAATAGCTGTTGAAGGGATAAAAGAAAATTCCATTGTAGATGGCGTATTGCCCCTGATGATAAATGCTTATGGAAAAGGCGACCAGAAAAAGTTTTTAATAGAAGGCAGTGAAACCCCTAAAAGCATTCCTTCCTGGGTATGGATACTGATGATCGGTTTTGCCGGATGGGCCTTGTATTACTTTATCACTTATATAACTATCAAAGGATAATTATTTATGGAGCATTTAAAAGATATATTGACGCTGAGAGATGTAATGGGTCTTGTTGATACTTTTTACGATAAAGTGAGAGCGGATGAATTGCTGTCACCTATCTTTAATGAACGCATCGGTGACCGCTGGCCGCAACACCTTGAAAGAATGTATTCTTTCTGGCAAACGGTTCTGCTTGATGAACGAACTTATTATGGAGCGCCTTTCCCACCGCATGCACAGTTACCGGTTGATCATACACACTTTCAGCAGTGGATGACGCTTTTTATTACAACGATCGATGAATTATTTGAAGGAGAAAAAGCAAAGGAAGCAAAATGGCGGGCAGCACGAATGGCGGAATTGTTTGAAAGTAAAATTGAACATTATAGAAAACAAGGATTTAAAAATCTAATATGAATCCAGTCCAGCCAGGTGAATCAGTTAAACCTGTTGTAACCAAAGGGTACAGCGGTACAGAATTGTTTAGAAAATCAGAAACAGTTGTTCCGGAAGAGCCATCAAAAAAGGAGAGGGGACAGTTAGAAACCCTGGCCGGTTCAGCTTTACATGATTATAATGAATATGACCTGGGTTGTCTTGCCGATTATATTATCAATACGCACCACCGGTACATTAAAGAAAATGTTGAAATCATTATTGGCCTGGCAAAAGATGTTGTGGAAGTTCATGGAGAAAGGCATCCAGAGTTGACGGAACTGGTGGCAACGCTTAATCGTTTTCTTAACACCTTAGTCAGCCATATCCAGAAAGAAGAAAAAATTATTTTCCCGACTATCAAGCAATTGATAAAAAAGATAGATGATCCGGGAGTCAGTACAGAAAAACCTTTGGGATTTGTAAGAAATGCTGTGAAGAACATGCTGACTGAACATGAAATATCCCATGAAGACTTAAAATGTTTCCGTCGTATCACCAACGATTATTCATTACCCCCTGATGCAGGTGATTCTTATATACACCTGTTTGAAAAGATGGAGGAATTTGAAAATGATCTTTTTCAGCATGTGCAACTTGAAAATAAAATTCTCTTTCCAAAATCTTCTCTTTTGGATGAAAAATTGGCCACCCGGCTTTAAAAGTAGTATTATGAAACGGGTACAGATAAAAAGAATATACGATCCACCGGAAACAAGTGATGGGTTCCGGGTATTGGTTGATCGTATATGGCCAAGAGGGATGAAAAAAGAAACCGCAGCCATTGATGTATGGATGAAAGAAGTAGCGCCGTCAACAGACCTGCGAAAATGGTTTAATCATGAACCTGGAAAGTGGGCGGCATTTAGTAAAACGTACAAAGCGGAACTAAAAAAATCACCTGTAATGAATGAGTTAATGGAATATATCAAAAAACATAAAACAATAACTCTTTTGTATTCCGCAAAAGATGAGCAGCATAACCAGGCAGTAGTATTGCAACAGTTTATAAATGAAAGATTAAAATAGTGTAAACGAAATTTGATATTTTGGAAAGAATACCTATTACTATAAATGTGATCCATGAACAAGAACAGCACGAACTAAAAACTTACACGGGTGAATACAGAAACCTGATGGTATTGCTGAATAATAAACTTTACCTGGAAGAATTTGGAGAATGCGGCGGTATGGGCAGATGCGGAACCTGTTTGATAGAAATTGTAGAGAGTTCTTTCGAATTGCCTTTATTGGACAGGAACGAAGACAGTACCATCAGGAAAATGAGGATCATCAACCCGGATGTTCGTTTGGCTTGCCAGATCATGGTAAACCGCTCCATTGATAATATCAAAATAAAAATCTGTGAACCCTGATAAATTTACATCTCCCGTTGCGACGCCAGTAGTGCAATAAAATTTTAATGCTCCAATTTCCCGATAATTTCCGCAATGATCCCTGTCCAGCCGGTTTGATGTGAAGCGCCTACTCCGCGGCCATTATCACCATGAAAACATTCATAAAACAAAACCAGGTCCTTAAAATGATCGTCGTTGTTGAATAGATCTTTCTTCCCGTTTAAAAGCCGTTTCCCCTCTGCATTCATTATAAATATATTGGTAAGCCTTTGGCGCAATTCATTAGCCACCATTTTAAGATTTGCCATATTTCCTGAATGAGCCGGCAACTCAACCTGCAATTCTTCCCCGAAATAGGTATGATATTTTTCCAACGCCAGGATAACCAGGTAATTCATCGGCATCCAAACAGGGCCCCGCCAATTAGAGTTTCCACCAAATAAATCTGAGTTCGATTCGCCCGGCTGATAGTTGAGACCAAACTCTTTTCCATCAATGATGATCTCATAAGGTTTTTGATGAATTTTTGAAAGTGAACGGATCCCAACAGCAGATAAAAATTCATTTTCATCAAGCAGGGTTCCCAGGATCTTTTTTAATTTTTTATCCGGCAACAGTGAAAGAAGTATCCCGGTCTTTTCGTCTATATCTTCTATAACCTGGTACTGTTTATTTTTTTGCCGGTACCGCAAAAACCATTTTAAACGGCGATGAAAATCCGGCACTTTCTCCAGCAGATCTTTATCAATAACATGCACGGCAAATAAAGTGACCAGGCCAACAAGAGAACGAATCTTTACCGGGATGAATTTGCCATCAGGCATTTTCAGCACATCATAAAAAAACCCTTCTTTCTCATCCCATGACCCCTGGAAATTTTCTCCAATACGATTTAATGAACTGGCGATATAAGTGAAATGTTCAAAAAATTTTGTAGCCAGGTCTTCATAAGCAATATTGTTTTGAGCTAACTCAAGAGCTATTTCCAGCATATTCAAACAATACATTCCCATCCATGCAGTACCATCAGCTTGCTCCAACATTCCGCCACCGGGTACATTATTTCTATCAAATACTCCAATATTATCCAGCCCCAGGAAGCCAGCTTCAAAAACATTATTGTTCAACCTGTCCTTACGGTTAACCCACCACGTAAAGTTGATCAGTAATTTTTGAAATGTTCTCTCTAAAAATAAAATGTCGGCAATGCCCGTTCGTTCTTTATCCATTTTGTACACCTGCAAACAAGCCCATGCATGTACCGGTGGATTTACATCACTGAATGACCATTCATAGGCAGGCAACTTACC
>JAKFEJ010000369.1:0-4106 GCA_036675745.1 Chitinophagaceae bacterium | reverse complement strand
GGTCCCGCATGATTAGCTGCTGCCATACCCGTGATAGAAAACAAACCGGCTCCTATTATGGCACCAATTCCTAATGCTACTAAACCTTTTGCTCCTAATGTTCTTTTCAGTGTATGCTCGCCGGTTTCCGCAGCCTCATTCATCAAGGCATTCATTGGCTTTCTGACAAATAAACTCATAATTAGATTGATTGTTAGTTAGTATTTTCTATGGCAGTTTTTTTTAAATAGCCGGAAAAATAATGATTTCTCCCAAAAATGAACAAAAAGATTTATTAACGGGTGGCTGAAAACAGATTCTACTGAATTATCAATAATTGAAAGTAAACCTTTAGTTTTGGCGCTTTACTACAGCTTTTATATGAATAAACGCAAGGCCGGATTGCTTTCTCTTGTTTTGTTTACGGTGGTAGCTGTTCTCCATTTTGTACACCTGGAAAACTGGATCATACTTCCTGAAACCTTACTGATCACTTCCCGATGGGTATTTATTGCCAGCCTGGTATTGTTTGCCTTATACAAAAGATCATTGACTACCTGGATCCTGGTAGCGATGGCTATTGGCGTGGAAATAGGTCTTGACTTCCCGGCATTTTCGCAAAACCTGAAATTTCTTAGTACGATTTTTTTGCGATTAGTAAAAACGATTGTCGCTCCATTATTATTCGCAACATTGGTAGTTGGTATTGCCAGTCATTCCAACCTGAAACAGGTAGGGCGCATGGGCTGGAAATCGCTTTTATATTTTGAAGTGGTTACTACTATTGCATTGGTCATTGGATTGATCTTTATCAATATTACAAAGGCTGGTGTTGGTATTGTAGTACCGGAAAATCTTTTAAAAGAATTGCCTGAAGCCAAAATAAAAACATGGCAGGATCATATCATTGATATTTTTCCGGAAAATATTATCAAATCCATTTATGAAGGCAATGTGTTACCCATTGTCGTTTTCAGTGTCATTTTTGGTATTGCAATGGCTCTTTTGAGTGAGCGGAAGAAAAAACCAATGCTGGAGTTTTCGGAGAGCCTGGCAGAAACGATGTTTAAATTCACCAACATCATCATGTACTTTGCTCCTTTCGGTGTAGGAGCTGCGATTGCAGTTACTGTCGGTCATTTGGGCATTGATATATTAAAGAACCTTGCACTTCTTCTCGTTACATTATATCTTGCGTTGTTTGCTTTTATATTGCTGGTATTATTACCAATAGCAATATGGGTAGCCAAAATACCAATCAGGAAGTTTATACAGGCAATAAAGGAGCCGGTATCAATCGCTTTTGCAACTACCAGTTCTGATTCGGCCTTACCCAAGGCGCTGGAGAACATGGAAAAATTTGGAGTACCCCGGAAGATCGTATCCTTTGTTATACCTACAGGCTACACATTTAACCTGGATGGAACTACTTTATATCTTTCACTTGCTTCAGTATTTGTAGCGCAGGCAGCAGGTATGCATCTTTCATTTGGAGAACAATTATTGATCGGTCTTTCGTTAATGCTGACCAGTAAAGGTGTAGCAGCCGTACCCAGGGCATCTTTGGTTATATTGATCGCTACAGCCAGTACTTTTAATTTTCCTTTATGGCCCATCATGGCTATTTATGGCATTGATGAATTGATGGATATGGCCCGTACTTCAGTCAATGTGGTTGGCAATACATTGGCCAGTTGTGTAATTGCAAGATGGGAAGGCGAGTTTGATGATAAAAAAGCACTGGCATTTAATGAACAACAAGCGGATGCAATTGTTGAATAGTCTTTATAATTTCTCAATTATCAAAATTGGTTTGATTTAATATGGAAAGTTTACTACAAATTCATTTGCTGGACGGTGGCGGCATTATTCAACAGTTCATTGAATGGATCATTAACAATGGGGGCCTTTATTTTTTATTATTTGTAATTTTTGCTGAAACAGGTTTATTTGTAGGCTTCTTTTTGCCTGGTGATTCTCTTCTTTTCGCAGCCGGAATTTTCATGGGCCGCCTGGTAAATGAACTGGCGGGTATGCCGGGGGACACGTATCATCCATTTGGCTTTTATCATATCCTGATCATCCTGATGGTTATTGCAGCGTCCATAATTGGGAATGTTGTAGGTTATTGGTTTGGTTATAAGGCCGGGCCCTTATTATTCCAGCGGAAGGACACATGGATATTTAAGAAAAAGCATTTGGTAAGAGCAAAGGATTTTTATGATCACTATGGTAAAGCAACTATCTTCCTGGCCAAATTTCTGCCAATCATCCGCACTTTCGCTCCCATTGTAGCAGGGATAGTGAAAATGCCAAAACCACAATTCATTTTTTACAATATAGCAGGTAGTATCGCCTGGGTTTGTTCTATGATGCTGGGCGGTTTTTTTCTGCAGACATGGGTAGAAAGGAAATTCGGCTACAGCCTGAAAGATCATATCGAAGCGATAACAATCGTTATTATACTTATTACTACATTACCGGTATTATATAAATTATTCTTTGCTAAAAAACCGGTAGTTCCACCGCCAACGGATACTCCTGTAAATCCATAAGTACGATGCAGCCTGCCAAATCGAATTCTGTTTTAAGCATTGCAGTGATCGTTGCTGCCTTAGGTTATTTCGTAGATATCTATGACCTGTTATTATTTGCTATTATCAGAATAGAAAGCCTGGGTGACCTTGGACTGACACCTGCGGAAATTACAACAGATGGAGAAGCTATTTTGCAATG
This sequence comes from Chitinophagaceae bacterium, assembly GCA_036675745.1. Lineage (GTDB taxonomy): Bacteria > Bacteroidota > Bacteroidia > Chitinophagales > Chitinophagaceae > Terrimonas_B. Next base: position 1,391 of record JAKFEJ010000369.1, on the reverse strand, counting down.
GCAGATGTGGGGTTTATTACTGGGCGGTATTATCTGGGGTATTATGGGGGATAAAAAAGGAAGACTAAGTGTATTGTTTGGCTCTATCATTTTATATTCTATCGCCAATATTGCTAATGGTTTTGTGGAGACAGTAGATCAGTATAAATGGATCCGTTTTATTGCAGGTCTTGGACTTGCAGGCGAATTAGGCGCCGGTATTACATTGGTTTCTGAAATAACAGCTAAGGAAAAAAGAGGTATAGCTACTTCATTGGTAGCCGGTATCGGCCTGACAGGTGCTGTTGTTGCTTTTATCATGAAACAAAATTTTGATTGGCGTACCTGCTACTTTATTGGTGGGGGATTAGGCTTGTTATTATTGATACTCCGCATCTCAGTTTTTGAATCAGGAATGTTTCACCAGGTAAAGAAAATGGAAGTGCAGCGGGGGAATTTTTTTATGCTTGTTAATAATGCGGACAGGTTGAAAAGATATATCGTCAGTATATTAATAGGATTGCCCACCTGGTTTGTAATAGGAGTGTTGGTTGCCTTTTCCAGTGAGTTTGGTAAGTGGTTCGGTATTAAAGAAGCTATAGATCCGGGCAAAGCGATCATGTATGCTTATGCAGCTATTTCCATTGGTGATATATTAATAGGTTTCGTGAGCCAGTGGTTCAAAAGCCGAAAAAAAGCATTGTATCTTTTTTTTGGAATCACCGCCCTGTTCATGATCTTATTTTTTACTACGCAATGGAACGGATCGGCTGCAAGAATGTACTGGATATGTGCCGGGCTTGGTTTTGGCACCGGTTTCTGGGCCATATTTGTCACCATGGGAGCGGAGCAATTCGGCACCAATATAAGGGCCACAGCGGCTACTACTATTCCTAATATGGTTCGTGGAATGCTGGCCATTTTTATTCTCCCTTTATTTCAATGGCTGAGAGGAATGGAAGGAGTGGGGTATGTAAATGGTGGTATCTATACAGCTATCATCGTAATGGTGATTGCAATAATAGCTATTGCATTATCCAAAGAAACTTTTGGAAAGGATCTTAATTATATTGAGAAATAAAAAACTGCGGTTGTTTATTTATTTGCAATCAATTTTTCAATGATCTTTTCTTTCGGCAATTGTTCCATACAGGCATGATCACCGCGGTAACAAGGCTTATTTCCAAATACTGAGCAGGGACGACAATACAGATCTATTTGCACAGCATTGTCCGTTGATTGCCCCCATCCATAAAAACCTGCAAAAGGATGTGTAGCTCCCCATACAGATACAACCGGTATCCCGAATAAAGATGCTAAATGCATGTTGGCTGAATCCATACTTATCATCATATCCATATGGCTGATGATGGCTAATTCCTCTGCAAAAGAAAATTTTCCTGAAAGATTGA
>JAKFEJ010000673.1:0-4130 GCA_036675745.1 Chitinophagaceae bacterium | reverse complement strand
GGTGTAAAAGATTGTTCGTTTACATCAAACAAATATTCCACTTCAAAAAATGCCTGCACCAATACACTCAGTACGCCATACACTTTATTACCTTCTTTTGCTGCTGCCCGCTGCGCTACCTCTTTTTGAAACATACCGATCATACACTCTACTTCATCTTTCCACTCCAGTATCTTAAAAAGAATTTGCGTAGATATATTGTAGGGGAAATTGCCAATCACCGTAAATGGACCGGTAAAAGGTTTTTCAATTTCCAAAAAATCCTGGTGAATGATCCTTCCTTTTAAAGACGGATACGTTTTAAAAAGATAATCCACTTTCTCATCATCAAGTTCCACTGCTTTAAAATCGATAGCATCCAGTTGCAATAAATGCTTTGTCAATGCGCCCCCACCAGGACCTACTTCCAGCAATTGTGAAAAAGGATGCTCTTGCAAAGAAGATACGATCTTACGACAGATATTCTCATCTTTCAGAAAATGCTGACCCAGTGATTTTTTAAGGGTGTACATATTTTGCAAATGTAGTTTATCATAGCAAGCAAGTATTCTTAAATTATCGGGACTTTATGAGCCTGTTCTTTTTTCCCGGCAAAATTCCAATCCCATCTTTTATCCCTGGTAAAAACTCCTGCCTCTTAAAAAAGGTTTCTGGATCTTTGTCCATAACTACTATAAATATTGCAAAAAGTTATTTTGAGTTTTTATTTTCATTTCTGTAGATATAAAAAGTTATGATGGGACGAAAAAACGTTTCAGAACTTGCAAAAGTATTTTCCAAATTGGGTTTTATTGCTTTCGGAGGACCAGCCGCTCATATTGCCATGATGCAGGAGGAAGTAGTGACCAAACGAAAATGGATGGATGAACAACATTTTCTTGACCTTGTTGGAGCTACTAATTTAATTCCAGGACCCAACAGCACTGAAATGGCTATTCATATAGGCCAGGAAAGAGCTGGCTGGAAAGGATTATTAGTAGCGGGTTTATGTTTTATACTTCCGGCCGTTCTTATTACCGGGTTTTTTGCATGGCTTTATAAAAGATATGGCCAGTTACCGCAAATTCAGGCTTTCATATATGGAATAAAACCAGCCATCATTGCCATCATCCTGGCTGCAGCTTATCCATTGGCGAAAAAATCATTAAAAACAGTTGAGCTGGGTTTGATTGGTTTGGCAGCGCTAACACTATCTCTTCTTGGGCTCAACGAGATCTATATCATGGTTGGTGCGGGGCTGTTTGCAATGATCCTAACTGCAACCCGGTTAAAAAAAATAAATAATTCCATAAACGGTGTTTTTCCTTTCGCTCTTCTGCAGATCCGGGATACAACAATATTTTCAGTCAATAACCTGCATTTGTTTTTTATTTTTTTAAAGATCGGCGCTGTTTTATATGGTAGTGGCTATGTATTATTCGCTTTTTTAGATACAGAACTGGTGACCAAGGGGATCCTATCAAGACAACAATTGATAGATGCAATAGCGGTGGGACAATTTACACCGGGTCCTGTTTTTTCAGCGGTTACATTTATTGGCTACCAAATCAATGATTGGTCCGGTGCGATTGTTGCCACGATTGGCGTATTTCTTCCGTCCTTTATATTCGTTGCTTTACTCAATCCTATGGTAAAGAAAATGCGGAACTCAAAATTATTTTCCGCATTCCTCGATGCTGTAAATATTGCTGCTGTTGCCATGATTGTGGCGGTCTGTTACAAAATGGGAAAAGAAACGATTACTGACTGGCGTACAATTTTGATCGCAGCGCTGAGTATTGCGCTAACATTTGGTGTAAGAAAAATAAATAGCGCATTAATTGTTTTAGGAGGCTCATTGCTGGGCTATTTGCTGACACTTATCTAATCTTTCAAAAAAATAAGGCCTATCGTAATGAAACAAAAAACTCTTTCTATCCGTGTATATAGAAAGAGTTCTGAAGAGTCTTATTTTTTTATTGGGTCAATAATATCTTTCAGGAAATAATTATCGTTCTCAAAACATCCGAAAACAAATGACGGTGAAGAAATCAATCTCCACCGTCATTTTATTATAAAAAAAATCAGCGACTAACAATATGAACAGTTGATATCCCCGATTCTACTGTAGTCCCGTCACTCAGCAATGCGGATATCCGGTAGCTGACAAATCCGGGAAATACATTGTTGTCTGTAAATCTATAAGATTTTGAGCCATCGCCTGGCAATGAACTTACATCTTCCCAAACCGCATATGGATCAGTAGTATCTTCATATGTTTTTTTAATTGAAAAGCTCACAACACCTGCACCAATTTCAACTCCCCAGGAAAGGGCTATGCCTTTTCCCTGGCGGTGGGTTGAGAAAGAAGTAAAAACGGCGCTTTGCACATACTCAGCTTTTACTTTTGGTTTTGTGTCTGTTGAATTTTCCGTAGCTACCGGAGAAAGGCCTGTGCTGATAATCATTGCCGAAATAGCAAATGCTGATAATTGTGTTTTCATAAAAGTTATGATTTAGAATTTAAAAATAGATGCTGATGGCACAAAAAGCAATAGTATAATTCATTCCTCGTTCATGATTAAATACAGTTTGGCTTATCGTAATAATCCATCCGTGCAGGAAATATAAAATGCCGGCAGGCACTGTTATTAAGTTAAGAGATGATCCTACCGCTAGTCCGCCGGTGGCGGACGGCGTTTTGGTAATACTGGATGAATGCTTTCTACTAAACCCGGTAAGAGCGATAGTTAAAACACGATGCCGTCGGCACTTTGCAAACTTCAATATATTTGTTTCTACCAAAATCGCCTCTACGAGGCTTAACTCCATGACATCGCCCGGCAGGGCAATAGTGTTGGTAGTAAAAAATATAATTACAATTATTGCGAAGACGAATAGGAATATACAAGCCGGTAGCCGGGAATAATTGTAATACCATTAACGGCCTGATCGGGTGCATTAAAATTGTCGCAGAATTGCCACTTACGCTATTGCCTTATAGGAAATGTCGCATCCCCTCCCGCGGAGGGGCAGAAACAGTTTCGCATAAGAAAATTTCGATGGGGGTGGGTTTTGGATTTGCGACAATTTTAAATGCCCGCCTGATCTGATAATGAAATTTATACACCGTTACAAAATCATCACATCATCCTGCAAACAAAAAACTCTTTCTATCCTGTATAAACGGATAGAAAGAGTTCAGAAGATTTTTATTTTTTACCGGGTCAATAATATCTTTTCACGGAATAATTCGTCACCGATATAAACCTGGGCAAAATATATTCCCCGCGATGATTTTTTGAAATTGTTCACGGTGATCACATTGTTTCCTTTCTGTACGGTTGTGTTAGAAGAATAAATCAACCTGCCTGATGATTCAAATATATCAATCCTCACTTTACTGGCTGATTTGGCAAATAGCTGTATTTGCAGGATATCTTTCACCGGGTTGGGAAAAACAGTCAGTTTATCTTTTCCGTCTGTTTTAAAACCGATAATTATGATATTACTATACTTTGCAATACTGCCATTCTTATTCACCAGTTTAATCCTGTAATAAATATTCGGGCCACCTGTATTATCCGGTGTATCCAGGTAAGTATAAGCTGCGGAAGCAGACGCCGAAGATTGAGCATCCACATAGCCCACTGCGGTAAAATTTATTCCGTCCGTGCTTCTTTGTATCTCGAAATATTGTACCTGGCCATCACTCAGTACTTTCCAGCTAAGTTTTGCTGTATTATCAGTAAGTAGCCCGCGAAAATCAAAGAGGTTACTGCTTAATGTAGTACAGGTATTAAAAGGCTGGACTAAAACAGTATCAGTAGCATATAAAGAACAACCCGCTTGCAGATATTGCTTAACGATATAAGTACCCGAATGATCCACATATATAGAAGGCCCTGTAGGACTGCTGATAATATTTCCATCCGTAGTGGTCCATTCATAGGTGGAAGTAGCGATTGGGTTTGTTACATGAACCTCGGCAACCCCTGTTCCATCATCGCAGATAAGAGGTGTTTCCGTCAATGCTATTGCCCTTGGCGCTAAAAATAAATCAGTAGGCGCCACGAAATCTTTTAACTCTGACGTAAACGATGCGGATGAGCGGGTCTTTACCACAATCCGGTTAAAAGGTGAGCTACATA
>JAKFEJ010000199.1:0-4135 GCA_036675745.1 Chitinophagaceae bacterium | reverse complement strand
TATGAGAAATCTGTTTTGCAGGCAGTGAACGTGTTACTAAAAATTTTAAGAAGTGATAAATCCCGGTTGATTACTAAAAGGCAGTTGCATTAATCATCTAATGAAATCAGGATTAGCAATTGATTTTTTTTAATTTTCTGAAAAGATAAATTTTTAGGCAAGTATTAAATTATGCGGGGCCTCTTTGCTTCAGCTTCAGGAATTTAATACGAATCCCTGCCTGTTCGCTCAATGACCTGGGCATTTGCTTCATTATCATCATTTATCCGGATCTAAATGTACTGCTATGTATCAAAATCGAAAAAAGCTTTGGTTAAGCTGTTGTATTATATTTCTTACTATACTGCTAAATGCTATTATTATTAAAACCGCATATACTAACAGCCCGGGACTGTTCTGGGTGCTGATTATTTCAGTTCCTTTATTGGTTATGGCATTTTATAATGCAGGACAAACGTATCAGTTACTTCGTAAACAGTTTATCGAAAACCTGCAACCGTTTATTAAGCAAACTCATTTCGATTGGTTGCCTCATTCAATCTATTCCAGCAAGATTGAAGAATCCGGGTTAAAAGTCCTGGTTGGGAACGACCAATGCAAGCAGCCCTATAGTTCATGTATTCTTACTATTGGGTCAATAAATAAGATCGATCCTCAAAAGCTTTTTATTCAGACAATGAAAAACGAAAAACCAGGTTATTCCGAAAATACAGGCGAGCAAAGACTGCGCACCTACAATCTCGCAGGCGATGATCTCGTCTGGCAGATAGGACCAGGTTATTCAGGATGCCGGAATGAAAACGGGAATTTCGACAGCAAAATATTTAAACAACTTGCCAGGCGGCCTGAAGTAAAAATGATTGAATTGATATTGCCTTCCGTGGTTAAACCCAGGTATCCCGTTGATTCATTTTTGGATATAGAAGATAGAACCAGTAAAAAAAGAAGTGGTTCTGGTTTTCAGTATTCAGCATATACTACGTTCAGAGAGGCGGAAGGAATGATTCATTTCCTCGGCAACTTACGTGAACTCTCCGGGGGGAAACCAATTGGTGTAAGGCTTTGTATTAATGATAAAAAAGATTTTCATAAGATCTGTTATGCCATTCGAAAAACAGAATTGATCCCTGACTTTATTGTGGTAGAGGGTTCTGTTGAAAAAAGCGGTATTGATCAAGTAGAGCAGACCAGCAATACCGCAATCCCTTTATACGAAGCTTTACTATTTGTTTCAAAAACATTGCAGGGCTATTCATTAGAAAGAAAAATTAAGATAATTGCAGCGGGTGAAATTGTTTCGGGATTTGACATTCTGAAAATGATAGCACTTGGAGCGAATGGAGTTTGTGCTGAGTTGCCTGATAACAGCATTCACAAATATTCTGCAAACGGAAGGAAAGAAGCGCATTTATTCAAAGACCGGAAAGAGGCAGATTTCCATAAGAGTCTTATGAAAGCTACTGTCCAGATCATGAAAGCTTATGGATTCAGGAGTAGTAGTGATATAACCTTATCGAAGCTTTTATGCAAGTTGAGCGTAGTGCATTTTAAAGGTTCTGAAGAGTTAGCCGACCCTACCGCATCTTCAGGTTCTGTAAAGAAAATTTATAATTCAAAAGGCAAATCTTATCCATTACAGGATGAAAGAAAAAAAGATAAGCAAACTGTAGCCCGTTTTTAATCCGTACCACATGGATTGATTTACACATAAATCCTGAAAATCCGGTATAGCAGCATGAATAGTAAAGTTCCAGTTCAAAACTATAATGATTTTTTTGAAAATGGATTCTATTGCATTGAGTGGGTGCATTTAAAATTGTGCAGGATTGCACTTACGCTATTGCCTCATAGGAAATGTCACATCCCCTCCCGTGGAGGGGTAGCAACACTTTCGCATAAAAAAATTTCGATAGGGGTGGGTTTTGGGTATGCGACAATTTTATATGCACCCCATTGAGTTTGTTTTTTTTGAAACGCGGAGAAAAATAAAATATAAAGCAAAGCAATGTGATACAATGCAAATAATATTGATGTAGTGATCATGGCCGTTCGTAATCCTGACTCCAACTCATCTTTTCTTTTTCATGCTCTTCCTTACTTTTTCTCTATGCAGGGCTCCCCATTCACTCAATGCCAGCAGAACATCGCTCAAAGTTCCGGCATATTCAGTCAATTCATATTCAACCACTACAGGTGTGCCTGTAAAAACATTACGGCAAACAAAACCATTAAGCTCTAAATCTTTTAGTTCACTGGAAAGAACTTTTGCAGAAATGCCTTCTATCAACCGCTGCAATTCATTGAATCTTTTGTTGCCTTCTGTTAAAGCAACGATAATTCTCAATTTCCATTTACCACCGATGACATAGAGTGCATCTGCAATAGCGTTCAACCTTGCTTTACACTGTGCTTCAGAGGGGAGTTCATGAGGAAGTTTCAACCTGGTCATACGCTAAAATTTTAACACTAACTTTTAGGTAACTACTAACCTATTGTATAGTACTTACTTTTTGTAAGTAAAGGTAGATAATTTTGTGTCATCAATTAAAAAAATCAACAAACAATCATGAAAAAAACAAAATGGGTACTTGACCCGACACACAGCGAGTTAGGATTTAAAATCAGGCACCTGATGATCAGTAATGTATCAGGCGCTTTTAAAAACTTTCAGGCAGAAGTAGAAACTGAAGGAACTGACTTTAGCTCTGCCCGAATCGCCTTAACAGCTGAAATGACTTCCATTTCTACCAATAACGAGCAAAGGGATGTTCATTTACGCAATGCTGATTTTTTCGAGGTGGAGAAATATCCGGAACTGGTATTCAAATCAACCCGGGTTGAAACGACAGACAGTGACTCATTCGACTTATATGGTGAGTTAACTTTGAAGGGCATAACCAAGCCTATTAAGCTAAGTATAGAGTACAATGGATTAACGAAAGACCCCTGGGGTGGTGAAAGAGCTGGCTTTTTAGTAACAGGTAAAATAAAACGTAGTGACTGGGGGATTAACTTTAATGCTGCCCTTGAAACCGGGGGTGTTGTGTTAAGTGAAGAGGTAAAGATTAATAGCGAAATACAGTTGGTAAAACAAGCTGTAAGTGTGCCTGCTTAATAATAACAGGTGAAGTAATTATCCAGGAGAAAAATATAAGTTATGTCAATCAAAAGAAAATTGGTAAAAATAAATACGCCGCCAAGCCAACCTGGATTTTTAGGTCCTGATCATACGGCTCGTCCCGTAATAACGGGTAGCTTTTCAGAAAGCGACCCTTTTATCCTTCTTATGGATGATATGCTGGATAAGAAAGACAATCAGCCGGTTGGCGGACCGCATCCACACGCAGGGTTTGAAACAGTCTCTCTTTTGTTAGAAGGTGAAGTAGGCGATGAGGGGCATAAAATGAAACAGGGCGACTTTCAAGTGATGACTGCCGGTAGTGGAATTGTTCACACCGAAACAATTGATAAGATAGCTAAAATGCGCCTGCTGCAAATGTGGTTGAATCTTCCAAAGAAAGACAGATGGGCAACACCCAGAGTACAGGACCTGCCATTGGAGCATGTGCCTTCATTATCGGAAAATGGAGTGGATATAAAATTGTACAGCGGTTCTCTTTCAGCTCTTTCATCTCCGGTGCAAAACTATTCGTCACTAATTGTAGCTGACATCGCCATGGAAGCAGGTGCAACAACTGTGCTGCAAATTCCTGCGAACTATCGTACCTTCTTATATGTAATCAAGGGTAATGTAAAAGTGGGAGAGGATAAAAAAGAGTTGTACCGGGAGCAGGTTGGATGGTTAGACTTATTGGGTGACACGGAGCAAAGTGACCTGGAATTAACCGGCGGTGATGAAGCTGTTCGTTTTATATTGTATGCAGGCAAACCAACGGGTGAAAATATAGTTTCGCATGGCCCGTTCATTGCCGATAGCCCGGATGGTATTCAGCGGTTGTACAGGGAATACAGGCAAGGCAGGATGAAACATATATCAACAGTTCCTGAAAATCAAAGGATATTGCTATAGTAATCATAATGAAATAAAATACGATGATACAAATAACAACGGCTGATAAAAGAAGACATATTGATCATGGGTTATTTATCATTGATTTAGTACCCCTTGGAACTG
>JAKFEJ010000403.1:0-4136 GCA_036675745.1 Chitinophagaceae bacterium | reverse complement strand
AAGACAAAGAAGTCATATGAGTCAGAAAAGTCAATTTGAAAATCAAAACCAAGTCCGGATCAGGATATGATCCATTTGACTTTTATCACTACTTATGACGGTTTCGTTAAACAACAAAAGCCATCCGTTGGTGACGAATAGCTTTTTAATATTATTACCGGCCCCAAATTACTTCTGAGCTAAGAAATCTTTTACTTTATCCTTGTGCAATATCTGCTCTTTAAACGTATATGCACCGGTCTTAGGGCTGCGAACAGCCTTGATCACTTTTGTAAAGTTTTTAGATTCTGCTGCCAGCTTCGGGTCTTTCTTCTGTGCGGTTTTAGCTGCTTTTGCCATTGTATAAATTTGAAAATGTGGAAATATGAAAATGTGGAAATCGGATGCGCTTCATTTTCACATTCAGCACATCTTCACACTTTCACATTATTATTTAATTTCTTTGTGAACAGTTACTTTCTTTAAGATCGGGTTGAATTTTTTCAGTTCCAATCTTTCAGGATTGTTCTTTTTGTTTTTTACCGTGATATAGCGGCTGGTACCAGGCTGACCACTTGTTTTGTGCTCAGTACATTCCATAATTACCTGTACACGGTTTCCTTTCTTTGCCATTTTATTAAAATTTGAAAATGTGGAAATGTGGAAATGTGGAAATTTTGATGTGCGTCATTCTCACATTCGCACATCCTCACATTTTCACATTAGTTATATTTTTTCTCCGTTTGCTCTTAATTCCTTTACTACACTGTAAAGACCATTCTTATTGATAGTACGGATAGCATCCGTAGACAATTTCAACGTGATCCATTTGTCTTCTTCTATCAGGTAAAACCTTTTCTTCTGCAAATTGGGCAGAAAACGACGTTTTGTCTTGATATTTGAGTGAGAAACCTTGTTTCCACCTATCGGAACTTTACCCGTAACCTGACATACTCTAGCCATGATGATCGAAAATTTAGGACGGCAAAGGTAGGGAAACAAGCCTAATTAAAGCAGCAATGCAAAGGTTTTTTTGAAATTTCTTTATTGCCTTCAAAATGAGAGGGTCAAATTGGTTTTCAAAGGTAAAAGTAAACCTTGAATGCTCCGCTTGTGGCCCATTTTGCCCGATCTGTAAGAATTTAATTATAATCATTTCCCCGGGTCTTCACTTTGTGCTTTTGTCAATTGCACCATTTCAGATAACTTCGCCACTCATTTACGTATCAACTAATTAACTTATTAAATAATCAAATACTATGGCATACGATGTAGTAGTGATCGGTAGCGGCCCCGGCGGATATGTGGCGGCTATCCGTGCATCCCAGTTAGGATTAAAGACAGCGATCATTGAAAAAGAAAGTCTCGGCGGTATCTGCCTGAACTGGGGTTGTATCCCTACTAAGGCGCTTTTGAAAAGTGCACAGGTATTTGACGATATCAAACATGCCAAAGATTTTGGTATAGATGCCAGCGGCACTGTCAATTTTGAAGCAGTGATCAAACGCAGCCGTGGTGTAGCCGATAAAATGAGCAAAGGTGTTCAGTTCCTGATGCGCAAAAATAAGATCGACGTGTTGATGGGATTTGGCAAAATAACTGCCAAAGGAAAAGTAGAAGTAACAGCGGCTGACGGTAAAAAACAAACAGTAGAAGCCAAACATATCATCATTGCTACAGGTGGAAGAAGCCGTGAATTACCAGCATTGAAACAAGATGGTAAAAAAATAATCGGTTACCGCGAAGCGATGAACCTGCCGTCCCAACCTAAATCAATCATTGTAGTTGGTAGCGGCGCAATCGGTGTTGAGTTTGGTTATTTCTACAACAGCATGGGAACGAAAGTAACCATCGTTGAATTTTTGCCAAGAGTAGTACCGGTAGAAGATGAAGACATTTCGAAGGAACTGGATAAGAACCTGAAAAAACAAGGTATCGAAATCATGGTAAGCAGCGAAGTGACTTCCGTAGATACTTCAGGTGCTGGTGTAAAAGCAAAAGTAAAAACAGCTACCGGTGAAATAACACTGGAAGCGGATATACTACTCAGCGCCGTGGGTGTGGCTGCTAATATAGAAGGGATCGGTTTGGAAGAACTGGGCATCAAAACAGATAAGGGCCGTGTACTGGTTGATAAATATTATCAAACCAATGTACCCGGTGTATATGCTATTGGCGACTGTGCTCCCGGACAGGCATTAGCACATGTTGCTTCCAAAGAAGGTATTATCTGCGTAGAAGCTATCGGTTACAACGAAAAGAAATATAACCATCAGCCGGAAGCATTGGATTATAATAATGTACCCGGTTGTACTTATTGTTATCCTGAGATCGCATCGGTTGGATATACAGAACAACAAGCTAAAGATGCCGGTTATGAAATTAAAGTAGGTAAATTCCCATTGAGTGCATCGGGTAAAGCTTCCGCAGCAGGGCATACCGAAGGTTTTGTAAAAGTGATCTTTGATGCGAAGTACGGAGAGTGGTTAGGCACCCATATGATCGGTTATAATGTTACCGAAATAATTATTGAAACAGTTGTGGGCCGTAAGCTTGAAACTACGCACCATGAAGTACTGAACAGCATTCACCCGCACCCAACGATCAGCGAAAGTGTGAAAGATGCTATTGAGGTGGCCTATGGGGAAGCGATACACTTGTAGTCTGAACCGGGATTTATGAGATTTATGGGATTATGAGGAAACTTATAATCCCATTTTTGTTTACAGATTGAGAAACAAAACTAATATTCATTTTCACACTTCCACATTCATCACATTTCCACATTCATCACATTTCCACATTAACTGTTCTTCCCGCCCAACATTGGTACGAAGGAAAAACTATCAAACACTTCTTCCTTCAATGATCCGTTTTCCAATTTTGTGATCCGCATCATCCGCTGTACATCGCCCATACCAACAGGAATAACCATCATGCCGCCAGGTTTTAACTGATCAATTAGTTTTTGTGGTATTTCAGGAGCCGCCGCAGTAATTATTACCCGGTCAAAAGGAGCATAAGTAGGCAGACCTTCATAACCATCGCCATAAAAGAATTTTATAGATCGGTATTTTTTCAGGAAATCAAATGTTTTGTTTTCGTCAAAGAGTTTCTTTTGTCTTTCAATAGTATATACCTGTGCGCCCATTTCTGCTAATACTACCGCCTGGTAAGCACTGCCTGTTCCTATTTCCAATACTTTAAGAAAAGGTTTTAACTCCAATAGCTGGCTTTGATAAGCTACCGTATATGGTTGTGAAATGGTTTGTCCTTCGGCAATCGGGAAAGCCCTGTCTTCATAAGCCAATTCATCAAAAGCAGAATCCAAAAAGTAATGGCGGGGAACATTGTTGATGGCATTTAGAACTCTTTCATCCGTAATGCCTTTGCTTTTGATGATATCAACTAATTTTTTTCTAAGTCCTTTGTGGCGGTATGTATCTTCTGTTGGTCTTCTCATAGCGGTTGCAAGATAAGCTAAGAGGTCATTCTTCGGCAAGCTCAGAAGAGAAAAAAGAGTAAAAGAGTTGTTGGTATAGACATTTATCCCTTAGAAAAAATTCAGAAAATATTTCGTTTCGGGGTCCATATCCTGTTTCTGATACTAAAAAGGGTTGCCAACTTTTAAAAAGTTGGCAACCTTAACACCATAAGACATCTAAAGCGTTTTCTTATTTCAATTTCATATCAGCGATAATAGCTTTTATCTTTTCATCCAGTTTTTTATTCACTGCATCAAACTCAGAAGGACTGTTTAATTTCTCATTTATACTGAAATAGAACTTGATCTTTGGCTCCGTACCACTGGGTCTTGCCGAAATTAAACTTCCATCTGCCAATACAAATTGCAGGACATTAGATTTCGGTAATTTAATATCCCACTCCTCTCCTGTCTGAGGATTCTTTCCTTTGCTCAATTCATAATCCAATAACTGAACTACTGCAGCACCATTGATGGTCTTCGGCGGATTGTTACGATAGCCTTCCATCATAGCTGCTATCTGCGCCTGTCCATCCATTCCTTTTTTAGTAATAGAAATAAGATTTTCTTTATAAAATCCATTTTCAACATACAACTCAACCAGTTTCTCAAACAGGCTTCTTCCTTTATTTTTCTCATACGCTGCCATTTCACACAATATAGCTACGGCGCT
>JAKFEJ010000605.1:0-4138 GCA_036675745.1 Chitinophagaceae bacterium | reverse complement strand
TCATATCCCCTGTTGACAAAAGCTTTGGCCATTGCCTGTGCATTTGTAATAACTTGTTTTGCATACGCCGTGAACTCATCCGAAAGCGTTTCACCAAAGGCTACAGCTTTAGCAGCAATAACATGTTCCAACGGCCCGCCCTGCGTACCTGGAAATACGGCAAGATCAAGTAATTGACTCATGGTACGGGTATTGCCTTTTGGATCTTTGATGCCCCATGTATTTTCAAAATCATGACGAAGCATGATAATACCGCCTCTCGGACCACGTAACGTTTTGTGTGTGGTAGAAGTAACGATATGACAATGGTCAAAAGGATCATTCAATAAGCCTTTTGCGATCAGGCCAGCCGGATGTGCAATATCAGCCATGATCACTGCGCCGATTTTATCAGCTACTTCGCGGATACGCTTGTAATCCCAGTCGCGGCTATAAGCGGATGCTCCGCAAATGATCATTTTCGGTTTTTCTTTCAGTGCTGTTGCTTCTAACTGATCATAATCTACAAGGCCGGTTTCTTTTTTTACGCCATAAAATAATGCCTGGAAATTTTTTCCACTGAAGTTAGCCGGGCTGCCATGAGTTAAATGGCCACCCATACTCAGATCAAGACCTAAAATTTTATCTCCGGGTTTCAGACAGGCTAAGAATACGGATGCATTTGCCTGTGCACCGCTATGAGGTTGTACATTGGCCCAACTGGCATTAAATATTTTTTTTAATCTTTCAATAGCCAATGTTTCTATTTCATCTACTATTTCACATCCACCATAGTATCGCTTGCCGGGGTAGCCTTCTGCGTATTTATTAGTGGGCACTGTACCCATTGACTGCATGACCTGCAGCGAAGTAAAGTTTTCAGAGGCAATTAATTCAATTCCATTACGCTGACGGTGAAGTTCCTGGTTGATGAGATCGAAGATTTGAGTGTCTTTTTGCATGAAGTTTATTTAGTTTTAAAGTTCTGTAGTTTTAAAGTTTTGCTGATGCCGGAATGTTACAAGGTAACAACTCAAAACTTCAGAACTTTAAAACTGTTTAACTGCTGAGTAGCGATAAGAACGTATAAGAGTGCGACGCAACAAAAGCCGATAGTAGCACAACTGCTGGTAGCACAATTACAGGTTGCAAAATTAAGCTTGTGATGAATTGAAAAAGCGGTTGTGCAGATAAGTTTTTGTTTGTTTTAAAAATCCTTACTTTCGATGGCTTTTATCCCAAACTCCATAAAGGAGTTGAAAGACTTAGCAGGTTAGGTTTTTTGAAAAAATAATAATTATAAAAAATAGTCCTTTAATGGATTTTCTAAAGCCCCTTTAGGGGTTTGGGGTTTTTATATGAAGGCAATCATACCAGTAGCAGGCGCAGGCACCAAGTTGCGCCCCCACAGCTATACACAACCAAAGGCTCTTATTCCGCTTGCAGGAAAGACGGTGCTTAGTATTATTATAGACCAGATGCGGGAAGCCGGAATACATGAATTTGTTTTTATTGTAGGATATCTCGGTGATAAGATCCGGGATTATGTACAGGCAAAGTATCCTGACATGCAGGCACATTATGTACAGCAGATTGACAGGCAGGGGATAGGTCATGCTATCCGGATTACCAAAGAAGTGGTGAACAATGATGAAGTTATTGTTGTACTGGGCGATACGATCTGTGAATATGATATACAAGCTGTTGTGAATAGCCCCTGCTCTATGCTGGGAGTAAAAAAGGTAGATGATCCCCGTGAGTTTGGTGTTGCAGAAATAGACGAAGATGGGTTTATTGATCATGTAGTAGAAAAACCGCAGATCCCAAAGTCGAATATGGCGCTGGTTGGTATTTATAAGATCAAAGAGAGCAACCAGCTCTTTCAGTGCCTGGAAAATAATTATTTGCAGGGATTGCGTACTCATGGTGAATACAGCCTTACGGATGCATTGGATTGTATGTTGCGGATGGGAATAAAATTTAAACCTTTTAAAGTGGAAAGTTGGTTTGATTGCGGACGAAAAGAAACCTTGCTCGAATCCAATGCCACCTTGCTGAAAAAATTTAATAGGAAAGCCGAGAGTGAATATAATTTTGAAAATACGGTGATCATTCCGCCAGTGAGTATAGGAGATGGATGTGATATAAAGAACTCTATAATCGGCCCCAATGTAACAATTGGTGAGAATACGAAGATTAGCTATTCTATTGTCAGAAACTCAATCATTGGTTCTTTTTCCAACCTGTTTGATATCGTTTTGGAAGCATCCATTATTGGCAGTGATACAGGCCTCCGCGGCGAAACCCGGACTTTAAGCATCGGGGATAATACAAATATTGATTTGGGATAGGAACTTGATGCTGGTTACCAGTTCCTGGTTACCGGTTACTTAGGTCAAACAGTCATCCTGGTTATCGAATGTGTTTCTCCAGTATCCAGCATCCAGTATCTTTATCCGACTAACGTCTCCCGACTTATGACTACTTTCTCCAATCGTATCACCAAACTTTTCGGTATTGACTACCCCATCATCCAGGCAGGTATGATATGGGCCAGCGGGTGGAAACTGGCCAGTGCTGTAAGCAATGCCGGAGGTTTAGGAATTATAGGCAGCGGAAGTATGTATCCGGATGTCTTACAAGAGCATATCCGAAAATGTAAAGCGGCAACAAGCCGCCCCTTTGCGGTAAATGTGCCCTTGCTTTACCCGGATATTGATAAACATTTTCAGATAATTATTGAAGAAGGGGTTGAAATTGTTTTTACATCGGCCGGCAACCCCAAAACATGGACCGGCGTTTTGAAAGAGAAAGGTATTACAGTAGTGCATGTAGTGAGCAGCAGTAAATTTGCCCGTAAAGCTGAAGACGCTGGTTGTGATGCTGTAGTAGCTGAAGGTTTTGAGGCCGGTGGACACAATGGAAGGGAAGAAACAACAACAATGGTTTTAATACCGGCAGTGGTGGGTGCTGTAAAAATACCGGTAATAGCAGCTGGCGGTATAGCTACAGGACGACAAATGCTGGCGGCGATGGTAATGGGAGCGGAAGCGGTACAAATGGGTAGCCGGTTTGTAGCCAGTGAAGAAGCGTCATCACATATTGATTTTAAAAGCGCAGTTATTGGTTCACAGGAAGGAGATACCATTTTGACGATGAAGCAACTCACACCTGTCAGGCTTATCCGGAATAAGTTTTATCAGCAGGTGGCAGAAGCAGAAGGAAAAGGAGCAGCAATAAGTGAGTTAAAAGAATTATTAGGAAGAGGCCGGGCCAGGAAGGGTATGTTTGAAGGAAACCTTGACGAAGGGGAGCTAGAGATTGGGCAGGTAAGTTCTTTGCTGGATCGTATTTTACCGGCAGGAGATATCGTAAAAAAAGTATGGCAGGAATTTATGGAAGGTTTGCAAAATCCAATCTTAATACTGTAATTTTATAATGTTGTTTCAGATCAATTAGTTCACCCATCAATAATGGTCATATGAGATCCAAATTTTTATCATTGGCAATCGGGCTTTTAGGCTTTGTTGTTGCCAAAGCGGATACCGGACCAGATCCTGATCCTGCTTCTGAAAAAGGAAAGAAAAATGATCTTGCCGGAATTATTTTGCATGGTGAAAGCAAAAAACCAATAAAAGATGTAGTTGTTACAGCTTACCTGGTTTCAAAAAAAGAAAAAGCTGTTCAAACGGATGAAGCAGGTAATTATGGTTTTGAAGAACTGAAGCCAGGGACTTATAAATTTGTATTTGAAAAATCCGGCTATAAAAGAGTAACTAAAGAAAAAGTAGTTGTAAAGACAGATGAGGGTTTTCTACTAAATATTGAAATGATAGAAAGTAAGGATTTTGACCTGGTGCCTTCGCCATTGTTGTTCGCGGATTTTTAATTTAACTGTTTAAAATAAATGTTTAGACCGGCTGCTTTTAAAGTGCCGGTTTTTTATTTTTAGCCGCAACTTGTCCCGACACTTCGGGAGATATACACAGATTAACACAGATGAAAAAGCTCAACAGAATATTTTAAATCCAGTGACTGAATTTAAAAATAAATCTGGCAAAGGCATTTATAGGTATAAAAAAACAACCCCGGCTAAACCAGGGCTGTTTTTTTCATAGGTTATGATAAGGCTTAATCCATATCTATATCAAAATCATCA
>JAKFEJ010000468.1:0-4145 GCA_036675745.1 Chitinophagaceae bacterium | reverse complement strand
GGATGCGATCATTACTAAAACTGCTAAAGGAGCATATATGGCCCAGGGCAATGATGGTAAAGGCAACAAATTGACAACATTATTAGGCGCTGAAAAAGCATTGGCCGCGATCGAAGCAGGTATTGCTAAAAAAGGATGGGAAGATTAATATAACATCAGCTTCTTAAAAAAATAATGCCGGTCACTTAGAAAAGTGGCCGGCCTTTTTATTTTTTAAACCCTTAGCTTTTGCAGAATTTGTTTAGTCCTTTAACCCAAGATACTGCTGCACTTCTTTATAGTTGTTCCAGTCAATTGTTTTTTCTCCGTTGGCAGCTCTGCCTGCAGTTGTTCCCCCGGGAATAAGAATGTACCTGTACTGGTAATATTTCTGTCCATTCTCGTCATAAGTTCCCATAGTAGCATTATTTGTTGTTAGAATAATTTTTCCTACTAAAAAGTCAGGGTATAGCGTTAGGGCCGGAGTATAATAAATGGGATCGAAAATAGGAAGTGCCACTACATCGGCATTGGTGGCGGTACCGTAATTAAAATACACTTTTATTTCCCCTTTTGTTAGTATTGAATCCACCAGTTTGGGTGCAAGGATATTAGCAGAATACCTGGCTGGATCAGTTTGAGCGTTATAGTCTACAGTCAGCCATTCTGAATAAATAACATTGGCAGCACCAGCGGGTCCTGCAGGGCCAGAAACACCAGGGGTTCCCGCAGGGCCTTGTGGTCCTTCAGGGCCTGTATCGCCTTTTTTACAAGAAGCCAGTATCATAATTACTGCTATTACCAGATAATAGGGCATTGCAAAGATCTTTTGTTTCATAAAGCTTGATTTTTGATTAATATTAAAAATTTGATGTTATTTATTAAATGAAAGTTTTTACAACTGTAATCAAGTCATACAAACTTTTAGAAAAATAAGATTTAGCCTTACAATATTTCAGCTTGTTAAAAAAAAATGTGTTTAACCGATATCTATTTACGTAAAAATACGAGGTAAATAAACTCAAAACTTAGTTTTTTAATAATAAATAAACCGCTAATATCACTGATTGCTGTGGTTAATTATGCCCGACTCCCTAGCGTCTTCTCCCCAATATTTTGAAAGGGAGACAAGGATAGGTAAGCACGCATACTCCCTGAAGCAGGCATAACGGGAATAAGATTCTATTTCTAATCCTTTAAGCCCAGGTATGCCTGTACTTCTTTGTAGTTATTCCAATCGATCGTTCTTCCTCCCGGAGCAGCCCGACCAGCTGTTCCTCCTGGGATAAGGATATAGCGGTATTGCCATGCTTTTTGGCCAGCATTGGGCTGACCAGCCGGCACAACGAATGAGGACGCATCATCTATTGAGATTATTTGAATTTCATTTAATGCAAAGAATGGGTAAATACCGTACAAATCATTAGGAAGTGAAATAATTGTGGGAGCGCTGGCTACGTTGACGTTTAGATAAAGTTTTATCTCACCTCTATTTAAAATTGAATCAACCAATTTAGAAGCGTTTATAGATGCCTCGTAATAAAGAGTATCTCCATCCGTATTTTTAAAGGGGGTGAACTCCACATCAAGCCAAGCCGAATAAATTACATTAGCAGCACCCGGAGCTCCTTGTGTTCCTGGTGCTCCCGGCACACCAGGAGCTCCGGGAGTACCGGGAGGGCCGGCCGGACCAGTGGCACCAGCAGGACCTGTATCACCATCTTTAGAACAACCGGCAATTATCACTGTAATTGCTAAAAATAAAATACTGGATATTGTGAAAAATTTTTGTCTCATAGCTTTTGGTTTTTTATTAATTAAGGTAGATGCTAATTGTTATTTAAGGAGTTCACGCAACTTAAACGGGCAGTATCGAAAATCAATTTATGCAAACTTTTAGAATATACTGCTCAATTCTAAAAGTATTTTACCCGATCATATAAAAATAATTATAAGCCTCGGTCACATTTCAATTAAAAAACTATTTGTTTAAAACTCCCATGTAATCCAGGATTTGCCATTCGAAGCGCTTACCATATCATAGGTAGTAGCGCCTGTTTGTACAAAATAATAACCACTTGCATCATATAATAAAGTTCTTGTCTGTGCAGCAGGGCCAGTGGTAGGATAAGGTAAAAAATTGGGAGGGCCATAATTTCCTAACTGGATGAATATGGCACGGCCATCTGTAGTAAAATTGGGGGCGGGTGCCGTTCCATATTGCAGCTCTAGGCTATTGGCGGCGACATCCAGAAAAATAGGGGCGAAAAAATCATTGTTAGCCGTAACTCCGGGATAGTAAATCAAACAAAAATAAGGGAATCCCCCACTGGTAAGTGACCGAACCCCAAAAGCATCATCAACGCCGTTTACATGAAATCCTTTTTCAGAGAACCAGAAATAATCGTTGAAGCTGTTTTGGTTATTATATGCATAATCCCACCATCTTTCCGGCGCATCCACATCAACTTTAAGAGGAACTACAATACCTGTTATTGTAGCCGTAGTATTATTAACGGTTAAATTAAGTGTTTCAGTAGCGGCAGTCCACGTTATATTACTAAGGCTTGTAATTGTTTGAGATCCATTAACAAGCGGTGATGTAAAAACAACACCCCCGGCGATAAAATAATAGCCAGTAGTAAATGTCTGTAGATTTCCGCTGCCATCAAGCCAGCTAAAAACAAACTGTTTATTAACCGGATCAATTTTTACATCATATAATTGGGTACCTATTGTTAAGCGTTTGAAATAAGTTAAGATCTTATTTATATTCAATCCGGCTGCCAATTGGCCGCTGTTGTAGGCATCCGCTTCAGCTTTGGTAGCACGGACTAACGTCATTTTGCTACCATTAAACCGGCCAACCAATTTAATAGTGTCAGGAGTAGCTGCATCAAAATAAAATTCAAAATCGGAAAATAATCCTGCTCCCACTGGCCCACCATTTACAGTTCCGTCGGGATCCGCCAATACATGCAGATAAGAATAGGTATCAAAAAGCAGGCTCGGTTGCTGTAAAGCTTTTAAACGGTAACTACTTTCTTTCATTGTAACAGCGGATAAAGAGTCAAAATCCGAAAGCATCACTACCCTGTTTTCATTATTAAACTTAAAATAAAAACTGTGGGTAGAACCTCTGCCGCTATCCGTTACCAATAGTCCTTTCCAGCCATCCTGGGCGCCGGAAAGCTGGGCCTGGTAAGCATCCAATTTTTCTTTTACACGTTCATCCGGCGATTTATCAAATACTGATTTATCATCTTTTTTACAGGATGATATAGCAGCGGCTACAATACAAATAGCTATTAAAAGTTTTTTCATTTGTTAATTTTTATTGCTTTTAGCCACATGGATCCGATAGCTATCGGATTCATCATAAAAATTTTCCCTGTCTGCCGACAGGCAGGATCGCAGTTGGTATATCCCGATAGCTATCGGGATGCCCGAAAATTTTTATGGCTCATTTCATTTTCTACTTTTTACTAAAAACCATTTTCTGCCAATTAATAAATAAGCGCATTTATCGCAAACTTGCTTCTTAACTGCAGGTTGTAAAACTCAATATTCCAGGCCTGCTTGAAATAGCTCACCACAGATGCTTCTTTTTGTCTTAGCCTTGCTTTTGCAATAGCGGCCGTAGTTCCATTTGCCGTGGTGCCTGTATAATTGATACCGTTTACATATTGATCAAACCAGGCTTTACCTTCTACTAACATTAATGAAACCATTTCCGCCCAATCCTCCTCTTTTTTTGAATTTCCATATGGTGAAATAAACCCTTCGTTCCTGGCGTCCTGGGGTGACACATTTAACCAGTCAGAGGTGTATCCGCTTGCGCTTGACTGACTAAACTCCACCGGAACTTTAATATTCTGATCAAGAATATGGGCATATTCATGATGAATAGTAGCAAATACACGTTTTACATTGTCCGTATCGCTTAATACATAACCAGGCATACCCTTTATCCGAAAATTATTTACATCATAGAGAGTGACTTTCCGTCCGCCTTCAGCGGTTCCTAATTTTATTGCGCCATTTATGTAAGCCGGGCTACCAACTAATATAAAAAATTTAGGACTTATGTTTTTAAAAAACATAATGCCGCCTTCATCAATATACGGCTGTATCCATGCTTGTTTTATAGCATCCATAATTGGTAT
>JAKFEJ010000104.1:0-4161 GCA_036675745.1 Chitinophagaceae bacterium | reverse complement strand
CTGCAGGGAGCATCCACTACGATGACATCAAAATAATTTTCCAACCTGGCAAAATCTTTTGGATCATTATTTGTCACCATCACATTTTCACAACCCCATTTGATGATATTATCTTTTAAAATATTCGCTCTTGAACGGATCACTTCATTACTGACTAACAAACTTTCTTTGGAGATCAATGATTGAATATGCGTTGACTTGCCGCCCGGAGCCGCAGAAAGATCCAATACTTTTAATGGCTTTGAAAGATCAACGGTTTGCTTCAATGCCTGCTCTAAAAACATACTGCTGGCTTCCTGCACATAATAACAACCGGCATGAAAAAGTGGATCGAAGGTGAAAGAAGGACGGGTTTTTAAATAGTAACCAGTCTTTGTCCAGGGTACGACCTCACCCAAACCCTCTCCAAAGGAGAGGGCTTTAGACTCCGATAGTTTGAAAGGATTTATTCGTATGGAAGTTATTTGTTCTCCGGAAGCATGTACTTTTTCGAAAGCTTCTTTGTCGAAGCCCTTTATATCAATAAGAGTATCTAATAATTGTTGAGGAAGTTGCACGGGCAAAACTACAAACCACAAATTATAAATTACAAATTCTTTATTTCAGCAATCAAATCCTGCAACACTTTCTTCGCATCACCAAACAACATGGAAGTTTTCGGTTGAAAGAAAAGATCATTTTCGATACCGGCATAACCAGGTTTCATGCTTCTTTTATTGACGATGCAATGTTTTGCCAGTTCTACATCTAATATCGGCATACCATATATCGGGGAAGCGGGATCGTTTTTAGCGGCTGGGTTTACTACATCATTGGCGCCTAATACTAATACGACATCAGTTGTGGAAAATTCTTCATTAGCCTGTTCCATTTCCAGCAATTTTTCATACGGCACATCAGCTTCAGCCAATAACACATTCATATGGCCGGGCATACGTCCTGCTACGGGGTGAATAGCATATTTAACTATCACGCCTTTTTCTTCTAATAATTTTTCCAGTTCATGACAGGCATGTTGTGCTTGTGCTACCGCCAAACCATATCCCGGAACGATCATTACTTTATTGGCAAAACTCATAACCACCGCCGCATCATTTAAATTAATTTCTTTGAAATGTCCCTGGTCTTTGGCTCCGGCAGGACCGGCTTTAGCTCCACCGCCAAATGAACCGATCAGTACATTCATTAAAGAACGGTTCATCGCTTTACACATAAGAATAGTAAGTAATGTCCCTGCTGCACCAACAAGGATACCACCGGTTAGCATTACTTTATTATCATATAAAAAACCTCCACATGCTGCGGCTACACCGGTGAAAGAATTTAATAAGGAAATAACGACGGGCATGTCCGCACCACCGATAGGGAATACGAAGAATACTCCGTACAATAATGACAAAGCAAAAATGATATAGAAAATTATATTACTTCCTGCGGGCATCCATCCTATTAAATAAGTGGCGAGACCCAGTATAACCAGTAATAAAACGATATTGAATATATGCTGTCCCTTAAAAGAAAAATCTTTCACCCTGCCATTCAACTTGCCCCAGGCTATCATGCTTCCTGCAAAGGAAACAGAGCCGATAATAAGCCCTGCCAGTATAATGATGATTGTTCCTCTTAAAGATCCTGTATCTACCAATGCTGCGGCAATTCCCATTTCATCAAGGCCATGCAGTAAATGATTAAACTCAACGATTGAAATCAGCATAGCACACGCACCACCCATTCCATTAAACATACTCACCATCTCCGGCATAGCCGTCATCTTTACTTTCTTCGCAGACAAAGTGCCGACAATACCGCCAATGAGAATACCACCGAAGATCCAGGCATAATTACCCAGTTTATTTCCAGTTTCGTCGGTATATAAAAAAATAGTTCCAAGAATGGCAAGGGTCATACCTCCAGCCGCAATCAAATTTCCTTTTCTTGCTGTAGCAGGATTGGATAACATCTTTAATCCAAGAATAAATGTTACCGATCCGATGAGATAACAAAGTGTAAGTATATTTAATTCCATAAAAGGCGGCCCCCTCCAACCTCCCCCGGTGGGGGAGGCTATCCACTCACAGCCCAAAGAGCGGCAAGTGAACTATTGTTTTGATTTTTATTAAAGAACTAATGAGTTATTAAAGAATCACCGACCTAAGTCACCCCTTTAGGGGGACAGGGGGTTATTTTTTCTTCTTCTTAAACATCTCCAGCATCCTGTCGGTCACTACAAAGCCACCTACCACATTCAATGTTCCTACGATCACAGCAAGAAAACCAAGGATCAACGCCAGGTAATTATCACTTTCCGCTTTTCCCATAACAATGATAGCGCCGATGATCACTACGCCATGAATGGCATTGGCACCACTCATGAGCGGCGTATGCAATACACTGGGCACACGGCCTATTACTTCTATACCAACAAATATCATCAGGATGACGATATAGATAATCTGTTGATTTGCGGTTATCCAATTTAAAAAAGAATCCATAAAAAAATATTCAATGTTCAATAATCAATGTTCAATGCTCAATAAGGAACAGAACCCTCAATGGAGCGTCGCAACGAACGATGCCATGAAAAACAGAAGTTGGCAACCTAAATCATTTTCACATTTTTCACATCTTCACATCTTCAAATTGCTTCACTCTCTCATGCACCACTTCTCCCCCATGCGTTATACAACTTCCTTTCACCAGGTCATCCTCCCAGTTCAGATTGATCGTTCCTTCTTTTGTTATGATCAGTTGCAAAAAATTCAGGATATTCTTACCGTACAATTTGCTTGCATCTGATGGCAAGGTAGCTTGCAGGTTAGAATTACCAACTATGCTCACTCCATTGTGGACAATGGTCTCATTATTTTTCGTAACCGGCGTATTACCACCTGTAGCCGCAGCAATATCAATGATCACCGAACCATTGCGCATCGCATTGATCATTTCTTCGGTGATCAGTATCGGCGCTTTCCTGCCAGGTATCTGTGCAGTTGTAATAACGATATCCGCTTTCGCTATACTTTCCGCGATCTTTGCTTTCTGACGTTGTAAGAATTCCTCGCTTTGTTCTACCGCATAACCACCGGCTTTGCTGGCATCGGCAGCACCTTCCACTTCTACGAACTTTGCACCGAGACTCATCACTTCTTCTTTTACAGCAGGTCTTGTATCAAAAACTTCTACGACTGCGCCTAATCGTTTTGCAGTGGCAATAGCTTGTAAACCTGCAACGCCGGCTCCCAGTATCAATACTTTTGCAGGGGCAATACTACCTGCTGCCGTCATGAACATAGGAAAATATCTGCCATATAAATTAGCGGCGGTTAATACCGCTTTGTAACCCGCTATATTAGCCTGCGAACTCAATACATCCATTGATTGTGCACGGGTAGTACGGGGAAGCATGTCGAGAGAAAAAGTAGTGATCCCTTTTGAAGCCCAGTCCATCATCGTAACGCCATTAAATAAAGGTTGGTAAACGCCGATAAAGATGACAGATGGCAGATGTGAGATGACAGGCGGTGAAGGCCGATGGATCGATAGTATTATATCTGCTGAAGATGCTATTTCATTTGCATCAACGATCTTAGCACCGGCTTTTTCGTAATCTGCATTGTTGCAAAATGCTTTTTCTCCTGCACCGCTTTCTACTAATACTGTAATTCCCTTTTTAGTGAGTGTTGCTACGGCCTCTGCCAGCAGCGATACACGGGTTTCAGGATGTGGTTCTTTTAACAGGCCTATCGTCATGAAGAGTAATCTATTTACAAATATAAGGATGGATCAGGGCCGAAGATATTAAAAATTTGATAGCCAGCTTTGGTAATTCTGCTCATCGTCCCTTGCGTCGCACACTTGTACTGCATATCGCTGCGCAGCAAGAGTAACGGCCTCATCCACCTTCTCCTTCTCCGGAGGGGGAAGGAGCGGTGCTGCATTTTAAATCCAAACTTCATAACTACCACATCGGCATCATATCGCTATTTAACATTTTCAGAGAGCCTTTATTTTTATCAGATACTCCGAAAAGCGTGGGCTGTGCGTTGGTGGCTTCCCCCAACCGGGGGAAGTCGGAAGGGGGCCGAGGGGCTTGAGTTGGGGGCATTTCCGCCGTGACAGAAGGTCGGGATGGAGCTTTCAAAATCGTATCGAAAAATGTTG
>JAKFEJ010000184.1:0-4163 GCA_036675745.1 Chitinophagaceae bacterium | reverse complement strand
TGCAATGGCTTTACCAATACCCCTGCTGGCACCGGTTATAAGTACTGTTTTGTTTTTCAATGACATAGAAAACATTTTATGATTTGAAGATAAGGAAACGGAACGACAGAAATAGCTATTTCCATCGTAGATATCCCTTGTTAGCAGTAATTTCAATAGTTAAGGAATCTGTAAAATTTGCTCTGGCACTAAACGAAAACCCTTATTAGCTTTGATATAGAAGTTGCCGGATAAGCAACTACCCAACGAAACCTTATTTAGCAATCGTCCCGTTTTTGATCCAAGATATCCAACCAACTGAAAAACCAGAGGCTCGTCCTAACCGAAATGCAATCCCGCCTCAAAAAGGCGGGATTGATGTTTTTTGCTTCGGCACTTAAGCCCTTACTATTACAAAAAAAATTGAGTGCCTCGCAATGACGGTTTAACTTAATGGACACTATCAAGCTTATTAACGCCTTCGGCACTTAAGCCTCTGCTATTACAAATTCCCATGTGTGCCTTACAATGACGGTTGGTTTTTAATAAGGGCTTATTCAATATTATTCAGCAAAACCGCTTTCAGATATTTTTACTGTGCCGGTAGGACCTTTAAACCTGACCGTCTTCAGATCCTGGGTAGCTTCCATTCCTTTTGCACCTGTAATATCATTACCAGGTGAACGATATGTGGCTACACTGTCGGTATAAAACACTTCTTTATTCTGGTCCCACCACAGATCATGGCAGCGGAGTGTATCTCCTTTAAGAGTGATCACTACAACACTATCCCTTAAATAAACCTTATTGAGATTTTCAAAATATTTCCCATACTTACTGTCGAGAAATGTTTCAATTTTTGTACTGTCATTATAAAAATCAACATGCAATGACCTGGGAAATTCGACATACTGCGTGTCCGCCATCACCCTGAGCATTAATGGGGCTGTCAGTCTTGCCTTCATCTTTCCATCCTGGCTGATATAGCTTTCAATACGAATGGCTTCTTCCTGCATCACTTTGGTTTTTGTCAGCGCATCTATTTCCTCCTGCGTATTCTCACAGCCGCTAACAAAACAGCAGCTCATTAATAAAGCTGCTGCATAAAAAAAGAAATAATATTTTTCCGGAACAATTTTCATTACGTATTTATTGTTCTCCGCTAACCTGCGGTGAATTGAACTTACTCATATCTCCTTTTTACAAACCAAATATCGCTTAGTGAAAAGCCTGCAGACAAGCGGAACAAGTTTTCCTTGAGCACATTATTATTATTACCCCGCTTAATAAATTCAAATGCCAGATTAATAATAGTGTACTGTTCATTCTGGCGACTAAAGTTGCGGATAGGTAAACCCAAACCGAATGAAGCTCCAAAAACAGGTAATTTTTTATTAATATAGATATACTCAGGACCAAAGAATGCACCTGCCCGGTAAGTCACATTGCTGAAATAATTAGCTTTAGGAGCTGGCCTTAGTTGCGCTCCTGCACGCAACTCCCATTTATCTCTTACTGCGGGATCCGCTTGTCCGTAAGTCCGGTAATCACTCCATTTGCTTTGCACATAATCAATCCCTATCAGCCAACCCGCTTCTTTAACTGTAACAGGTTTCTCCAATACAAATCCTGCGGTATAAGAGGCGGGATAAACGATATCGCCTTTTATATTTTTCTGATCCAATACACTGTCAATCCTCACATTTCCTGATGACTCGTCAAAGAAATAGGTTTCCCTGATAATATCCCTGGATGCATTGAGTTTTTGTTCCCAATTGCCATGAGCCCCGATAGTTAAAAACAAGTTTGTATTCAATTTTGTCTGGTATTGAAGACCGGCATTGAAGTACAAATTGCCATAAGTGGTTTTTGTTTGAAAGTTTCCACTTGTGTAAGACAATGAATCATTAAATATGGAGCGACGGGTACTGTAATCCTGTTTGCCAAATAAATAACCACCGTTAATCCCAAGGCTTAAAGAATTAGTATTGCTGAAATTGAATCTCTTCCCGATACCAACAGAAGCAAGATAGGAACCGCCATCGCCTTCGTTCAGCGTAATTGCACTGTCAATTGGAAGGCCTGAATTAGGATCGGTCAATCCTTCCACTTTACCCATTTTGTAACTCACACGGGATATGGGTCGTAAACCAAAACTTAACCCCAGGTTTTGTCTTAGAGGAACACCCACCTGTACATGAGAAAACAAAGCATTGGTAGCTGAAAATTTCTCAACATTATTGGGTTCGCTCAACGAACGGTTTTCAAAATTGAGCCCGATATCCAATATCGCCCTTCCCCTGGCAATTTTTTTTGCCGACAGTTCTTTTAGGGTTTGAAATGAACCGTAAGAAGCAGGATTATTAAAATTGATAGAAAGAACATCATTGTATCCGGCGGAAATACTTCCCATACCACGGCTATTTATATTAGTAGAAGGTACTATATCACCCAGGCCGTAGCGGCTATAGGGCGAATTATCCTGGGAAAGAGCAGGAAAACAACAAGTAATTAGTATAACGCAGAAGACAATTCGATGACCGGCTAAAACGTTGATTCTCTTAGAGGTTATTAACTTCACTGATAGCATAAAGACCCTTAAATATTAAATCAGGGTCTGCAAATATCTTGTTTTTAAGGTGCGAAGCCAAATGCACTATATCGCCCCCGGTTAACAACACGTTAAAGTTGTCGAATTTTTTAGCGTATTCATCGATAAAACCATCGATTTCATAGACCATTCCGAGGATCACTCCACTTAAGATATTCGTTTTTGTATCATACCCAATTAATGGCACATTACTATCCGCTTCTATCAGTGGCAGCTTGGCGGTGAAATGGCTCAATGATTTCAATCGCATCTCCAGTCCCGGAGAAATGGCGCCCCCAACCAGTTCATGGTATTTATTAATGAAATTATAAGTGATGCAGGTGCCTAAACCAATTACAAGATTATTTTTAGTTGGATAAAAATGGACAGCCGCTGCCGTTAATGCCAGCCTGTCGGCCCCGATAGTTTCAGGTTTACCTACGGGACTGGTAAAAGCAAGCTTTGTCAAATGGCTGAGTTTATGAAATTTGGTGTGCTTAGCCAGTAATTCTTCCATTTCCGGATTGTGATCAATGACAGAAGAAAGAATGGATTTATGGGGGCGATAATCACTGATCAGCGTTTGGATCGTTTCATCAGCATCGTCCTTCAGCACGATCACTTTATCTATTCCGGCGTTTTTAAAAACAGCAACTTTTCGGCGGGTATTTCCAAAATCAAAACAGAGGGTGGTGGACATAGAGAAAATTTAAGCGATAAAAATAAACCTTTAGTCAAAAATAGAGCAGGCTTTTAATAGTTTTGGTATGTCTTTATTTGATATGACGTTGGATAATTTTTTAAATACCAAAAAATGGGACGTTTTTCGCTTTGGCCGTAAACCAGTAGTCATAGATATAATGAAAAAGTTAAAGGTCTGGAATTTGATCAGGCTTTTAAAGCAGGTAATTTAATTACAGTTGATGAAATAAGTGTGCGTCTCATTCAATATGAGCATTTGATTACATCAAAGAAACAAGCGGAAAGGTCAAAAGATATTCAGGATCTTGAAAATCTGTAATAATTATAAATTAAACCCCGGCAGATCTTTAAAATGCCCGTTCAGTTTTATTTTCTCTTTTAATTGTTCCATTACAGCTACGGTGGGAATTACTTTGGCGAGGTGTCTTTTTAAATATTCCTGCCGCTGGCGTTCATCAAAAAGAGCAAGCAATTCGTACTCTTGTTCCAGCGATAATCCTACATGATGAGCAATATCATAACATTTTATTTCTTCATCAGGTTTTTTAAAGTCTTTATTCACTTTTAAAAGTACATGCAGGTTGCGGATAGCTGACATTACTTTCCGCATCAGCTCAGGCTTGCCATGTTCATGAGTGGCAGGGTAGTTTACTATAGCCCCGTTGTATAATTTTTCAGGTATCTCTTTTATAAGTTCCAGGATACGGAATACCTGCACTCCCTGCGTTTTAATATCCATTTCACCGTTGTCATGTTGTTTTGACAACTCAGTTATCTCCACCAGCGTACCATGCTCCTGGAGTTTATTTTCTATCACGGCAGGAATTCCAAATGGCTTTTTTTGTTCAATGCATTCTTTTATCAACTGCTTATACCGGGGTTCAAAAATATG
>JAKFEJ010000102.1:0-4178 GCA_036675745.1 Chitinophagaceae bacterium | reverse complement strand
GAAGGCAGAAAAAGATTTCTTGATGAAGTTCTTTCACCTGATGGGGTTAAAGATCTATTGCAGAGTACCGCTTTAAATATTGGTGCAGCAAATGCTGCCGGTGCGGGGTTGATACAGGCTGATCTTGCCATGCGTTCTTTTGCGGCGCCAACACCTTTTCTTATTTCACTTGAATATCCCTCCACCATTACGCCTACCAGTTTTCCAACGAGCCCTTTTACATTAACGGTCAATGGTGATTACCTCAGTGAGGAATCGCAGGTATTATTCAGAGGCGAGACAGTGCCTACAACATTTGTCAGTACTACAGAGTTAACGGCAATTATACCGGCCTTCACCGGTAATCCAACTATCCAGGTATACACACCACCCCTGGCAAACGGAGATGGCGGCTATTCAAACACTATCCAGTTTTTCTCTATTCCTAAAAAAACAATAACCGTAACAGCGGATTCCAAAACGAAAAAATATGGCGAACAACTGCCGTTATTCACTTCAACAATACAGGTAAATGGTGTTCCTTTATCCCAGACCTCACCTTTGCTCACCCTTTCAGATATAGGATTGGATAACCTAAACCTAAGTTATGCAACCAATGCCACCCCACTATCCAATATAGGGAATCAATATTTTATAAAACCGGTACGTACATTTGATCTCACAGATCCTATTGATGCCGGGTTACTGGAAATTTATACTTACGATACAATCCCCGGCATATTAACAATTGAAAAGTTGCCTGTAAAAGTTATTCCTAACGATCAAACTATTACTTATGGGCAGGACATTGCACCCATAACATTCAAATATGAGATTGACCCAGCCATTGCAGCGGCCAATCCACAAGTGATAAACATAATTAAATTATCTCATGAAGATTTTTTGGCTACCAATGTTTTTGGACTCATAAACAGGGAGCCTGTCGTTATTTCGAATGGTGAGCCCATAGCTATTTCGAATGGAGAACCTATAGCTATTTCAAATGGAGAACCTGTAGCTATCTCGAATGGAGAAGAGATCCCGCTTTATAATGCACAATCTGTTACCGGGTTTGATATAGGAGTAGCAACAGTAGTGCCTTATATACTATCACAGCAGGAACTCGCTAATCTTAGTTTTTATGCAAGTGAAAAATCGCTGCTAAGCACCCGGCAACTTACCACAAATACGAAGGTAATAGATATAGCACAACAGTCTGTGCTGGGTTATAACACTGATTCTTCATTAACAACTATGGTGAATACTGTTGAGCCGTCAAAAGCCAAAGGTATTTTGGGTGCTGAGCCATTATCAAATGGAGAACCAGTGGCTATTTCCAATGGAGAACCAGTGGCTATTTCGAATGGGGAACCGGTCGCTATTTCCAATGGAGAGCCTATAGCTATTTCGAATGGAGAACCGGTGGCTATTTCGAATGGAGAATTTTCAATAGGCATTGCCAACAGTTTTACTGAACAGGCACACCGGATTGCCGTCATTATTGATCAGACTGACGTAACTGAGCAAACAGGAATTGTACTGAGAGCATTAAATGTAATTACAGGACTTACATCCGGGGTGCAATCCATTATACCCGGTAGTGTACTAAATGATAATTATGAGATAACCTATGGTTTGGGCAAATTGACTATCAATCCCGCCAGTGTTACTATAAAAGCAGATGATGCTACAAGACTTTATGCAGAACCTAATCCCGGATTTACCGTTACTTATTCTGGTTTAAAATATGGCGAGACTTTAGAAACAAGTGATATAAAGGGTGATCCTATATTGACAACAAATGCTGTTGAAACAAGCCCTGCAGGTGATTATGATATTAATGTTAATGCGGTTAATGTATCTTCTTCCAATTATACAATCAATACAGCAAAAGGAATATTAACTATTCTGAATAATCCTTGTTTGATTACGCATAGTCCTTTTTCAAGTTTTAACAGTACGCCCAAGCCGAATACCGCTACCAGTTTATGGTTGAATATAGAAGTGAAGGTTAGTGGGCAGCTTTCTGCCAAAGGCGATTATCTTTCATTCACTGCCGGTAGCATTACTTTGAACAATGTCTCATCAAACCCGGCTATCGTTGATCATGTTATACCAAAAGGAATAATTATAGCGGATGATGTTGCAGCGCCTGTGACAAGTTTTGATCTGAATGCTAATACCTGGATCACCAAAGTGCCTGTAGGTTTTAGCAGCTCCTCTGATATTTTTATAAGCGGGGCCATCATTCAATCATCTAATGGATTTACAAAAAAGAATAACTCAAGCTCAGTAGTGAAAGGAATCTTTAATAGTAATAAAACCTTTAGCGATCAATGGTCTTATGCTATGGCCGGATACAGGCCGCAATTCCACTATGAAGACATCAACCAGCCGGGAGAGATTGTGTCAGTTAATGGAACCTACCGTGCAGGAACACCAACTACACAGATCAATAACCTGGCCGGTGGCGGTACCAGCGGTGGTGGTAATAATTATACGGGAAGCTCAAGTTCTAATGAAAACTTCACTGCTTGCCTGGCAACATCCCCGTTCCCTGTAACTACTACATCCAGCCGCGGTGTTAAAGAAAGTAATATAGAATTAAAAACAGGTGAGAACAGCCTGGAAAAAGATAACTTTATAGTTGCACCCAATCCTGCCGGTAATTATGCGGATATATTATTTAAACCATCTGTTTCTGGTAAACTTCAACTCTCATTATTTACTATTAGCGGAGGAAAGGTCGCGGATATTTACAGTGGGCAAGGTGAAGCAGGAAAAGTATATCAAAAAAGATTAAATGTGAGCACAATGCCAGCCGGTATCTATTTGATCTGGTTGGATAATGGAGGAAAAAGAGAAATCAAAAAACTGGTAATTGCCAGGTAAAAAATAAAGCGAAGCGAACAGGAGATGCCCTTCGTTTTATGATCAGGCGCCAGGCAGGCATGATCTATTGATAAAGTATTTTTGTTATGAAGTGTTTAAAAATTATTTTATTGCTGGCTTATATTTCTTTTTTCGCCGAAGGAATGGCGCAGCAAGGTGGTCATCAAACCAAAGCTCCATCTAAGGCTGACAGTTCTTTAGTAGATGATTTAATACAACAAAGCACGGATCAAAGAAATAATGATCCTGATAAATCGTTGCAACTGGCTTTGCAGGCGAAAGAGCTTGCGGAGAAAATAGATTTTAAAAAAGGGGAGGCTTATGCCTTTAAAAATGTGGGTCTTGCTTATCTTGTCCAGGCAAAATATATAGAAGCGCTTCAAAATTATGAACAGTCTTTAAAGATTTTTGAGGAGATAAAGTTTGATGAAGGAATTGCCAATTTGCTTGGAAATATCGGCGTGATTTATTATTACCAGGGCGACAATGTTAAAGCCCTTGATTATTACCTGAGATCTCTTAAAATAGCGGAACAAACAGGAAATAAGCTACGCATAATGCCCATGCTTAATAATGTGGGAGCTATTTATGGCCTTAAAAAGGATACTAAAGACAAGGCGTTACATTATTATCTCCAGGCACTTCCTTTATGTGAAGAGCTTGGTGATAGCGTTGCTTTGGGTGGGATATCGGTGAATGTCGGAGATATCTATGCAGATTCTACTTTTAAACATAGTGACGATGAAAAGGCATTACTGTATTTCAATAACGCCTTAAAAGCCTACGGACCTAATTCTGAAGGAAGCCCCAATGCCTATAATGCTATCGGAAATCTATATTTAAAGCAGGCGAAATATGAGCTGGCGTTGAAAAATTATTCCCGGGCATTAGCCATTTCTGAAAAATTGAATGACAAGCTAATAATGGCGCAATCGCTGATGGGGATAGCCCGTGTGTATGTGAAAAAGAATGATTACCAATCAGCCTTTACCTATTTCAGCAAAGCGGAACAGCCCGCATTAGAAGTTCATTCTACTACTATCCTGCTTGATTTATATAAATACATGTCAGAGGCTTATGCCAAAACAAAAGATTTTGCAAAAGCATATAAATACCATTCGCTTTATAGCGAAGTAAAGAATACAGTTTATAACAATGAAACGGATAAAAAACTTGCTACCGTTCAATTTGATTTTGATCTCGAAAAGAAGCAAGGCCAGATAAATCTCCTTACAAAAGATAATGCCCTGAATGAGTTGCAACTGAGAAGGCAAAAACTTGTAAAAACCGCATTGGCCGTTGTTTTA
>JAKFEJ010000034.1:0-4199 GCA_036675745.1 Chitinophagaceae bacterium | reverse complement strand
TGATTATATAGCTATCCGTGCATCCGTGGCAAGAACAGGCCGTATTTTAATTTTACATGAAGACAGTTTGACCGGTGGCATTGGTGGTGAAATTGCAGCGTGGATCGCTGAAAACTGTTTTGCTTTATTAGATGCGCCGGTGATGCGTTGTGCTTCGTTGGATACGCCGATTCCTTTTAGTATTGAGTTGGAGAATAACTTTTTGGCGAAGAACCGGTTAAAAGAAACGATTGAAAAATTGCTTAACTACTAATTTTTGCAGTCGTTTATACATATAACATATAGCAAATAAAGCTTTGTAATATTTCTAATAACAGTCTGGAAAAAATCTATTCGGCTATGCTATTTGGATTAGGATATTATTTAGCTATTTTCGTGACCATCTTCTTATATCCTCCTGGCTGACCAACACGGTTTAAATTCTCAAAACAAAATGATCGTTTTTATGAAAAAAGTAGGTTTACTGCTTTTGGTGTTATTCGTTTGCTTAGGAAGTAATGCGCAAGGTGTTTACCAAATGTGGGGAATAAGTCGCGAAGGCGGCAGTGCTAACTTAGGGACAATATATAGCGTAGCCCATGATGGTTCCAACCTGCAAACACATCATAGTTTTACTGTAAAAAATTACGGTTCTGCTCCCAAGTATAGTGAGTTGGTAGAATACAATGGAAAATTTTATGGGACAACTACAGGCGGCGGTATTGGGTACGGTACTATATTCCAGTGGGATGCTAGTACCAATGAGTACATCATGAAATATGCTTTTACAGGGACAAGCGGACGTCAACCTTTCGGAACAATGGCCGTATATAATGGCAGATTCTATGGAACTTCAAACATCGGTGGAACAAATAATGTAGGTGTGATTTTTGAATGGGACCCGGCTACAAACATTTATACCAAGAAAATTGACCTTTCTTTGGCTAACGGCTGCAGTCCTTATGGCGGCATGAAATTACACAACGATAAATTTTATGGCTTAACCAGTAGAGGAGGTACCACTAATGAAGGAACGATTTATGAATGGGATCCTGCCACGAATATTTACACAAAAAAAATAGATTTGACATCTTCTACATTGGGGGCTTTTCCTTATGGATCGCTTGTATTTAACGGCACTACGTTTTATGCAACTGCTAGATATAGTGGAAATGGAAGTGGTGCTATATTGGAATGGAACCCTGTTACAAATGTCTGTACGAAAAAGTATGAGTTTGTCCGGGCCAATGGAGCTACTCCATACAATGACCTCACTTATTATAATGGAAGTTATTTTGGTTTCACTGCTTCAGGAGGTTTATATAGTGCCGGGGTTATTTTTGAATGGAATCCAGCCACTAATGTTTATATTAAAAGATTTGATTTTTCTGGTACACCCGATTCAGGGCCACAAGGCCATTTTACTGTAGTTGGCAATAAATTATATGCACTGTCTTACTATGGTGGGGGAAATAGTTATGGTTTCGTTATTGAATGGGACCCGGTTGCCAATCAAATGAGCTATAAGAGCAGTTTTGATAATGCTACGGGGTGGGAACCTATCAGCAGTTTTACTGTAGGTGGCGATGGAAAATTGTACAGTACTACTGCAGCTGGTGGGTCTGAAAACGCTGGCACTATATTCGAGTGGTCACCATCTACAAACACGATCAGCACCAAGATAAGTTTTAATGGCAATGAGGGAAAATATTCAAAAGAAAATCTTGTCCGGGATGGAAACAAACTTTACGGAATGACCAAGAACGGAGGAGCTAACGGCACGGGTGTTATTTTCGAGTGGGATCTTTCAACAGGCATATATACACGAAAAACCGATTTCACTTCTTATTTTGCATCAAGTATACGATATCCAAGCGGAAAACTGGTGAAATATGGAACGAGTTATTACGGCCTTTCGGAAAGCGGCGGGATCGGTAGCGATGGCGCTATCTTTCAATGGAGCCCGGTTACCAATACGCTTACGCAAATGGCAGTTTTTAATAGCACCAATGGCGAAGGGCCGATGGGTAGCATGGTTTTGTATGGTAACAAGTTCTATGGCATGACTTCGCAGGGTGGTTCAGGTGGCACAGGTGTTATTTTTGAGTGGGACCCTACTACTAATACACTATCCAAAAAAATTGATCTGACAGGCACCAATGGTAAATATCCTTATGGCGACCTTGTCTTATATGATAATAAGTTCTATGGCATGACCTACCAGGGGGGCATCAATAATGCCGGGGTCATCTTTGAGTGGGATCCTGCTACAAATGTTTATTCTAAAAAAGTTGATCTTTCCAGTACCAATGGAAGCAATCCGTATGGAAATCTTACGCTTTATAACAATAAATTTTATGGGCTAACCAGTACCGGGGGTACTGGTTCGGATGGAGGTGTCATTTTTGAATGGGATCCTGCTATCAACATTTATACAAGAAAATACAGTTTTACCATGTATAGCGCCGACGGCAGCACTCCTTATGGAACATTAACTATGAACAGTGAAAAATTTTATGGTGTGACATACAGGGGCGGCGCTGCTTCGGGAGTTTTGTTCGAATGGGATCCGGCAACTAATGCATATACGAAAAAGGCGAACCTCAGTAGTCCCGGCCCTGCATCACCGTTTTATACTGAATTGCTTCCGATTCCTGCTCCGGTTTCTTCTGGTAACCCGGGCCACTGCCTTTCCTTATCTTCCATTACTATAGACGCATCCAATAGTAATGTCTGGGTACCCATAACAGATTTGAAAGGTGATGTGGTTGCTGAAATCAAAGCAAACGGTAATATCCTCGGCATTGTTTCCAATTCTATGTTTATCAATAACGGCACGGTAAGAGAGGACGAAGCTAAAAGATTATACCTTGACAGGAATCTTACCATCACTCCGCAAGTGCAGCCATCTTCTCCTGTCGATATCCGCCTGTACATAAGAAGCTCGGAATATCTGACACTAAAAAATGCAGTCAGCTCAAATGGACAACCATCCGGCATAAACAGCATTACTGATATATCTATTTTTAAAAACTCTGTCAATAGTTGCTCTTCCAACATTTCACAGGTAGCAAATCCGGTTGCATCTACTGTAACCAACTGGGAAAACGATTATGTTCTTTCTGCAAGCATAACCTCTTTTTCCTCATTTTATTTTGCCAATAAAGCATTTGCAGCATTGCCATTGAATTTACTCGATTTTAAAGGACGTCTTGAGAGCAATAATGCATTATTAAACTGGAAAACAGATAATGAACAAAACACTTCTCATTTTGAAATAGAAA
Source organism: Chitinophagaceae bacterium (assembly GCA_036675745.1). GTDB lineage: Bacteria > Bacteroidota > Bacteroidia > Chitinophagales > Chitinophagaceae > Terrimonas_B. The sequence continues at coordinate 936 of JAKFEJ010000034.1, read as the reverse complement.
GAAGTATAAATGGCGTTAACTATACTGTAGTTGGTAACGTATCCTCTGCAAATACACCCGGAATTCATAATTATAGCTTCGCTGACCCAGCTATAACTTCTTTAGGAGCTGAAGTAGTATATTATCGCTTAAAACAAATAGATATAGATAAACGGTTTACCTATTCACAGATTGTGACCTTAAGCATTGAAAATAGAAATGTTGTTTTGTTTTATCCCAATCCTGTTACTGATAAGGCTAATCTCACAATCATCCTTAAAAAACCGGAACAGGTACAGTTAAAAGTCATTGATAATATCGGAAGAGTAGTAAAACAACAGCAATGGAATTTACCGGCTGGAAGTACATCATTGTCTATTGATATGAAAGGATTGATGAAAGGTTTGTATTACCTGGAGTTGATAGGTAATAATGTTATCAACAGACAACTGAATTTTATAAAACAATAAGAGAGTATATACTTTCAATAAATATCATTTTTTGAATACGGCAGAGTTTCCTTTTTCTCTGTCGTATTTTGTTTATTCCACAGCTTTCTTTATAAATTTAATATTGTCATCCCATCGGGCCGCTCCAGTATAGAGGCACGATTAGAAAACAATACAAAAATTATTAAACTCTTGATACCTACGCTTTACATTTTAGCAGGTCCAAATGGTGCTGGAAAAACAACAGCTTCACAAACATTATTACCGGAAGTTTTTAATACGGATATTTTTATCAATGCCGATATTATCGCGGCGCAATTAAATCCTGCCCATCCTGAATCAGTTGCTATGAGGGCTGGAAGAATAATGCTGGAAAGAATACAGGAAACATTGTCGGCCCGTAAAACTTTTGCGATTGAAACTACATTGGCTACAAAAACTTATTTGAACCTTATAAAGCAGGCAAGATTATCCGGCTATGAAATTGTTTTATATTTCTTTTATCTAC
>JAKFEJ010000336.1:0-4205 GCA_036675745.1 Chitinophagaceae bacterium | reverse complement strand
TTTACTTTTTTTGCCCCTTCTGATCTTGCTTTCGAAAAATTGGAAAAGGGCACTTTAGAAAATCTGCTGGAGCCTCAAAATAGAAATAAGCTTGCTGAATTGATAAATAATCATATCGTGCAGGGGAAGATAATTTTTACAGAATTGAAAGACGGTGATAGCCTGACAACTGTGAACGGTAGAAAATTACTGATACACGTAAATGACGGGAAGGTAAGTATTGGTGATACAGCCATAGTGGCTAACCAGACAAAAATATCCAATGGCGTTATACATTCTATGGATACTGTCCTGGTTTAAAAGATCATCAGATAAAATATCAATAAGAATGTTCAATAAGCAATGCTCAATGTTCAATAGCAATTGGTAAACAGGTATGACAATAATATATTTTGCCGGACATTGAGCAGTCGCTTTCAGTATACAAGAAAAATATACTCCTCATAGTCCGGTATCAATGATGAAGCCTACGATGATTAGGATCTGCCGGTTTTTCATTCAGTTGTAAAAGCTCATCAAATTCTCCTTCCAGGGAGTATAAAAGCCTGGGTAAACGTTCAACAGTAATTTTCCAGTTCCCATCCTTAGTGCAGCGCATCCTGTATTTGATATCGACATCATCAAGGGTTACTGAAATATGATACCAGGGATCAAAACTGGAGGAAAGCACTCTTGTAAATTCAAATTGATGGCCCCTGTATATTTTAGTAAAAAAGTCTTTCATGTTAAAAAATTTAATTGAATTAAGTGCCGGATATACTTACAATTTAGCTTAATAAAATGGTTAATACGGAAATTTAAATATTGTTGTTGTGCAGGATGCCGGTGTAGTTACTACATAAATGGTTATAAAAGCGGAGAAAAAAGAATACATGCAAAGTGAAGAATCCTGTATTTCAGGTATATTGAAGTAATTAAAAGACAAACTTAACTATGATCACAACTCAACAGTTGATAACACGATATCAACTACAATCGCATCCTGAAGGGGGTTTTTATTTGCAAACGTACTGCAGTGCGGAAATGATTAAAGTTGATGCGTTGCCCGGCAGGTTTAAAGGCGATCGTTATTTTTCAACCGCTATTTATTTTTTGCTGGAAGGAAAACAATTCTCTGCATTTCACCGCATTCAAAGCGATGAAATCTGGCATTTTTATACTGGCGTCGGACTGCATATTTATGTGCTGCATCCTGATGGCAGGGGAGAAATGTTAAAACTTGGCAATGACCTGGAGAGTGGGTATTCTTTTCAACAAATGGTTCCTGCGGGTTGTTGGTTTGCTTCAAAGCCCGTCAATGAAAATGGGTTTTCATTTGCTGGTTGTACTGTAGCGCCGGGTTTTGATTTCGCTGACTTTGAATTGGCGGAGAAAGAGAAACTGATGAAAGAATATCCGCAGCATAAGAACTGGATCAATATGTTAGTTGATCAGGAATAGTTAATGGGATGTTCCGGTATATATAGCCAACTATCTATATAGATTTTTATTTTTTAACAGCAATTATTATTCCTGTAGCCCAAACTTGTTTGGTTAGTAGTAAATCTTCTCTTGCTTCTAAATTGTTCATTAATTTAATCGCCTTTTCCTGGTGGCCATCCGGCCAGTTAGGCTGGGGCAGCATGTCGTCAATTATATAAAGGCCACCTTTATTTAGCATGACTAATACTTCGTCCAGAAGCAGATACTTTCCATGCCAGGTATCAGCAAAAATATAATCGAATTTTTGGTGCCTATTTTCTTCGATCCATTTACCACCATCAGTACAAATTAAATTCAGGCGGTTATCATTTTCTAAAAATCTTTTGGCAATTTCCAGGAACAAAGAATCATTGTCAATTGAAATTAATGAGGAGTTGTGATCCATTCCATCCAATATCCATGATGTTGATAGCCCTGTTCCTGTTCCCAATTCAAGAAATTTGCCGGATGGTTTTGAAGCTGCAAGCGTTCGGAGTAAGGAACATGTCAGTACATCAGAAGCCATTGTAAAACCAGCTATCCTGGTTGCTTCTTCAATGTCAATATAAGTTTTGGGAAATGGTTGGTTTATTTTTTCTGTCATTCGTTTCTTTATATTGAGCCAATTTATATAGTACCACGCAGGACAACGAATTTAATAAACCGAACACATAACAGCACAAATTAATTCCGCAGGATTTTCGATCACTCTTTAATAGCCCAAATAGTATAATAGCGAACAAAACCCTGAACAGTGCGCAACAAAACCTTAATAATAGCAACGAAGTCAGGCGAATAATCCTTATACTAACAATCGTTATCTTTGCTCATCAATTTTTAAAAATATATAAAGGAAGCGTATATTATCTCCGCCCCGATATTTATCGGGACTACGATACTGGCTTTTTCTTCAATTATTAATTTACGATTAAAATTTAAAACCTCTTTATGAAGGAAGTATATATTATCTCGGCGGTACGTACACCTATGGGAAGCTTTGGCGGTTCATTAAAAGATATACCAGCAACAAAACTGGGTGCAACAGCTATTAAAGCTGCATTGGCAAAAGCGGGAGTCAAACCCGAACAAGTCGAAGATGTATTGATGGGCTGTGTATTGCAAGCCAACTTAGGACAGGCACCGGCAAGACAGGCGGCTAAGTTTGCAGGTTTGCCCAACGAAGTGAATTGTACTACGGTAAATAAAGTTTGTGCAAGTGGAATGAAAGCTATCTCGCAGGCAGCGCAGAGCATCATGCTCGGTGACGCAGATATAGTAGTGGCTGGTGGTATGGAGAGTATGAGCAATGTTCCTTTTTATGCGGGTTCAATGCGTTGGGGAAATAAATATGGTAATGCGGAGATGATAGATGGTTTAGCTAAAGATGGATTGACGGATGTATATGATGGCAAAGCGATGGGCAATGCCGCCGAACTCTGTGCGAAGGAATGTGGTATCAGTCGTGAGGAGCAGGATGCATTTGCTACAGAAAGTTATAAGCGGGCCCAGGCCGCATGGGAAGAGGGAAGATTTGCTGATGAAGTAGTGCCGGTTGAAATTCCTCAACGCAAAGGCGATCCGGTTGTGTTTGCAAAAGATGAAGAACCTTTCAATGTTAAGTTTGATAAAATAGCAACCTTGAATCCCGCTTTTCAGAAAGAGGGTACAGTAACGGCAGCCAATGCCAGTACGATGAATGATGGCGCTGCAGCATTGGTGTTGATGAGTAAAGAAAAAGCGGATGAACTGGGATTGAAACCTATAGCAAAAATTCTTTCGTATGCTGATGCTGAACAGGCGCCGGAATGGTTTACTACTACACCATCAATCGCTGTCCCTAAAGCGGTGGCAAAAGCAGGATTGAAAATGGATGATATCTCCTTCTTTGAATTGAATGAAGCTTTTAGTGTAGTAGGCATTGTGAATAGCGAAAAAATGAAACTGTATCCTAAGCAGGTGAATGTAAACGGAGGAGCGGTGGCTATGGGTCATCCATTAGGAGCCAGTGGCGCAAGAATTGTTGTTACACTGATCAATGTACTGAAACAGAATAAAGCGAAGTATGGTGCGGCGGGTATCTGTAATGGTGGCGGCGGTGCATCAGCAATGGTTATACAAAATTTAGAGTAGTGTTCTCCCTTTTAGGAGAGTTAGAGGGGCGTAATGGAGGGGGAGCTAGTGCATTGGTGATTGAAAATTTAAACCTCTAAATGTCTTAAAGGTGACTTTAGACTCCGTTTGTTGAAAAATGTTTTAATCTTCTTCGGATTTCAATTCAATAATGCTATTACTATTGTCGAAATCTAAGGTCTCTCTTTAGGGAAATTTAGAGAGTTGTGATTATTGCTGCGGTATAATTATTGATTTAATTTTATCTTCTTATTAGTTAATATGCTTGTTATGAAAAAACAACTCCTTGCCCCGTTGGGTTTCGCTGCTCTTATTTTTATGTTAATGGCATTTCGTGAGCCAACATTATCAACACAACAACCCTTAACCGGCGCCTGGCATTTACAAGAAGGTACAATGGAACAGGTAGCGGTTTTCCAGGATGGTTATTTTTCGCATACTGTTTTCGATAAAGCCAATAAGAAATTTATCAGCAGCTATGGTGGAGTCTATAAACCCGGTGCGGGTACGATACAACTAAACATAGAATTTGATACAAGAGCAAAAGAAGAAGTGGGAAAAGAAAAAACTGCAGCTTATACTATTGCAGGAAACCTGCTGACAACAGATATAAC
>JAKFEJ010000161.1:0-25355 GCA_036675745.1 Chitinophagaceae bacterium | reverse complement strand
ATCTTGCGCCGTTTTCCATCCCTCCCGGAGCTGCAGAGCCTGCGCAATGAACTAAAATATCAACAGCTCCAAAATGTTCTATTGTTTGTTGAACAACTGCTTTGCAGGAATCTTCCTGACACAAGTCAGCTGATAAAAGTAAACATACACCTCCCGATGATTCGATCCTTTCTTTAATGGTCGTATCGGATGCATCTCGTGCAACCAGACAAACATTGGCACCTTCCTGAGAAAGCCTTAAGGCGATAGCTGCTCCAATTCCCTGGGTGCCTCCTGTTATCAAAGCAATTTTATTCTTTAGATCCATCCTTTTATAATTAACTTTTATAGATTTTTGTTCTTTAACTTTTTCTCAGTTTTTCACCCTCTGTAGCATCCCGGCCAATAAAATCTTTAGGAGGTTTCAGGTAGTAATTTTTTGTACAAAACAAATATAACAATTTTAGAAATCGATTTCCAAAAATATTTTTATTTTTTATCGATTTTTTTTTTAGAGAAACACTTCTTTTCAAAATTTACTATATTTTATTAATTATCAATTATTTATAAAATAAATTTTGATTTTATACCGGAAAAATAAAAAAATATTGAATTTTAAAAATCGATTTCTTAACTATTTAATAATAATCTGATAATTTTGCCCTACCCCAAACCATGAAACGATGAATGTAAATAGGAAAAGCAACAGAAGGGTTACCATTTATGATATTGCAAAGGAGCTTGAGCTAGCTCCTTCTTCAGTGTCAAAGGCATTGAATGATATGCCCAATATCAGCGATAAAATAAAATTGCTGGTGAAATCAAAAGCGAAAGAATTAAACTATAAACATAATCTGAATGCATCCAATCTAAGAAAGGGGTCTTCAAGCACTATTGCGGTAATTGTCCCCAAAATAAATGTTGCGTTTTTTTCCAACGTTATTGCCGGTATGGAGGAGGCTTGTTTCGAAAATAATCACCGGCTTATAATTTGTCAAACGGACGAGTCATTCACCAAAGAGATACAGGCTGTTGAAACGCTCATTCATCAGAATGTTGACTGTATATTGATTTCTCTTTCCCTTGAAACAAAATCTACAGAACATTTACAAGAGATCATTAATAACCAAATAGAGCTTATTCAATTTGACAGGGTAAATGACTCCCTTGACAGTTATACAATAGTTAATGAAAATAAAGATGCAGCGTATCATGCAGTAAAACATTTAATTGACCAGGGATACAAAAAAATTGCCTTTTTGGGGGGACCAGATCACTTGAAAATATATATGGACAGAAAGGAAGGTTACCTGAAAGCGGTTAAAGAAGCCAATATTACAATTCCATATAATTATGTTGTTAAGGACGTATTAACTACTGAGTCGGGCATGTTATGCGCAAATGAATTGTTACACTTCCAAGAACCTCCGGATGCATTCTTTACAATTTCTGATTACTCTGCACTCGGAGTTTTGAAAGCGGCAAACACATTGGGACTTAAGGTGCCTCAGGAGATTGGAATCGTTGGTTTTTCCAATGAAAGTTTTACGGAAATCATTACTCCCACTCTTTCATCGGTTGACCAGAATAGCAGAAAGCTCGGCAAAGACGCAGCAAATGTTTATTTCAATCGCCTTCTTAAGCAAAAAGAACGCAAAGGCAGCGATGGGAAGATTAAAAAACATATCATTAAATGTTCTTTAATAATTCGTGATTCTTCCAGTAGAAAAAAGAGTTTTCGCAAAATTAAATTGTAGCGCTATTATTCTACCCACCAGCGTTGCTTTTCCTTTTTAATATCGTCATCAAGATAATACAGTTGTTCTGCCCTGTTACGGCGGCCACCGGGGGCGCTGTACATCGTTCCTCCATTATAGTGTGGTGATGGGGAATAATTAAGATCAAGGCTCGATACTAATAAACTTATATTATCCACCTTCATCTCTTTTGTATCTTTAAAAGCAATTCCTGTCTGCATCCGACTGGTTTTATCATCATCCGGGTTTAATACATCACGCCCGCCCGTATCCCAAATTCCATTGTCATTGTGAAGGCTACTTGCCATGATTCTGACATTATTATCGGCAGCTCGTGCGGGCAACAGGCTTCGGTAATAACCCGCATTAGGAAACAAAATAAGTTCAGCGCCCTTTAAAGCATTCATTTCCGCAACATCAGTAAACCAGCTGTCATAGCAAACCATGAAACCAACCTTCCCGAAATCAGTAGTGAGAACAACTATTTTATCGCCGGGAGTTATTCCCTCCTCATTCACTTCAGGACTGTAAGGGTGGATTTTATCATACATACCTGCAATATTCCCTTTTCTGTCGTATAAAATGGTTGTATTATAGATGTGATCACTGGTTTCTGACTTTCTGACGATCCCCCCGGCAATATACATATTATGCTTTTTAGCAAGCATCGCCATAAGTGAACAGGATGGACCACTTAATGTTTCCACAATCAATTTGCCGCCATTCATATATTCGGGTAGCAATAATATGTCAGTTTTTTCCTGAGCAGCTTTTGCTGCAATGTTGGGAATATTAGCCAGTAAAGGTTTACCTGAAGTCACCGCAAGACGCACCCACCTTTCAGGAACCGGCGTTGTTTCAACAAGCGACAGGTTGCTGATGATTACTTTGCCTTTATCGCTATGCCGGAAAATTATTCTGATAATGGCTTTCTGAGTTCCGGTTCCCGTAAAAGCGATTTTTGCAGAGCCTTCCACCCAACTATTTTCTTTTTTTACATACTCAAAAATACCGTCCTTGTTTTTGGGGCCGTAACATTGAAAAAGTAAATTCCTGTGAGGGTTTAAATTATCAGATATTTTAAACCGCACCTTGAATAAATAAGTTTTTCCCCCTTCTACATTTACCTCGCTTTTTATAGAACCATTAATATCTTTTCGGCCAATACCTTTAATCTCAAGCGCAGATTTACCACGTTGCACTATTTTTTTGAAGGTAGGGGTTAAAGAAGGTCTACTTGCTTCTACAATCCAACCTTCAGGTAACTCTCCTGGTTTACCCTGGGAAAAATCACTGTTTCTGATAAGATTGTCCACTGTTTGAGCAACTCCGGAAAACGAGCAAAAAATCAGAAACATGAGCGTAGAAAGGATAGATTTAATATGCATGTTGCAATGTATTTACCAGGATTAATAATTATTATCAGGTCGTTTATTTTAAAATTTGCCTTCCTGTGATTTTAAATCCCCAGGCGTTACTACAGGGACGATTAACACTATCCTGTAAAGCTTCTGGTATCCGGATAACCAATTTGTTTTCTTTATAATGCCATTTCAATGATTTCTTTACTCCCAACATATAAATCTTACTGCCCTTTTTCGGCTTCACTGTTTGCAGCTCAAGTCGTTCCCCCGGCCAGGACAAACTGAATGCATACAAATGTTTTTGATCCTTTGTACTTGTAAACCGAATATCTTTTCCTTCCTTCCACTGGGCAGCCGAACGGGTATCGTATATTCCTTCTCCATTTATTTCCAGCCATTTTCCGGTTTGCTCCAGTTGCTCCACAGCCCTGGGATGAAAGTTACCCCGACCATCCGGGCCAATGCCTACCATGAAATTACCCCCTTTGGAAACTGCATCAATCAGGTTGTCTATGATCCATTTCGATCCCTTGTATTTGCCGGCGTCATTGTCGTAAGAAAAACTGGATGCCAGCGGATAAATAACCATCCAGGGCATATTGGTATTCTCCTTGCTACCCGGCACAAACCCTTCGGGTGTGTAATAATCTCCGTAGTTTCCTATACCTCTTGCACGAAACATCACGTCCGGCTGAATGGCCCTGAGTTGTTTGATGGTTGATTTTATTTCAGGCCAAACGGATTTACCCATATACTGATCCAGGCAGAGCATATCAATCGGACCATAATTGCTGAGCAGTTCTTTCAACTGGTTGCGGTGCCTTAAGATCATCCGTTCCCTTTCAGCGGCTGTGGGCTCCGGGGTCATGATCTTATTTACATTATTCTTAAAGATATTGGGATTGCCATAATCCAAAGGATTGTTCTTAATATCTTCTGTCTGTAACGGGTGAAGAGCGAAGGGACGGAAATCCGCATCATACCAATCGGGGTGCGAATAATACAGGTTGATTTTTAACCCATGCTTTCTGGCTGACTCACAAATTTCCTTTACGATATCTCTTTTAAATGGCGACTCCATTACGCTATAAGCCAGGGAGCATTTCTCAATAGCCGGACCGCCACTTGCCAGGTAGTTCACCCTTCGCTGAACAGTGGTTTTTGTATCAAATAAGGAAAACCCATCATGATGTTTGGTTATAAACGAAAAGCATCTGGCACCTGCCCGCTTGAAAAAAGACATCCAGGCATCGGCGTTAAAATCCACCGGGTTAAAGCTTTTGTAAGACTCCAGGTAATCTTGCTTTTCCTGGTTAGTGAAATTCAGGAATTTCCAGGATTCTTTATTCATCTCTTTGATAGAATATAGTCCCCAGTGAATCCTCACCCCAAACTTCATATCACGGAAAGCTTCATGGCTAACCATTGGCGCATGCAGGTAATCCGCATCGGGCGTCTCTTCAATATAACTTTTAGTTACTTTATAGTGGCCGTCCGTTTCCGGCAAACGAATTGTACTTTCCCACAAAGCCTGATCCAATTTTGCCTGCCCATCTTGCTGAGCGAATGCAGTAATTTGAAATGATACAAGCTGAAAAATCAATATCGATAAAAACGTTCTCATGTCGAAATATTTTTTATTCTACCCTCCTTCAATTTTAAATACTTGCGCAATAACAAGGATGATAAAAACATCCTTTTAGACGGTTGATAGCAGGATACTCAATTTATCTCTTAATAAGTCCATTTCATTGGATTCTTTAATTCACAGCCTACATATTTCTTTTCCATTATCCAGACACTTAATCAGTAAATTCCGAAGAATAAAATCTGGCAAAGGTTCATCACAATAGTTTCTCTGAAACAAATATAACAATAATAGAAATCGATTTCCAAAAAAATTAAATTGTTTTTGGGCTCATTGCCAGGAACTATATGACTTTTCTAATAGTCATGTAGATACAAAATTCCTATTTTTCTATTACTAAGAAATGGAATACCTATGTTCAAAAAATCGATTTCTCAATCAAACATCTTTTTAATTCTATTATTTTTCAAAACATATGGGGCTGCGGAGACCCGGATATGCCTGGTAAGTAACACCAGCAGGCTATGCCCGAAAACAGGTAATGATCAAAAATATGACAGTTCGTAAGAAAAGCCAACAGCAATGCCAGCTCTATGTATTAATTTATAATTGACCATACCCGGTAAAATATATTTGCCGGTATTATACCGGAACTCCGGTTCAACATAGAACTTGTATTTTTTCCCAAACGTTCTGGATAACCGCATGCCGGCATAAATATCAGTATTGACCTTATTTCTGCTGCCGCCGGTTTTAATGGCAGAGGCATATTGAGGAAATAAATTTCCGGTAATACTGTTTTTGTAGTTTGCTTTAATGGTTAAATAAAGTCCGCCACTTACGGATAAAGCCCAACGGGGATTTTCTGTCAGCGTATGATGAACGAAGAATGGTAGGCTGATAAAATCATAACTGTTCATGGCTTGGACATTGCGGATGCCGGATGTTGTGGTAGCTATCGTATCATCCACCAGTACAGGAACAGCATTGACATACGTTAAGCGTTGTACGACGGAGTATTTTGTATTGATCTCTTCGCCTGATAACCGCACCGTCTCTTTTATCCTGGAATATTGTAAACCAGTACCGATAGCCAGTTTCTTTGCTATTTTCCTGCGGACAGCAATACTATAGGCAACAGTGGGTTGAAGGAATGTATGAATATTATCCGCCGTATAGGCTGCTTTGCCTTCGTTGGTTGCAGTGGTCCGCCGGATGGTTAACAAACGTGAATTGACCTGAACAGGTAAGGACGGAGTTATGCTTACATCAATCACTAATTTTTTGTTCTTCTTTTTTCCGGCGGTTGTTGTTTTAACTTCTTTGTTCATCTCAGCTGTGGCTACAACAGGCAGTTGTAGTTTTAACCATTTACCCTTCCTTGTAAATAAACTATCCGCAAGTGTAAAAGTGTTCCGTTTCGCCAACTCAAAATTCCTGCGTGTCCCTAATTGGTTGGAATTTTCTTTAGCCGTAAAAATGCCGGGTTTAGTTTCAATTTCAATATTTCCATCATTTTCTTTTTTAGCTGAGATTGACCTTGTCTTTTTTATTTTTTCTACGCCCCGGGTTTTTCTCAACCCAATCAATGATGCTTTTTTTTCAACCCTGTAATGGCTGTGGTTCTGATTGTCGCTGGTGGAATTGATTACACCAGGCTTTACGTCACTTAAATCCTTTTCCGTCGAACCATTTTCACCAGAATTATTTTTTATTGAATTATTTTCCGTGTTTTTATTATTCAATTCCTGCGCCGGGCCTGCAACGACTCTTTTATTTTCCTTCCCCGCTTTTACCAATGAATGTCCATTTATATTTGTTTTTACATGCCATCCGAAAATACCGGTAGCCAGCAATAACAAAAAGCCAAAGAACCACCAGTACAAGGCATATCTTCTCTTCTTCTTCCTGCTAACAATATTATCCCACGCACCGGGCGGCACCGCAGACTGATGACCGGATAATTTTTGATTGACAATCGTATCAAAGGAATTATTTTTCATACCGTAATCATATTGTAACGTTTGGAAATAAGGGCTTGCAGCATCTTGCGGGCTTTTAGCAACTGTGTCCTGGATGTAGTGGGTTGTATCTTCAGCATTTTCGCTATTTCTTCATGACTGTAACCTTCAATCACATGAAGGTTAAAAACCATCCGGTAGCCATCGGGTAATAAGCGAATAAGCGCATGTATTTCATCTTCGGATATTTTTGAAAGAACAGAGGGGGCTTCAAAAGGAGCAGCGGGGCCTATTTCCTGCATATCGGTAAAGCCCGGTTTCTTTTTACCCAGTTGCCTGATGGCTACCCGGGCAAACAGTTTTCGCATCCACCCTTCAAAACTACCTTCGTTTTTAAATTGATGAATATGGTCGAATACTTTTATAAACCCCAACTGCAATATATCCTGCGCCTCCTGCTGATTGCAGGCATACCGCAGGCATACCGACATCATTTTACCGGCAAATTTTTCAAATAGCAAACGCTGGCAATCTTCTACCCTGTTACTACATCCTTTTATCAGTTCCTGTTCTGTCAAGCTGTATAGTTTAATGGTAAAAGAGCAAGCCTTCCGCTTACTCCTTTTACCGCCTGTCTTTAATTTATACTTTATCCAATCTGTTCGTATTTTAAATGTTGTTTTTCAACCTGCGCTAATTAAAACGTTTTACCCTGAAACTGCATTGAACATTATAGATAGCATTGTCTGCAAAATCAAGCATAAGACCAGCAAACTCACCGCTTATAAAACCGCCTGTTTTGCCAAACTCGGTAATGGTAACTGTCAGCGGCGCCGGAGCATAAGCCCGCCCTGAAGCGAAACCTACAGAAAATATTTCAGTAAGCTTATGGTCGCTGCCCACAGCATTTCCCCCGTCAAACTGAAAATTAACATCCGGTGAGTGGTTCTGACCAACTCCCAGCGTCAGTATGGTGGTCCAGGGATTGGGTAAAAGAAAATAAGCCGACATTGTATCCACCGGTTCCGTATACGTTTTAGTAACTCCGTTTATAACAAGTGTAATAGTGCCGACAGTACTGGTGCCACAGGCTGATAGTATTCCCAGATCATTCGCACCCGGCACGAGTGTAAGGCTTTGCGGCGTATTCTGCTGATGGGCATCGTTATCTACCACTACATAGTTCACAACCGTATTGGTACAGGCAAGTCCCGTAAAATTGAAATTGCCGTTGGTTATAGTGATCCGGTTATAAAACCCGTTATCGTAAGTTTGAACATAACCATTGGTGACGGGTTGGTTATTGCAATTCGTAGCCGAGCCGCTGATGGTAACTGTATTCTGTCCAAGATTGCCGGTAAGAACACCAAGATCAACATCACTATTGGTTGTAGTAAAATTGTGCGAATAAGCGGATGTAGCGCAGGGCGTTAAAATATCTAATACAAAGTTGGTATTGGCCATGATAGCGCCATTGATAAAACCGTTCGCATCGGTAAAATCAAATTTACCATAGCCTGCCCGTAATGGTTGATCAGCCTGGGTTATCATCACCGGTACGTTAGCTAAAGGTTGTAAAGAAGCATTCAGAACCCTGGCACTGAAATTTACCAGCGGCACACCTGTAGCGCCACTCCAGTAAGAGAAATGACTGACGGCACCCACATAATTATTTCCTGTTTTCGTGGCCATACTTTCCTGTTTCCATAAGCCATTGGTTTCATCAAAAGACCACAGTGCAATGGAGCCGGGTGCTGAACCAACCAACGGGGAAGCGATTGGAATAGTAAGAGTAGCTTTTTTATCCGCGGCTATCTGCAATTTTTCTCCTGCATTACCGGTTAATTCAACCGCAATAGATGCATAAGACTTTATAAATTTTAAATGGCCTGCTGTATCAATACCACGGAAATCTCCGGGAATTGCCAGTTGAAAATCATCAATAGCTGTGATGTCTGATAAACGGGCACTCACTTTTATCGTACCGTTGTAAGCGGAATTAGTGGAAGCAATTATAACTCCGCCGGCGGGCAGGGTTATCTTTCCGCCATCCGAAGTGGTAACGGTACCGCCTGATGCAGCATCTATAGTCCCCGTTACATTTTGCGTCAGCATTTTTATACGTACAAAAGCCTCTTTATCGCCATTTGTTGTAAAAGTTTTGTAACCTGTAAAAAAACCTGTCTTACTAACTTTTACAAAGCCGGCCGCTTTTGCCAGCGAGGTATTATCAATGGCGAAATATCCATATTCATCCGAAAGGGTTTCTTTTGTACCCGCCATAACCCTTGCTCCGAATACCGGGTTTCCCGCTTCATCAATAATAAAGCCGGTGACCGTCGTATTTATTTTAACGGACAGGTCGGGTTTGACAGCGGGGGTGTTTTCAATATACTGTTCATCTGAATAATTCTTCCTGCAGGAATAAAAAAGAAACAACAGCGTTGCTGTGATCAATAAAAGGATACGTTTTGATTGCATAATGTAAGGATTTGAATAGTAAGAGACCTCCATGGCATGGATCCGTTGCCTGGGGGGAATTTATTTTTTTTAATAATTTAAATTAGTTAGGATTCCTTACTATATTTGTTTTATCATTCATTTTAAATCTACAAAAATGGCAACTCAAATTAAAGGATACACCTACGGCCAGGTGGAGCCATCACCGGTAAGCATCGCTGATTTAGACCTGTTAAAGAAAACCGTCTTGTTTACGGAAGAAGATGAAAAGAATCTTCGTCTTGCAGGAGAAATTTTGAAAGACCAAACCCATGAGGTGCTCGACCTTTGGTATGGTTTTGTTGGCAGCCAGGAACACCTGGTACAGTACTTCACCAAAAATAGCCAACCCAATATGGACTATCTTACCGCAGTCAGGGCAAGGTTTGAGCAATGGATTCTGGACTTATGCAACAGGCCCTACGACCAAACCTGGCTAAACTATCAACACGAAATTGCATTACGGCATCACAGCACTAAAAAGAATAAAACAGACGCTGTTGATACTGTTCCCATTATCCACTATCGCTACCTGGTGGCATTTATTTTCCCTATTACGGCCACGATCAAAAGTTTCCTGGCTAAAAAAGGACATGATGCCGCCGCAGTGGATGCCATGCATGCAGCCTGGTTTAAAGCAGTTACACTAACTGTCATACTCTGGACATATCCTTACATTAACAAAGGTGAGTTCTGACAAATTTGTAATTATTATGGATAAGCGTCCTACACTTATTACCGGGCAAACTTTTTTGAAATTACTTCAACAATTACAGGAAGAGAAAACGAAAGCTTCTATGTTGCTGGATTGTAATGGCCTGATAAGAGCAGAGGGTATTATCAGTAATATTATATTGAATGACGCCCAACCCCACCTGGAATTGCAAAGTGGGTTGAAAATTGATTTATCAACCATTGTGGCAGTCAATGGTACGTTTACTCCTGACTATTCTGAATGTTGAACAAAGCAAAAAATGATCAACGATGATCCATTACTAAACCAGTATCGGGAGCAGTAAAAAAATTACTTTATTTATAAACATCCACACAGTAATACCTGAAATTATGCAAACAGCAGTTTGGGATACTTATGTAAAAAAAAGGGACGGCAATGTCCTGCATTTTGATATCATTGTTCCCATTACCATTAAAGATCCGCAGATTATTTATGGCTATGGAAAAGAATACCTGGCAAAAAATGAAGAAACGGACGGTCAGCTGGATATGGAACAATGCCGGTTCTGCCATATAGAGGAACCTGCTCCCGAAATGAAGGAGGCCATCAACAGGCAAGGATATTTTATTCTTGAAATGGATGAAATACCAGCGAAACTGCCTGCAAACCCAACCAGGAGAGAATTGATATTATATTTACGGGGTCATTATAAGGAATACCGTTTTGCCGATTTAAAAGCAAAGACACCGGAACAAATACAACAATTAATATCTTAATCGTCATGCCGGCATTTCATCTTCATATTCAAAAGTTACTGCAGGGAAATTTTCAATTAATGGAAATCAATATTGCTTTTGTATTCCAGGTAAACTGCCCGGGTTGTTTTATGTATGGTATTCCATTAGTCAATGACCTGTTTGAAAAGTTTAATAAAGAAATCGGGTTTATCGGCGTATCTACCGCTTTTGAAGATTTTAATCTGAATACTGAAGCTAACACCCTTCAATTGTTAAAGACAGGAAAATTAATTGGTGAAACCGCGAAATATTTTGACCGGATTGGAGTAAAAAAATTTGCCGGCAAAATATCATTCCCTGTTGCTTTTGATGTATTAAAACCTGCTAATGAATTTTTGACCAAGGAAAACATCCGCGCTGTTTGCAACAGGAACCACGGTGTTGTCTTTTTATCATCCGAGAAACAAAAGACCATGCTGATGCGTGTGAAAACGTATTACAGCACCTATTCTTTTATTGCAGAAACATTCACATTGAATCAGCTACAGGGAACCCCATCCTTTATCATTTTTGACAATCAATATAATTTACTACAGTCTTTTTTCGGCTACCAGGACAGGGAATTACTTGAATCATTTTTAAACGATTACCTGTCCGCCTTAAAAATTATAAAATGAACCCATCCGTTTTTGATGTAACTAATCAACTGCAAAGTATCGAAAGCAAAATTGTCGTAGCCCTGGAAAGGATATCAGAAGCATTCAGGGTCCTGCTTTGGGAAGAGGCTAAAGAACATGCCTTAAGTCCCATCCAGGTTCAACTGCTTATTTTCTGCTCTTTTCATACGGAAGAAAAAAGAAAGATAGGTTTTCTGGCTGTTGAGTTTAACCTCACAAAGGCAACCATCAGTGATGCAGTAAAAACATTAGAACTGAAAGGATATATCCGAAAAGAAACAGCAATTGGTGATACCAGGAGCTATAGTATCCATCTTACAAAAAAAGGAATGGCGCTAACAAAAAAATTAGCTGCCTTTGCCAACCCACTACACGATTCAGTATCGGATTTATCAGATAATCAGAAGCAGGTTTTGTTTAACAGCCTGCTTGAACTGATACAAAAACTGCAAACTGCCGGGATTATTTCCATTAACAGGATGTGTTTGGCCTGCAGGTTTTATGAGAAAAAAACAAACAGCCATTATTGCAACTATTTAAACACGCCACTAAAAAATACAGAATTGCGCATTGATTGCAGGGAATATGAAATGATACACTGAGATATGAAAAGTATGATACTTCATAGTTATGTATTGCCAGTTAGATATAGTATCCATTTATCGAATGCGCAGGATCAAACAGTCCGTAGGGCCTGCTCCAGGTCATGCAAAATATCTTCAGGTGCTTCCAATCCTACACTCATTCTTATCAGCCCATCCGTAATTCCGGATTTCAGCCTGTCCCCGCGGGTCATCCCGGAATGAGACATAGATGCCGGGTGAGAAAGCAAAGTATCAACCGTCCCTACTGATACGGCTCTTACACACATGTTGAGCCGGTTGATAAAACCTTTACCAGCTTCCATACCATTGGCCAATTCAAAACTCAGCACAGCCCCGGCATGTCGCATTTGTTTTTTTGATACCCGATAGTCGGGATGATCATGCAATCCGTTATAATTGACTTTTGAGATGGCTGGGTGCTTCGATAAATAGTCAGCCACAACAGCCGCATTGCTGCAATGTTTCTCCATACGGACGGCAAGTGTTTTAATTCCCTGCATCAGCAAAAAGGCATCGAATGGGCTGCTGTTACCACCCAATAATTTATAGAATTTATTGCAGGTAGTGGTCATAAAATCAATATCCTTACCAATTAATACACCACCAATGGATGTACCATGCCCATTCAGGAATTTGGTTGTAGAATGAAAAACAAAGTCAACACCAAATTTGAATGGCTGTTGTAAATACGGAGTGGCAAAGGTGTTGTCAACTGTAACCAACAGACCATGCCGCTTCGCAATTGCTGTTACTGCTTCCAGGTCAATACACAACATGGTCGGATTCGCCGGCGTTTCAATATGTATGAGTTTTAATGAAGGATTGTTTCTAATGATTATTTCCAATTGGTTGATATCCCTCAGATCTGCTATAAGACTATTAATTCCATACCTGGGCAAAATGTCAAACAAGAACTCATGAGTACCGCCGTATATTGAGAAATGCGATAAAACACTATCTCCGGCTGATAGATTTGACAAAAACATCGTCGCCATGGCTGCTTGTCCGCTTGCATGTAATATGGCTTTTAATTGCAACGGAGCCCCTTTATCATCAGAAAGGTTGAAAGCTTCCAGGGAGGCAATGATTGCTGCAGCTATGGAGGTAGTGGGGTTGCCAAAGCGGGAATAAATAAATCCACTCTCATTACCGGTAAAACGATTCATTCCTTGTTCTGCGCTATCAAACGTAAAAGTAGAGGTGGCATAAATTGGAGCTAAATGGGCATGTTCTGCATTCAGGTTACCACCGGCATGAATGGCGGCAGAGCCTATATCGGAAAACTGGTCATCAATTTTCATACACTATTATTTTTATAGCAAACAGCTCAAATACATCCCGCACAAGCGATATACTGACAAGTACTACAGCAGTTGGAGATACACCCTGGCATGATTTGTAACGGAAGAGAAAACTTTACGAAGTAAAAGTAATTAAATACTTTTATTAAACAATTGTAAAACCCTGGTATACCAATTTATTGTAACAGAAAAAATCCCTAATACTATTTTCGTCGACATAAGCAGGGTTGAGGTCCTTTAGATTGTAGCCTGGGATCATTAATATTATTTCACATAATTTATTTTCAAGATTATCATTCCTGCCTTTGAATGATAACTTGCAAATCCGGTCTTGCCAATTGGGGGCTTATCGAAGGGGCCAATAAGAAATTGTTTAAAAGTTGGATCATTGACCAATACTTCGATCCCTCGCCACAATTTTCCAATCACCTGCAATCTTTCCCGATTCAATACAAACCGCATGGCTGTAAAGAGCAACCGTAGGACATATATGGATAGGTAATGCATATAACAAATCTCCGATCTTAAATCCATGATCTTTTCCTGCATCAAACACCATATGCTCTTCGCTATGGCTAACGGGTCTGAGTTGCGGTGCATTCAGAAAAAAAACACGGTGTTGCAGATCATTTTCCGAGGCAATGGATTTATAACCAAGATCAATACAAATTTTGGTTTCGTCAGGCAAAGAGATAATCCGGGTTAGAACAAGTGCGGCACAAAGAAAATGCTGTTCAGGTATTGAATCAGTATATCCTTTGTCCCAGAAAATAAATGTTCCCGGGCTAACTTCTGTACCTTTTCTTTGAGAATGAATCTGAAATGTTGGTGACCCGCCCGCCACTAAGAGCGGTAGTGGATATCCTTTCAGGCTTAATTCGGACCTCATTTCTTCAACAGAACGAAATGCCTCATTACATAGTGCAGTCCTTTTGTCCATATCCGTTTCCCGTATATGACCATCGTATGCATGAAAGCCTATCAGTTCCAGCCCCTGTAATTTTGCAATATTTTCGTACAGCTCTATTGCATCATGGCCTGGTTTGATACCCGTTCTGTTCATTCCCACATTCAGATCAATATAAATTTTTAATACCAGGTTATGCGTTACTGCTATTGTTGAAAAGAGTTCCGCTGACTGAAGGTTATCAACAAGGCAGGAAAATTTCGTAGCAGGATAATGTTTTATAAGGTTAATAAGTCGCAGAAATTTCGGACGGGTAGGTTGATAGGCCAGCAACACATCAGGAACATTACATTGGGCCAGCATTTCCGCTTCCGCAATAGTAGCGCATTTAAATTTTTGGATGCCTTCATCCATCATCAGTAAAGCCGCCTCTTTTGTTTTTGATGTTTTTACATGCGGACGAAGCCTGGAAGGATCATCCACCATGGTTTTTAATATCCTTATGTTTTCCTTTATTCGTTGCGGGTAAATAAGGAGTGATGGTGAATCAATCTTATCAGCTTCATCAATAGGATACCAGTTAGAAATACTATTCATTCAATTAAAAAATAATTTAATTTGGAAAAGCCTTCACTCTTTGTGCAGACGAGCCAAGCCCATCAATCCCCAACTCTACAGTATCTCCTGCTTTTAAATATACCGGCGGATTAAAACCCAATCCAACACCATGCGGCGTACCGGTGGTAATAATATCACCCGGCAGCAACGTCATATACTGGCTTAGATAATGTACCAGGAATGGTATCTTAAATATCATCTGTGCAGTTGAACTATTCTGCATCAGCCTGCCATTTACCTTTAACCACATTTTCAAATCATCCACATCCGGCAATTCATCAGGAGTAACTAAATATGGGCCTAATGGTGCAAACGTATCACAACTTTTTCCTTTCACCCATTGTCCGCCACGCTCAAGCTGAAATTCACGTTCACTATAATCATTATGAAGTATATACCCTGCTATATATTCTTTTGCATCCTCTTCTTTAACATAAGAAGCTTTTTTGCCAATCACAACAGCTAGTTCTACTTCCCAGTCTGTTTTTTTACTATTTTTTGGAAGAATAAGATCATCATTGGGGCCGCAGATCGCTGTCTGCGATTTAAAGAAAACAATCGGCTCGGCTGGTATTGGAGCATTTGTTTCCAGTGCATGATCGCGGTAATTCAATCCAATGCAGATCAACTTACCTGGACGGCGAACCGGGGGACCAAAACGAATACTATCGGGTAATTTAATTAACTCATTAGACCATGTTTCTATAAACTTTCTTATTTGCGCAACGCCACCACCTGAAAAAAAATCTTCATCATAGTCTTTGCCGAATGCTGATATATCATATTTTCTATCCTTAATTAGAACGCCGGGCTTTTCTTTTCCAGGGTTTCCGTACCGAAATAATTTCATGTGTTTTTCTTAACTCGCATTGAGCTTTTTAATTAACTGTAACATTTTATTTCTCACAACCTCTTCGGTTTTTTCTGCCAGTTTACTTGAACGGCATCTCCAGGTTTCATAACCGCCCTTTTCAATTTCATGAGCAGGTGGAACATATCCAACACAATCATTGGCCATCGAGATGGTGAAATATTTCCCGCTATTTATTTCTTGTTTCAGCTTTAAACCGGTTTCAGCAAAAAATTCACCGCCCAATCCTCCAATGGTGATATCTCCCAATATCAATGCCTGCACAGGAACTTTAATAACGTCCGGAAATTCATTCAATAAAAGCTGCTCCCTTGCATAAATTTTAACCATCATATCCTCGTCGTGCCTGATTAAACGATAATCGGTTTGCGACACAATCTTTGCAGCAGCAACCAATTCATCTGCTGAAGGCTTACGTACACCTGCCATTATATTTTCATTTGCAGCTGATAAAACAGGCGTTTCATTCCATTGCGCCTTCGTTAATTTTTCTGCTATTTTTTTGGCTAAATCAGCTCCTATTAATTCACTCTTCCGAAAGTTTTCTTTTGGATAACGGTCCGGCTGGAAAAAATCCCAGATATTAGCTTCTCCACTTGTACCGTTGCTCAGCATGGCAACAAATCTATTTCCTGCGTTCAATTGATGGGTAATATGTCTTGCAAATACGCCGAAATAATCGGCAGTTACAGTTCCGTTAGGACAATCGCCTACATAATGCATGGAATAGTTGGCCAATACACTTATCCATTCTCCTTCTGTTGACATTACTCCTATTGCACTTAATTCAGTATCCACTTCTGAAGCCCTGCGATCTATTAAATGTTCCGCACCGGCAGGGTTTGTTTTAACAAGATCATTTCCACCGGTTACAGGATTTTTTGCTTCATAACCAGGCTTCATATAATATCGCCTGCATACTACATGCTCAGGAACGGGAACAGATACGTGACAAATTTTGGCAGGACGTAACCGGAATGTTGCCTGTATTACAGACTCTGCAATTTTTCCGGCCAATTGCTTTCTATATCCAAGATCACAAGGTCCGCCTAACAGATCTACTATCGCACCCGCATAATGTGTATGCGTACTGGCGATTAGTATATTTTCAGCCGGGGTGCCTGAACCCTTCACAATTGCAAGCTTTACTTCATTTATAAATTCCATATCCATTGCACAGATATCCACCATCACTATGGCAAGTGTAGTATTACCATCATCCAAAACCAGGGCTTTTGAATACAGTGGATCATGAATATGATGCGCATAATAGGTTACAAACTCACCATTAACTAATGTCCCTAATGGTGGAGTAATATCAACCTGCGCAACACCTGCCGTAAATAACTTTTTCATTTCAAAAAAATTGCTGAGATTAAAATTGCAATATTTCTATTTAAATTCAACTCCAGGCCTTGCGTAAAAACCTGAGCCAGTTTTTATGAAAAATATTATCAATGTCCTCATCGTTATACCCACGTTTAGTAAGGATCGCCTTATACTTTTGAAGATCAGCAATAGAATTCATATCCCAGGGAGATTGTTCTGTACCAAATATTCCATCAAGATCACTTCCGATGGCTATATGCAAACTATTGCCGGCTATCTGGCAAATATGATCCCAATGATCAACAAGATTTTCCAACCGGATATTCAATTGCCAGGGATCAGACACAGTATCAATAAATCTTACATCCATTGCCCAGCAATCCAGCATGCCGCCGATCACCGCTTTTCTTTCAATCAATTTCTTTATCTGGTCATCGCTGAGCTGGCGTTGATTAGGTACTATTTTACGTACATTATGATGACTGGCCCACACAGGCCCTGCATAACTATCCATTACCTCATCAAATCCTTCGTCTGTCAAATGCGTGACATCCAATATAAGATTAAGCTTTTCTATTTCTTTGAGCAGTTCTTTTCCGGCAGCTGTTATACTCCCTTCTTTTTTTGTACCGGGTGCATATCGCCCCGGACCAAAATGTGACAGGCCGATCGCCCTTAAACCATAATCATAAGCTTTGTATAAATAAGATATGTCCACTAGTGAGTCTGCGCCTTCCAAACTTAAAATATATCCTATAGGCTTTTTTTCATCATCAATACTTTCATCGTCCCATAACTTAAGATGTGAATCCAGAGCAACAAGATCAGCGATCTGAATCATTTCCCCAAGGGCTTCCATTTCTCTGTACCACGACAACTGTGCCTGCGTCATCGCCCAGGCTTGTTGTGGTGAATTCCAACCAGGTAATGCGCTGCCAGCCGGAGTATATCTTGCCAACTGTGTCGCCACTATCAATCCAATTTTTCCCTTTCGCAATTCAGGAAGACAAACAGTGCCTTTACCCCGGTCAGGTTTGTCCTTCATATGCATTTCTCTTTGCCTGATCTCTTCTATTGGCCGGGTAAGATCCCTGTTCCACTCAATGGCATTCATAGCAAGATCAAGATGAGCATCAAAGACAAACAATTTTTTCATAGCTCTTCCTGCTTGTATTTTTTCTCCGTATAATTAAAAGGATATTTATTAATAACTGCTTCAATCTTATAACTAAATTCATTAACTATTTTTTTCCAATGCTCAAATTCAGCAGGAGTGTACTGGTATACTCCTTTTCCGTTTTGCATTCCCAGTCCACCTTTTTTTATAATATCTGTAAAGAATTCCGGAAGTTTTTGTTCTTTGGAAAGTTCCGGATTCAGGTCTTTCATCACTGTTCCATAAGCATGGGTTCCCATTAAGTCCATATACCTGCAATTCCCGGCAAAAGGTAAATAATAGCCCGCGTCATTTCTGCAAGCCCTGTCAATATCCTCTACTGATGCATACCCCCTTTCAACCAAATAGAACGCTTCTCTTACCATGGCACTCATCAACCTGCTGCGAATACCAAAATTCTCAACTATGTAAGGATCCTTATTCCATCCCTTAGCTAAGTCATTTACCTGGCTGGTCAATCCCTTTTTAACCGTAGCATTGGAAATGATTTCAAGAAAATGTGTTGTATGAGCCGGCTCAGTCCAATTTAACCCAATTATTCTTTCAGGCCGAACAGCGTTATGCTGTATTACATCCAAATTGATGCTTTCGGTATTAATCGCAATGATCGCTGCAGGTGATAGCCCCTTTTCCAGTTGGCTGATTATATTCCTTTTAATGAACAGATCTTCCTCAGTTATCGCTATGGCCAGGCTGTATTCTTCTGTAAAGTCGAAACTCTCTGAAATTTTTAACCTGCCGCTATCAATTACCAGCTTCTCATTTTCATTTTTCAAATCATCAAAATGCGTAAAAATAACTTTTGCAGCTTCTTTTATATTATCCGTGCAGAGATTAACAATATAGTTTGCTTTCACTAAACATACGCCAATGCTGTAAGTAAGATTTCCGTTCCCAACAAGCAAAACCGGCCTTTCGTTTAATATCTTTTCGTCCATATGGATGAGGTTGTAAAAAGTTTGTTCGTTCTAAATTGCTTTCAGGACTTTTCTTGCTTTTTCAATGGCAATTAAAATATCTGCTTCCGAGTGTGCCGCACTGATATACCACAACCCTCTTCCGATAATTCTCACGCCTTCATCATGCATGCCGGCTATAAATTTGCCGAGTTTTATTTTATCATATGATAATGTATCACGATAATCTTTCACACTGTCAAGCGAGGTAAAACCGGTATGAAACATTGGCCCCGGACCCTGTATCAACAGGTTTTGACCCGATTCAGAAGCAGCCTGCTTCAGTCCATTCATTAATTGCTTTCCATATTGAAAAAGCCTGCTATAAGGATTTTCATTTTCCAATACTTTAATCGTTGCCAGGGCTGCCGCTACTGTAGCATGGCCTGAATTCATGGTGCCAGCGTGGATCACTCTCGCCTCTTCGACCAGGCTCATCCATTCTTTTTTTCCTGCAATCACACTAAATGGATAACCGCTGGCAATCGCTTTGGCAAAAACAGAAAGATCAGGGCTGACACCAAAATACTTTTGCGCTCCTCCAAGCGAAAGCCGGAATCCGGTAATCACTTCATCGAAGATCAGTGCAATGCTATATTCATCACACAATGTTCTCAATCCCTCCAGGAATTTTTCACCAGGCACTATACATCCATTATTACACATAACCGGTTCTGTAATTATCGCAGCCAGTTCGTGGTGATGTTTTTTTATTGTTTCCCTTACTAATTCAAGATCATTCCATGGAATAATAATAAACTCATCTTTTGACTGCTGCGGAAGGCCTTCTGTCCAGGGAAACACAGCTGGATTTTCACGGCTTCCCAATGCTTCTGTTGATTTAGCAGAGATGCCCCAGCAAACATTATCCAGCCATCCATGATAATGTCCTTCGAATCGTAAAAATTTTTGCTTTCCTGTTTTTGCCCTGGCTATTCTGAATGCAGTGTGTACCGCTTCTGAACCATCCAGGCAAAATCGCATTAATTCTGCAGAGGGAATTAATTCATTAATCTTTTCGGCCAACTGAATTTCCCTGATATGTTGGCCGGCAAACAGCTGCCCGGTTGCTGAATACTCATGAATGGCCGTCAATACATCCGGATGCGAATGGCCAAGGATCAGCGGGCCCTGGCTAAGCGTGAAATCAAGATATTCATTGCCATCCACATCATAGATCCGGCTTCCTTTGCCATGCGTATAAAACAAAGCATGAGGATGATTATATTTTCGGAATTCGGACGAAACGCCTCCAGCCAGTACCTTTTGGGATCTTGCCAGCAATTCTCCCGATTTTTTATACCTGTCAGTTTCCATTGATAAAATATAAATTTTGATTCAAACTTCCCGGCACCGGACTCTCACAAGTTTATTGTCAGAGAACAGATACACTTTTTTCTTTTAATCCCATTTTTCGTAATGGATAAAACGAGGCTAACTCGTAAATATCCTTGTTGAATGTGGCAAAGGCTTCCTCCCACTGTTTTGCATCTTTTAATGTGTAATCGTAGAGACCCAATAAATTTTGTGTGCCCCTGGCATTACTGTCAATCATCTTCTGCATTAAGGGTGGTATATCTTCACTGTTGCAAAGAGTAGGAAAAATATTTTTTAATATTTCAGTACTATCAGCCAGACCAATGAAATCCATCCTTCTGAAAACTCCCATCAATGTTATCCATGAACCGGCATCATATCTGAATGCTTTATCAACATCTTCAAGAGTGGTGTGACCTTTATCAACCAGGTGAAATAGTTCGCGATATACAGCATACATCAGCCTGTTGGTAATAAAGCCCCTGATATCCTTTCGAAGCAACGTTGGTTCCTTGTCCCATTGGTAGGCTAATTTCAAAACTCTTTCCGCATTAGAGTACGCAGTCTTATGACCACATGTAATTTCCAGGAACCTGGTAACAAAAGCCGGTTCAGCCCAATGTATTCCTAAAAAACGCTCCTGGTTTGTAATATTTCTTTGCAATTCACTGATAGGAATCGCAGATGTATTGCTGGCTATAATGGCGGTTTTATCAACCACCAAAAGTATTTTTTCGTACACCTGTTTTTTGATCTCAATGATTTCTATAACACACTCCATCACAATACTGCAATTGCGAAGCTGTGCATAATCTTCAGAGATGGTAAGCCTGTCCATATGCTCATCCACGGACTGCTTTAATAAGCCCGACCTGTCGCAATCCATCAGCTGATCCCGGATATACGGTGCTGCATTTTGCATATCAGATGGAATCGGAGCTATCGCTTTTACCGGGTGCCCCGCAATTAGTAAAGCAACAATAATACTACTTCCCATCAATCCTAAACCGACAACGCCTATCTCCATTTCAGCCGTTCTAAATTGCTTTGTTTCCATTCGGAGATAATTTTACAATGCAATCAATTTCAATTTTAATTCCTTCAGCCAGTACAGACTGGACGGTTGTACGTGCTGGTTTGATACCGGGAAAATAGACTGCATACACTTTGTTGTACTGGTCAAATTCCCCAATGTCGGCCAGGTGAACGGTGCATTTAACAATATCCTCCATGGTACCACCTGCTTTTTTAATAATAGACCGGATATTATCAAGGGTTCGTGTTGTTTCCTCTTGTATCGTTCCCAGAACAAAATGTGACGTTTTAAAATCAACAGAAGCCTGGCCACTGACAAACGCAAATCCATCCACCACTACCGCATCGGAGTAGGCCCCTGTTACAAAGTCCGGGTCACGTTCCGGATGATCTACTTTTATTTTCATAATAAGATTTTTTTTTAATCCAAACCGAGTTCCTGCATCAGTTGCAACAACCCGGTATCGATTTGAATTTATACTCTGCTTGTCATTAGTTATTAGTAGTAAAAGTAAAATTCACCCATGAGGGATTCTATTACTTTTGTTTACATTTATAATACTATCTTTCAAAAAGGAAGCAGCGTATTTAAGTGCTGCAGGCTCTGTTAGTTTATAAAACTTTATGAATAATGAAGGCTATAGAAGTGCGCTTTGCAAAAGAGATCGATAAGTCATTTGTCGTCTTCCGGGAAACAGGTAAATTCTTTCCCTGCCCCTGGCATTATCACCCCGAATATGAATTAGTACTGGTCACTAAAAGTAAAGGTCGCAGGATGGTTGGCGATCATATTGGTTATTTTGATGAAGGAGACCTGGTGTTTATGGGCCCGTTACTGCCACATGTATGGGTGAATGACGAAGAATTCATAAATGGTAGTGCCGGCTATGCTGCAGATGCTGTCGTTATACATTTTCAAGAAAATTTCCTTGGCGAAAATTTTCTTGAAATACCTGAAATGGATGCCTTCAAAAAGTTTTTGAAATTATCCAAACAAGGTATGGTTATAAATGGAATTGCCAAGGAAAAGGTAACTAAGTTAATGACTAAAATGACAACGATGAATGGCTTACAACGATTGGCAGCCCTGTTTTCTATTTTTGACATCCTTTCTTCGTCACCCGAATATGAGTTACTGGCAAGTCCGGGGTTCACGCAAACGGAGGCCAATAATCTTCCGGGTCCATTTGATAAAATTACAGAACATATTATGAGGAATTTTGACCGGGAAATTTCTTTACAGGAAATAGCATCCGTTGCTAACATGGCTATCACTACATTCTGTAATTTTTTTAAGAGTCATTACAGGGTCACCTTTGTTGAATATCTTAATAGCGTCAGGATTGGATTGGCTTGCAAATTACTTGCTGATAAAAAACACAATATCGTTGAGGTGGCTTATGAAGTCGGTTTTAATAACCTCGGCAACTTCAATCGCCAATTCAAAAAAATAAAGAAGATGACGCCGCGGGAATATCGAAAAAAACTTGAAATCGGTTTTGATGATGAAGATATCATCACCAACAACGCTTATGTATTCAAAGATTAATTGCGTGGTCCCCGATTTTTTTATTGTGCTGTATAACCACCATCAATAACCACAGCCTGACCGGTTATGCCAGCAGCATTTTTACCTGAAAGAAATACTACGTAATGGGCTATTTCGTCCACATTTAATAACCTTTTTTGAGGCACTAACGGGAAGACAACTTCTTCCAATACTTTTTCTACGGTTATCCCCCTGTAATCAGCCAGGTCCTGCAGTTGGTTTCTTACCAATGAAGTATCTACATACCCCGGGCAAACGGCATTTACCGTAATTCCATTTTCTGCTGTTTCCAATGCCGTCACTTTCGTAAGGCCGATGACGCCATGCTTGGCACTGTTGTAAGCCGATTTTCCCGCAAAGCCTATTAACCCGTTTATAGAAGCCATATTAATAATTCTTCCAAATTTTTTCAGCTTCATATAAGGAAGCACCTGTTTGATGGCAATAAAGGGAGCGATCAACATTACCTCCAGCAGGTAACGGAATTTATCAGTGGGAAAAGATTCGATGGGCGCTACATGTTGCAGACCGGCATTATTAATCAACACATCAATACCGCCGTATTTATTCTGTATCGTTTTAAAAACAGCTGCAATTTGTTCTTCCTGTGTTACATCACATACAAAACCGGCAAGTGTAAGATTTTCGCTGGCGAATAAATCAATAGCTGCCGTAATGCTTTGCTGCTGTAAATCTAAAATAACTACCGTTTCGCCAGCCTGTACAAAACATCGTGCAATTGCTAATCCTATACTTCCGGCTGCTCCTGTAATAACAACTACCATTTTATCATAAAAAAATTAATATAGAAATATTGTTACCAACAGTACACAAAATCAACCTTGTTTTTTTTGAACAAGCCAACCGGGAGAAATACATGCGTTTATTTAAGCGTACAAACCACCGTCAATTAAAATATTTTCTCCGTTGATATAGGAGCCTGCATCAGATGCGAGTAGTACGATCAATCCCTTAATATCATCATTGTTGGCCATGCGGCCCAAGGGTACTTTTTTACAATAATTTTCTACAAACTTCCCGGGTTGGTTATTAAACAATCCGCCGGGGCTGATGCTGTTGAAACGGATATTTCTGTTAGCATGTACTTTGGCCATAAACCGGGTAAGGGTTATCAGCCCGCCATTGTGAAAGCAATAATCCGGGGGTAGATCGCCCATGCCTTCAAGTCCTTCATAATTGGATAAGATAGGACCATACATACCCATCATAGAACTGATATTAATAACGCTGCCGCCACCAGACTGAACAATCAAATCGGTCATTTCCCGCAGGATGAACATCATGCCGGTAGCGTTCACCCTCATCGATTCATCAAATTGTTCTATCGGCGCATTGTAGCTTTTCATCGGCCTGGAAACAGCGTTGTTTATAAATGTATCCAATTTGCCAAACTGCAATTGAATTGAGGTTTTCAATTGCAAAACTGAAGCTGGATCAGCCTGGTCTACCTGCAGGCCATGTACATCCAGTCCTTTTTCCCTAAACTCCGCTACCACTTTCTGAACCGATTCAAGGTTGCGGGAAGCAATAATAATAGTAGCACCGGCTTCTCCCAGCCCTTCCGTTATAGACCTTCCGTAATTTCCTGCCCCACCTGTAACAAGTACTACCTTGTTTTTAAGACTGAATAAATCCATTACATTCATGAGCGGTTATTTTAAATGAATAATTTTTCCACCCGTTTCCATACTGGTTTGGGCTGCAATTAATGTATTTATTACGTTAGCTGTTTTTGAAAAATCCAGCCTTGATTTACCTTCCTCCACACTCCTGATAAATTCGATGATATTATCCCGGAACATAGAATACGAGTTTTTAATATCTGCCATACGCCAGGCAGACTGTCCAAAAAAACTTATTTGAAAGGTTGCTGCTATATCCATAAAAAGATGCACGGTGGCCGGCAATCCATTTTCAAAAACGATATGCACTACGTCTTTTCCGTTATCCCCGATGTGTTGCACGCTGGCTACCTTAGGATCACCCAGTGTGGCAAACATTGCTTCGAGCATATGCACTCCATATTTTAACCAATCCTTTTTACCAACCGCTGTTACCAGTTCCAGTTTACCAAGCGTATGCAATTCCTGTTTTACTATTCTGCACTCGTTCGCATACCGCATGGAAGAACAGGACATGATGAATTTTCCAGCGGCCTGTTGCTCCGTAAACCAATCCATATCAGATCTTGTAATGGCCAGCGGTTTATCAATAAAAACTGGAATACCTGCTTCAATATAATGACGGCTCATGCCCACATGATTCCCGGCATCATCACGGGCAAGGATAATTGCATCTACTCTGCCTATCATCTCTTCTGCTTTTTCTACTACATGGGCAATACCGGATGAAGTTGCAATGCTTTTTGAAATTGGTTCATCCTGGGTCCATACATGGGTTACTCTCGCACCGGGAAGTCCCAGCGTATCCT
>JAKFEJ010000522.1:0-4220 GCA_036675745.1 Chitinophagaceae bacterium | reverse complement strand
GCTTTTGCAAAAGACCAGTTAGCTGATCAACCCATTTACCAATCGAAGTTCTTTTTGGGTACGGATAAGTTCGGACGTGATATCCTTAGCCGTCTTATTGTAGGCACAAGAGTAAGTTTAAGCGTTGGTCTTATTACTATCATTATTTCTCTTTCCATCGGGTTGATACTTGGTTCACTGGCTGGTTACTATCGTGGACGAACTGATAATATGATCATGTGGTTTATCAATGTGATCTGGAGTATTCCAACTTTATTATTGGTTTTTGCTATTACACTGGCATTGGGCAAAGGGTTTTGGCAAGTATTTATTGCTGTTGGTCTTACCATGTGGGTTAGCGTTGCCCGTCTTGTCAGGGGGCAGGTATTAGCGGCAAGGGAACTGGAATATGTAGAAGCAACAAGAGCTCTGGGTTATTCTCATTTCCGGACTATTGTCAGGCATATATGGCCCAATATTATGGGCCCGGTGATGGTGATAGCAGCATCCAATTTCGCATCGGCAATTGTAATAGAAGCGGGATTAAGTTTTTTGGGAGTTGGCGTTCAACCCCCGCAGCCTAGCTGGGGATTAATGATAAAAGAAAATTACAATTTCATTATTACACAAAATCCGATGCTTGCATTGGCACCGGGATTTGCTATCATGCTATTAGTATTAGCTTTTAATTTATTGGGCAATGGATTGAGAGATGCATTGAATGTAAGAGGAAGGATTTAGAAGAAAAGATGACAGAAAAAAACCAACAATTTTTTCCCCGTTTTTAGATAAATAAGCACCAAAATCTACAACAACTTTTAATGTTGTCATCTTACAACTGTCATCTGTCAACTGTTCTTAGCTGATCACTTTTACATTGCGGCTGAAACTTTCGTCAAGCGAAATAAAAGTTTCTGTTCTTTCAATTCCTTTTATCTTTTGCAATTGATCATGCAATACAAACCGTAATTGTGTAATGTCTTTACAAACGATCTCAGCAAACATGCTATAGTTGCCCGTAGTATAATTCAAACGGACAATCTCAGGTATTTTCTGAAGGTCTTTCGCTACAGTATCATACAATGAGCTTTCCTTAAGGTATATACCGATAAAGGCAATTACATCATAACCTAATTGTTTTAAATCTGCTTTCAGCCTTGTACCTTTAACTACGCCGGCTTCCTGCAGTTTTTTGATACGAACATGGATGGTGCCCCCTGATACAAATAGTTTCTTTCCCAAATCGGCATAAGAGATTTCCGCATTTTCCATCATGTGATGAATAATGTCAAGGTCGAGTTTGTCAAGATTTAATTTAGCAGACATTTGAAGAGAGTATTTTAAATTATTTCCATTAAATCATACAAATATTTGAATAATTTCTATTATTTCAAAATAATTGTTGAATAATTTGGAATAAAAAAGCCATTTGGCCTATATTTGTGTTATCAAAGTTCTTTAATGCGGATTACGAAGATCATGAAAACTAATCCGGTATATACTGTGGGGTGATGAAATTTTAGGCAGACATGCCCTCTCGTCTCGGGGGTGAGGATAACGGGATAAACGTAGCATAGAGCCGACCGTCAGGCCGACCAGGATTGACCACTAACTCTTTGTGTTATAGCTAACCGCCTCGTGGAGGTTCGATCCCTCCCCCTACAGCTCTCTTTCTCATGTGATTGTTATGCCTGTGAATCTTTTGATTTGCAGGTTTTTTTTGTCCCTCCTCTCATGTAATTCTTATTTGTTGTGTCTGCATTTTTACCTTTTAAATTTCCCGGCACCTTTTTTGATTAAACGCCTGTCTTTAAATCACTAACAGTAGTTAGATTTGTTTTACCTAAACCTCAAAAAATGAGAAAAGTATTTTTAGCATTATTGCTATTTTCAGTTATTATAACTTCTGCCCAGGACGAAACCGTTAAAGAATTAAAAAATGCCTCGGGAAGAGCGATAAAAAAAGACCCTAACGATACTATTCCCAAAACATGGAAAAAAGGTGGTTTATATGGCATCAATGTATCACAGGGATCATTAAGCAACTGGGCGGCCGGTGGCGAGGATTTTTCTCTTTCCTTAAATTCCGTGCTTAGCTTGTTTGCATTTTATAAAAAAGATAAACATAGCTGGGATAATACATTTGACTTTAACCTGGGCTATGTAAAAACAACCAGTCTTGGCAGCCGGAAAAATGATGATCGCTTTGATCTTCTTTCAAAATATGGTTATGCATTAAATTCAAAACTGAATGCAGCTGGCTTATTTAATTTCCGTTCACAACTCTTCAAAGGATATACTTATGACGGTGACGGCGTAAAGACACTCTCTTCAGCTTTCCTTTCGCCAGCTTATATTTTAGTAAGCCCCGGGCTGGATTATAAACCTAATGCTGATCTTTCCATTTTTGTTTCACCAATCACCGCACGTTGGACGATTGTAAAAGACGATTCTCTTTCTGCAAGAGGATTATATGGCGTAGATCCCGGCAAACATTCCAACACTGAATTTGGCGCATTTGCATCTATCAACTATATTAAAGAGTTTAATAAGACTATCACTTATAAAAGCAGGCTTGATCTTTTTTCGAATTACAGGCGTAATCCAAAAAATGTTGACTTGTATTTTACCAATGTCCTGAATGTAAAATTGTCTAAAATACTTGCACTCACCTGGAGTGTTGATATGATTTATGATGACGATGTACGGCTGTTTGGCAAAAACAATAATGGAGCGGCACTACAGTTGAAATCGTTAGTAGGTATAGGTTTACTTGCGAAATTCTGATCATACTTTTACTTTAAAGATGATGGCCTGCAAATGCAGGCCATCATCTTTTTAACACCTCAACTCTACCTCAACGTTTTTTCTTTAGGGTATCAGCTTTCCTCTAAACGGTAATTGATAGGTAGGGTACGCCATGTTTTTACGTTTTTGCCTTTAATCTGACCCGGTGTCCATTTTGGCATTTTTGATACAACCCTTATCGCTTCTTCTTCCAGGCCATAGCCAATTTTATTGCCCACAGTGGATACATTTGATACATTGCCATTCTCATCTACCCCAAACTGTACAGTAACTATTCCTTCTACATTATTATCAATAGCATCCCGGGGATACTCAATCGTATTCATTACATAATTTTCCATTGCAGGCTGCCCCCCATTATAAGCAGGTAAGACTTCCGTACGATTATAATATCCCATTTTGTCCTTTTCCATTTTTGCCTTTGCATCATCTGCGGCTATAGCAGTGCTAACTTTACCTGATTTTTTCTTCGTAACTACAGGTGGTGGATTTGTATTTACAGTCGTATCGGTTTCACCCGGTCCAGATGTAGAATTATTTGCCGATTTTTCATCATTACAGGCAATAAGAAATAATATTGATGCTGAAATAACAAGACCTCTTTTAGTTATTGTACTTAACCAATTGAAATTCATACACTTTAATTTTAATGAATATATAGCTTACTGGTTATAATCCAATTAAGGTGCCATACCTGGATAAGGCATTTGTTTTCGTTTTGAGACGCCGGGATTGAAACACCCTGACTTAACTTTGCCGGCTGATGGGACAAAAAAAATTAATACGCTTTGAAGAATTAAAAACATTTCCAAATGTGTTGCAGTATCCTGAAGGCATGGCCGGCAACTGGGATGAGTTTTGGAAAAACAATAACCCGGTTGTATTAGAACTTGCATGCGGCAAAGGAGAGTACGCGGTAGGGCTGGGTAAATTATATCCGGAAAAAAACTTTATCGGTATTGACCTGAAGGGCAATCGTATTTGGGTGGGTGCAAAAAAGGCATTGGAGCAAAATTTAAAGAACGTTGCTTTTTTACGAACCCAGATTGACCAGGTCAGCAGTTATTTTGCAACCAATGAAGTAAATTCTATCTGGATCACTTTTCCCGATCCGCAACTGCGAAAATCTAAAGCAAAAAAAAGATTAACGCATCCAAAATTTTTACGGATCTACCAACAATTTCTGATACCTGGGGGTTTGATACATTTAAAAACAGACAGCCCTGATCTGTATGCTTTCACAAAGCTGGTGATAGAATTATATAATTGTACATTATTTACTGACTATGATGACACTTATAAAGAAGCAGGCATCACAAAAGACCTGCAGATAAAAACACATTATGAGTCTCTGGACATTGCGGGTAGCAACCGGATCCATTATCTGTGCTTTTCATTACCCGATGAATTACCCGGAAAAGAAAAAGATGAAG
>JAKFEJ010000232.1:0-4224 GCA_036675745.1 Chitinophagaceae bacterium | reverse complement strand
TAACTTACACCATGCTCCGCTACATCTCCAAAAAATTCTTTTACGGCTTGCTTGTTTTAGCAGGAGTAGTAGTGCTGGTGTTTGTTTTATTCCAGGGTTTTGGCGATCCAACAAGATTGATCATGGGTCAAACGGGTGATTCCACTACTCAGGCTAATATCCGCAAAGAACTATATCTCGATCAACCGAAATGGAAACAGTTTTTCTTTTACCTCAATGATGTTTCACCACTTTGTATTCATGGCAAGGAAGAAATAAAGACCAAGCAACTGAGAGGCTTTTTTATTGGAGGTGAAACTAAAGTTGGATTAAAAGTTCCTTACCTGCGTAAATCCTATCAAAGCAAAAGAGAAGTTGGCAGCATACTGATGGAAGCATTACCCGGAACATTGATACTGGCTATTGCCGCCATGATCATTGCGATAGCGATAGGAATACCGCTTGGCGTAGTTGCCGCTGTTAAACAAAATACCTGGGTGGATAGCTCCGCCATTTTTTCCAGCATTGTTGGCATATCGGCGCCTTCTTTTTTTACAGGGATCATCATTGCTTACCTGTTTGGCTTTTTATTAAGCGACTGGACAGGGCTGCATATCTCAGGTAGCTGGTTTGAAATTGATGATGTAACGGGAGAAAAAAGACTGACGATGCAAAACCTCATTCTTCCCGCTATTACATTAGGTATACGGCCGCTGGCCATTATCACACAGCTCACCCGCAGCGCTATGTTGGATACCCTGGACCAGGATTATATCCGTACTGCTTATGCGAAAGGATTGAGTAAGCGAAAAGTGATCTGGAAGCATGGACTACGTAATGCATTAAACCCTGTTATCACTGCCATCACCGGTTGGTTTGCCGAATTACTAGCCGGGGCCTTTTTTGTAGAATATATTTTTGGCTGGCAGGGCATTGGTAAAATAACCGTGGGTGCATTGGAAAAATTAGATTATCCGGTTGTTATGGGATCAGTGCTGATCGCTGCAACTTTTTTTATCCTTATCAATATTCTTGCTGATATTTTATACGGGATAGTAGATCCGAGAGTAAGGGTTGAATAAGTAGTGCCGGTTATTCCATAAATTTATTTAAAGTTTTTTTGCCGGGCTTTCTGCAATATTATTCATAGCCCGGATAGAACAGGATCAAAACTGCCTATGTATAATGCTTTAACCAATCAGCGCATTCGTTCCATTGATGTATTCCGCGGTATCACCATATTGGTGATGATCTTTGTAAACGACGTGGCAGGTGTTTCCGGAATTCCTTTATGGATGAAACATAAGCCTGCTGATGCAGATGCGATGACTTTTGTTGATATTGTATTTCCTGCTTTTCTTTTCATCGTTGGTATGTCGCTTCCATTTGCTATCAATAACAGGCTGGCAAAAGGTGATTCTTTCTTAAAACTACAAGGGCATATTCTCTGGAGAACACTGGGCTTACTGGTACTGGGTGTGTTTATGGTAAATGCAGAGGGTGGCTACAATGAAAAAGCAATGGGAATGTCTATTGCCGTATGGTCTTTATTATTTTATTTATGTTCTATACTGGTATGGAATGTCTATCGTTTTAAAAATAAGACATGGGCATATTTGCTTCGGACTACAGGTGCTATCGGGTTGTTGTTACTGGCATGGGCATATCGTGGCGGCGATGACGGTAAATCAGTATTAACTCCCCAATGGTGGGGCATATTGGGGTTGATAGGATGGGCTTATTTATTCAGTTGCATCATCTATCAATTAATGAGGGGCCGTATTATATTGTTATTACTGGCAATAGCGATATGCATTGCATGGTACACTATAAGCCGGTCTGATGCGGCAAAAGATAATACGGTACTGCAATGGATGGCTGCAAGATCAGGTCATGCTGCGCATACCAGTATTGTATTATGCGGTATAGTACTCTCCTTATTATTCTTTGACAAAGAGGTTATTAAAAAAATATACTGGCGTTTCATAGCTGCCTGTTTATTTGCTTTGGCAGCAACTATTGCAGGATACCTGCTCAGGCCGCACTATGCTATTTCAAAAATATATGCAACGCCAACATGGTGTCTTTACAGTGTCGCCATCTGTTGTGTACTGTTCAGCATTCTATATTGGCTGACGGATATTTTGAAATTCAATAAATGGGTATCTTTTTTTCAACCGGCGGCATCCAATCCATTGCTGGTATATATCCTTCCCGCTATCATCATGTATTTACAAATATGGCTGGGCCTCTACTTTATGCCTGCTGAATTTCACCAGGGGATATTGGGCATTGCCTGGTCGGTTTGCTATGCTGTTATCATTATGTTCCTGGCCATGGGATTGAATAAATTGAACATCAAATTGCAATTGTGATTCAGCGATCGGACGCATGCTTCCTATTTTGCTGAAGTTTTAGCCGCAAACGCATCTAATACCCTTGTTGAATATACTAATGCAGCACCAGCATTTACGGCAATAGCAACACCCAATGCCTCTACAATTTCTTCCTTACTTGCACCTTGCTTTACCGCAGCATCGGTATGTATGGTAATACAGCCATCACATTGGCGGGTAACGGCTACTGCCAATGCGATCAGTTCACGGGTTTTAGCATCTAATACAGCGGTTTTATTGCCGGCATTGCTTAGCCCGCTGTATCCGCGAACGGTATCGGGGCTTATCTTACCTATTTCCGCTACGTTTGCCAATACCTGTTCCTGGTATTCATTCCAATTGAGCATCATAATTTTTTATTTTAATAGTTATTAAATTTAGTGTCATGTAAATAGATTAAACTGGCTCTATGGCCATCTTTGCTTTGTTCTGTAAATGTTTTTGGGCTGCATGAGACATGGTAACAATGGCTGCTCCTAACATGATAATATCTTTGATCACTAAGCGTCCTGCAGCACTCAGGTATGGAAATCCATGTTGTTCATCTCCCAGGTTTGGCACCCAGGTTTCCGGAGTAGTGATTAAAAAAGATAAAGTAACAAAAGACATGCCCGCCGCTAAAAAACTGCCGATAGCCGATACACCCGGAGCAACAGGATATACAGCGATCAACGCACCGATCAACACAATAACAAAACCCAGGCCGTAAGAAAACCCGTAGGTATTATTCTCTTTGTGCCAGGCTATATTCTCCGGCTTGTATTCTCCTTCTTTATTCATGTGCTTTTTATATTCAGGTGCCTCATAGCTATAAAAAAAATTCATGGTAGGGCTGTTGGCTACAAAAGGAACGATGCCGTTGGCTTCATATTTAAAAGCTTTTAACCCGCCAATCCATACCAGTACGATTACTAATGCCCACCTGCTGATATGAATACCGGTATTTTGTAAGCGGGCTGTATAGTTGAACAATTTGATCATTTTTTTTGCCTGTTTGTTTATGGCAAAAATCTTTAAATATCCTTTTGTAGTAAATAGACAAAAGGCATTAAGGGATGGACAAATAGCCTTTACGCATTTCCCATTCAGCTTCCCTGAAATTCCTGGGCGATACGCCTATATGTTTTTTGAAAAAGCGGCTGAAATAATATTCGTCTTTAAATCCTAAGTTATCAGCTATCAGTTTCACCTGGCTATCAGTATGCAGCAATTCCCATTTGGCTTTTAACAATATCTTTTCATTTATTAAGGCTGAAATGCTTTTCTTAAAATACAGGCGGCAATTATTGCTCAGCGTTTTTACAGATACGTGCAACTTGCCAGCGTAAAAAGACGGGCTATGTTCTTTTGCAAAATTTTCATTGATCAGTGCGATCAATTGCTCAAGATGGGTATTGGTAGTTTTTAATGAACTGATTTCAGGAGCCTGTATAGTTTTCAACCGGGTAAGCTTTACTAATAATATTTTCAGGTAAGAAAAAACTAATTCACCAGTTGCTATATCATTGAGACCGGCTTCCTGTTGAATATTATCCAGCAAATGCAGCAATTCATCTCCTTCTTTTGCTGTAACGGAGATAGGAGAGGCATCGTATACCTGGTTGAACAGAACACCGTTGCAACCTACTTCATGCTGGTAGGTTTCTATACAAAAAAAGTTGGGGTGAAAAAGCAACAGCAATGCTTTTGTATGCTGACGGGGCATTAATGCGAATGCCTGGTAGTTGTTAAAGCAATAAATGCTGTTTGCATTATAATTTGCTTTTGAAAAATCGGTCTCAATAGTTCCTTTTCCATCCTGTATCCACAAAACACTAAAGTAGTTGGTATGATTCTGCCAAAGTTTTTC
>JAKFEJ010000278.1:0-4252 GCA_036675745.1 Chitinophagaceae bacterium | reverse complement strand
GTATAACTTTCTTTATTTTTTATTAGCTCTTCCGGAGTCCCTTCAAATAATATCTTTCCGCCGCCATCACCACCTTCCGGACCTATATCAATAATATGATCCGCCACTTTTATCACATCCATATTATGTTCGATCACCAAAACGGTGTTGCCCCTGTCTACTAACTTATTCAATACATCCAGTAAATGCCTGATATCTTCAAAATGCAAACCGGTTGTGGGTTCATCCAATATGTAAAAAGTTTTTCCAGTATCCCTTTTAGAAAGTTCAGTAGAAAGTTTGACCCGTTGCGCTTCGCCACCACTCAATGTTACCGCTGATTGCCCTAATGTAATATAACCCAACCCCACTTCTTCCAACACTTTTATCTTG
Organism: Chitinophagaceae bacterium; assembly: GCA_036675745.1. GTDB lineage: Bacteria > Bacteroidota > Bacteroidia > Chitinophagales > Chitinophagaceae > Terrimonas_B. The sequence continues at coordinate 3,880 of JAKFEJ010000278.1, read as the reverse complement.
CGGTAGATATAAGGCACGGCCTGGAAAAATTCCACTGCTTCTTCTACCGTCATTTCCAATACATCGGCAATTGACTTTCCCTTATATCGTATTTCCAGGGTTTCCCTGTTATAGCGTTTACCATTACATTTTTCGCAATGCACATACACATCGGGCAAAAAATTCATTTCAATCACTCTCATCCCGCCGCCTTCACATACTTCGCAGCGGCCACTTTTTACATTGAAAGAAAAACGGCCCGCTGTATATCCCCTGATCTTTGCTTCGGGGATGGAAGCAAATAAAGTTCTTATCTCTGTAAAAAATCCGCAATAAGTTGCCGGGTTACTCCGGGGTGTACGGCCAATAGGTGATTGATCTACCTCTACCACCTTATCAATATTATCCAGGCCTTTCACCGACTTATACTCCAATGGTATCCCTTTGGAACCATAGGAATGATGTGAAAGAATAGGATACAATGTTTCATTGATCAACGTTGATTTACCGCTACCGCTTACTCCTGATACCACGATAAATTTTCCTAATGGAAATTTTACATCTACATTGGTTAGATTATTTCCTTTCGCTCCTTTTAATTCTAAAAATTTTCCATTGCCCTTCCTTCTTTCAGCAGGTACTTCAATTTTCAAATGCCCATTCAGGTATCCCGATGTAAGTGTATCTAATTTTAATAAATGTTTCGGGTCACCCTGTGCTACTATTCTACCGCCATGATATCCGGCTTTGGGACCAATATCGATCAGGTGATCCGCAGCCATCATAATATCCTTATCATGTTCTACTACTAATACACTGTTTCCAATATCACGCAGGTTTCTCAATGCATCTATCAATCTATGATTATCCCGTTGATGCAACCCAATAGAAGGTTCATCCAAAACATAGGTAATGCCCTGTAATTGGGAGCCGATCTGTGTTGCCAGCCTGATCCGTTGCGACTCACCACCACTCAGGCTTTTGGAACTACGATTAAGCGTCAGGTAAGTTAATCCTACATCCAGCAAAAACTGTAGCCTCTCTCTTATTTCCTTTAATACATCTTTACCAATAATATTTTGCTTATTGGATATTCTCAATTCAATTCCATCGAGCCAGGCGGCCAGGTTATCCAGGTTCATATTACTCAGCTCGGAAATATTTCTCCCGGCTACTTTAAACCAAAGACTTTCCTTTTTTAGCCTTGTACCCCCACAACTTTCACAAGGTTTCAGTTGCATATAATTCTCTGCCCAGTTTCTCAATTCTTCCCTGTGGCCATTATTGAACCAACGGTTCAGCATGTTCACAATACCTTCATAAGAACCCGGCGATTCATCGTTCATATTTTCAAAATCAATTTCCGTTTCTGCTCCTTCTTCATTCCCATATAATAAAACATTCAGTGCTTTTGAAGGAATATCTTTTATTGGTTTAGTCAATGATATCTTATTCTTCTTTGCTACTTCCTGCGCCTGCTTGTAAACAAAAGCTTCCCGTTCGCCACCTAAAGGAGCAATGCCGCCTTCGCCAATGCTCAAGGACGGATCAGGAATAACCGCATCCATATTTATATGAAAGGTTGTTCCTAATCCCCTGCAAACAGGACAGGCTCCATATGGCGAATTGAAAGAAAAAGCATTGGGTGATGGTTCTTCATAACTGATGCCGGTGTCTTCGCACATTAAAAGCTTGGAATACTGGGTCACCTGTTTTGCATCATTGACTAAAAGAAACATAAGATCTTTTCCCAGCTTCAATGCCTGTTGTACACTCTGGCTCAATCTTGCCTTCAATTCATCATTTACCTGCAACCTGTCAACCACCAATTCAATATCATGTATTTTATAACGGTCAACCTGCATTTTTGGAACTATATCTTTTACTTCACCATCCACTCTCACTTTTAAAAAGCCTTTCTTTCTTACATCTTCAAACAGCTCCCGGTAATGTCCTTTCCGTCCCCGCACCAATGGTGCCAGCAGGCTTATTTTTTTGCCATGAAATTTTGTAAAAATATTTTCTACTATTTCCTCTTCACTCCACTTCACCATTTTCTTACCGGTGTTATAGGAATAAGCTTCTCCAACTCTTGCAAAAAGCAAACGAAGAAAATCATATACTTCCGTAATTGTCCCTACAGTTGATCGCGGATTTTTATTCGTTGTTTTCTGTTCAATAGAAATAACCGGAGATAATCCTGTGATCTTGTCAACATCAGGCCGTTCCATATCTCCGATAAATTGTCGTGCATAAGCGCCAAATGTTTCCATATAGCGTCGCTGACCTTCGGAATAAATGGTATCAAAAGCAAGTGAAGACTTACCACTGCCACTTATTCCGGTAATAACAACCAATTTATTTTTAGGGATTGAAATATCAATGTTCTTCAAATTATGCTCCCTTGCTCCAAACACATCAATAACATCTTCTTTTGGCGTCTCCATATATTTAACAGGGTCCTTTTAAGTTGATAAAAAACCAGGGCAACGAAGATAAAACAAGCGTTAGAGCAAAAAGTTAGAAAATACAGCCTTAAGAGGGAATTACCTGAAAAACAGGTATTTCAGGAACGCAAAATCATCAAAAACAATATTTTTTTTCCTGAATTCACTCAAAAAAGCATTTCTGGCACAATATTTAAATAGAATGTGGCGAAACCAGATCGCAAATCATTTTAAACAAAAATATCATGAAAAAAATCGCAATCATTACCAGCGCAGCGCTTTTACTTTTTACTGCTGCCGTAAATGCACAGACGGATACCGTCCCTAAGCCAACTACAGATCCTGTTGCCCAACAACCAGTTGCCACAGAACAGCCTGTTGCTAAAGTAAATAATGATAAATACAACAATTGGAGCGCTGATACTTATAAGATGCAGCCAATGCCTGAGGCATTAACTACTGAAAAAATATTTCCTGTTATTGGTAATTACCAACTGACCGATAAAGAAGGAACAGCATCTACAGTTACTGTGACTCTTGATCCTTCAAACAAAGGAATCGTTTGGATTGAAGGTTTACCACAAGGAAAAATAAAAGCTACATTAAGAAAATCTCCTGCTACTTACAAAATACCTGTACAACCATTAGGAGAAGTTGCAATGACAGAAGAATTGGTAGCTGCCGATGCAAAACCATCTAAGGCTGCAAAAGCTAAAGAAGTAAAAGCAAAAGAATTACCTGAAGGTGTATTGATCTATGACAAAGATGCTAACGTCTTGAACGTGTGCATAGGTTGCAAATACAATAACGAAGATCCTGCTCTTGCTTTTACACCATCTGACGCTACAGCTACTGAAGAAGTAGAAAAAGCAGAAAAGAAAACTGCAAAAACAGCCAAGAAATCAAAAGCTAAAGTTGCTAAAATCAAACCCGTACACTATACCGGAACAAAGGTGATTGAAACTACTGCTGCAACGGAAGTTCAACAGTAAGATAATTACGATAGGATTTTTATCACCAGACAATATAAAAAAGAGGTTGCTGCAGGCAGCCTCTTTTTTTATTTATGAATCCTTTTGATCTCACTAACAGCATCTGAAGGATTGCCAGTAAGGGTTTCCTTAAAATTAACATCTGTTACAAATTATTTTTATTAAAAAAATTTGGCTGCTTGAATACCTGACCATTATCTTTGCACCAGTTCTTTTATATCCCGATAGCTATCGGGACACTTATCAAGAAAGGCTGAGGGTAATGGCCCAATGAAGCCTTGACAACCTATCTTTTGCAATCCATCCGTTGACACCCGATAACTATCGGAACAGGATAAGCAAAAGAAAAGGTGCCAATTCCATCTCGTTGTAAGACGGGACAGATAAGTCAGATTCAAAGCTTCAAAATATCATTATCACAAAATATTCAAAGCTCATCTGATTTATCGGATGAGCTTTTTT
>JAKFEJ010000565.1:0-4253 GCA_036675745.1 Chitinophagaceae bacterium | reverse complement strand
GCCAGTCCATCATTCACCGCCTGCTCATTATACAGCGATACATACTGGTGCGGTGTCAGCAGCTTCATCTTTTTAGTGATAGACTGCACGCTGTATCCCATATCCAGTTTGACATTTGTAGGCTGATTTTTTTTGCCCGAACGGGTAGTGATCAACACCACGCCATTGCCACCCCTCGATCCATACATAGCAGTCGACGATGCATCTTTTAAGATTTCCATGGACTCTATGTCAGCATTCTGCAGGTAGGTAGGGCTGCTTGGAAGTCCATCAATGATATACAAAGGTTCGTTGCCACCCAGGATAGAATTAGCTCCCCGGATACGAACACTGATAGGGCTGCCCGGGGTTCCGTTGTTCTGTATTACCCGTACGCCAGCCGCACGGCCACTCAATGCCTGTATCACATTAGTAGTGGGAAATGAAGTAATATCGTCCGACTTTACCTGGGAGACGGAACCGGTAAGATCACCTCTTTTTATATTGCCGTAAGCAATTACTACTATTTCCTCGTTACTTTTTACCTGTGCGCTAAGTACGATGTTGAGAAAATCATTGCTGTTTTCTACAGTTACCTCCTGCTGGTTATAACCCACATAAGAAATGACCAGGGTAGTATTCGGATCTACTTCCAGGGAAAAATTTCCATTGGCATCGGTACTAGCGCCTTTGCTCCCGTTTTTTACTGTTACTGAAGCTCCAACCAGCGGCTGTTGTTCTTCATTTACAATACGACCCTTTACCAATACGAAAGGCGATTGCTTCTCTGCTGCCGAAACAACTTCTTTAGTTTTTACTACTATCGTTGTTCCAACTATTGAATAGGTAAAAGGCTGGTCTTTAAAGCAGGCGTCCAGCACGTCTTTCAATTGCTCATTGCTTGCATGCAGAGTAACCTTTTGCGCCTTTTCAATAAGCGACTGATCAAAAAAGAAGACAAACTCGCTTTGTCTTTCAATAAGGGTGAAGACCTGCGCCAATGGGGCATCATCAACCTTGACAGAAATTTTCTGGCCAAACCCTGTAGCGCTTGCCTGCAAACAAACCGATAATAGTATTATCGCAGTAAGTTTCATAATAAGCATGGTTTTAGCAATTGGTCTCCAAACGAGACACGAGCGGTTGCGATTAGCACTAAATAACATACCTTTAATTGTGTGTTTTACATTAACAATACCTCTTCCGTAAACCGGAAGAGCTTACCCAAAAATTGTTAAGGAAACCATTACAAGCCGGTAGTGCCGTTAACACTCCGGCTTTTGTTTCCTATTTATCCAGAATAATTATTTTATCTCCTTCTGTTCGTGAATACACCTTACTCACTTCGAGTATTTTAATTATATCCCTGATATCGCTTTTCCGGGAGATCTTACCTCCAAACTGCCTGTTTGGAATCTTGCCTTCATACACTACATCTACATTGTACCACCGCTCCACCTGGCGCATCAGCACCACCAGCCTGGTATGATCGAGTTGAAAATATCCGTTCTTCCATGCAACTGTTTCTTCAAGGTTTACGTTATTGATCACCTTTAATGCTGCTCCTGTTTTGAGCAGGGCTTGCTGACCAGGCCGCAGGCTGACTTTGTCTTTATCTTTTGTCACATTTACCGCGCCTTCCAACAAAGTGATGGCTGTTGCTTCCTCATTCTCATATGCCATCACATTGAAGTGAGTGCCCAGTACATTTACCGCCATCCCGTTGACCTTAACGGCGAAAGGACGACCCATATCTTTTGCGACTTCGAAATAAGCTTCACCCGTTAACTCTACAGTTCTTTCACCAGCATTAAATGCCGAAGGATACTTTATTGACGATGCTGCATTCAGCCAAACCTTAGTACCGTCTTCCAGTGTCAGCATATACTGACCACCTCTTGGTGTCGAAAGTGTATTATAGGTTGTTTCAATTGCTGTGCCCGCCTGATTATTATATACAACCTGGTCATTTAACTTTATGATCTTACTATTTCCCTGCAAAGCGAGGGTGCCATTCAATGTACTATCCAGCACTATCACCGTACCATCCGATAAAGTCAATATGGCTTTATCGCTCCCGGGCATAATAGTTTGCTTGTGCTCAGTTTTTACGATATTTTTTGTACCAGTCTTTGCAGAATCACTTGTATTAAAATATAACCATGTACCAGCGAACAATAATGCCAGCACGGCAGCGGCAGCCATTAACATAGCAGGTCTTCTTTTTTTAGACATCATCACCACAGACTGATGCTGGAGTATACTGGCAAGTATCTGCGCACTTTTTTCTTCGCTGAAAAAGGGGTCTTGTCCAGGAACCTGGTTCCAGATTTTTTTTAATTCCTCGTCAACTCCATCACTGTTGATCAGCGATCTCAGCTCATCTACTTCTTCCTGGCTTGCTGCTTTGCTATGAAAGCGTTGCAGTAAAATTTTTAACCTGGTATTTTTTATATCCATAAATAAAGTCCTGAGATGATTGGGAATAAAAGGTTCCCTGATGAAGACACAATAATTTTAAAAAAGGGGGTAATGCCTGGAGATATTTTATAAAAAAAGAAGGTAAGCGATCCAGAAAACAGGTGAGAACTTGTTGTTGACAAACTTTGTAATAGAAGATACTGCGATAGCCAGGTATGATTTTACGGTTTCCCTTGACAGGTTCAATTCCGTTGCGATCTCCTTATATTTCAACCGTCGATAGCGACTGAGTATAAAAACTTTTTTCTGTTGTTCGGGTAATTGATTGACAGCCTGGTCAAGCAGGTTATAAGCATCATCATCAACGGAAGGTTCATCCTTAGTGTGGGAAAATTGGAGATCCCTGGTCCAGTTTTTTTGCAGGGCCCGTTCCTTTACAAGCATACGCAGGGAGTTTAACGCATGGTTTTTGGAAACAATAAAAAGCCAGGCCTTAAAATTATTCACTTCCGTTAAAGCCTCACGGCCAATCCATATCTTCAGAAAAACATCCTGGACAATTTCTTCCGACAATTCCCTGGATTGGGTAAGCTGATAAATGTAAATACCAAGAGTGTTGTGATACCTGTAATATAATTCGCTAAAGGCAGTTTCATCACCGTTAGCTACCTGTTGCAACAGATCTGTTTCATTATTTGTAGAAGGGGCAAGCAATTAGAATAATTGATTCTCTGTCGTGCAATATAATTAAATATTTTTCTTAAATAAAAACAGGCGGCAAGAAATCTGTAACTGATATATTGAATTTATGGATAATATAAATGCACTTGTCCGTAAGAAATATTCATTGTTTTTGATTCTGCAGAATCATGATCTAAACATTAAACTGAATAAAAAGAGCACTAATTGAAGTTAGATATTACTTGCTGATACAGAAAATTAGTAAAATTGATTCTTACATCTCGTATGACGCAAATGCAGCGCAAAATATCTTCACCAAAGCCATTTCCTGTACTTTATTATCCTAACTTTACTCACCTGTGTTTACAGTTTCTTGTGGGCAATGCAACGTCTATTTTCATTGTGCATATAATCCATTTCGTGAAAACAGAGAATCCGTATCCAATTCAATATAAACTAAAACAGATTCGTTTTCTGTAGTTAGCACAATGGGCTCATCAGTAAAAACCGAATCACCCTTTTTTATTGGATTGTCGTTATTAATGGATGCTTCTCCTTCAAACAGGTACAAGAGCCCTACTTTATTTGGTTTCAATGCAGGAGTTTTTATACTGGCCGTTTTTAGCAATATGTCATAAATGGAAACATCAGAATTGATTTTCAGCCGTGCCCTGGATTTTTCATTACCACCTATTAGTCGCCAATTATTTTCAATAACCGGTTCTTCAAACTGGTGAAATTGAACAGCAGGTGTTAAGCCGTCTTTCCGGGACCTGAAAAATATCTGCAACATTTCCACCGTTTCTGAATCCGGGTGTACTGATTCTTCGTGATAAAAACCAGTTCCTGCATTCATCATCATCAGGTGTTTATTATATCGCCACTTCATTTCCATTGCTGTCTTTATGATACATTGTTCCTTTTCGCATATAGGACAGTATTTCATCATCCCGGTGCAGATGCATAGCCACCAAACCTCCCGGATGCAACATCGCATGGTCTAATTCTTCCTAACTGGTAAATACCGTGACCGGAATGATTGGCTAAGCCAGTTCCAAGGGGTACTAAATCAATGATAAATAACCCATGATCAATATGTCTTCTTTTATCAGCCGTTGTTATTTGTATCATCGTATTTTATTTCATTATGATTACTATAGCAATATCCTTTG
>JAKFEJ010000216.1:0-4287 GCA_036675745.1 Chitinophagaceae bacterium | reverse complement strand
CGAAGAAAATACCAACTGCTTCCTGCATAGCCGGGCATGGTATTCGTTTCTAATTCCTTTGCTACCCATTCAGGAATATTCGCTAAGGGACCTTCACCGTCAGGACCGGGTTTATAACTTTCTACATGCGGTAATTCCAATGGCAATTCTTTTTCATCCAGCGAGTAAGCTGTTCCATTCTTCCATTGAATAGGAAATGGTTCACCCCAATACCGCTGACGGCTGAATGCAGCATCCCGCATTCGGTAATTTATTTTTCTAACACCAATTCCTAACTCTTCAATTTTATTGATCACTACTTCTATCGCATCTTTCATCACCATGCCGTTGATGAAACCGGAATTCTCCAAAACAGCATCTTTTGTCGGATTCGCATCTTCGCCATTAAAATACTTGCCGATAATATTGGTAACGGGAATATTAAAGTGTTTTGCAAATTTGAAATCTCTTTCATCGCCGCAAGGCACGGCCATGATAGCACCTGTTCCATAGCCTGCTAATACATATTCACTGATCCAGATCGGAATTTCTCTTCCATCAAAGGGATTGATGGCATAAGCACCCGTGAATACACCGGTAATTTTTTTCTCGGCCTGCCGTTCCCTGTCGCTGCGGCTTTTTACATACGTGATGTATTCTTCTACAGCATTTGCCTGTTCTGCAGATTCTATATCATGAATTATATCCAGTTCCGGTGCTATTACCATAAAGTCAACTCCAAATATCGTATCCGGCCTGGTAGTATACACCCTCAGGATTTTCACTTTTGACTTTTCGCTTTTCACTTCAAAATCCATTTCCGCTCCACTACTTTTCCCGATCCAGTTGCTTTGCATTTCTTTCATCGCTTCGCTGAAGTCTACCCGCTCCAATCCTTCCAGCAAACGATCAGCATATTCCGTGATCCGCAAATACCATTGTCGCAATTTCTTTTTTACTACAGGATAGCCACCCCGTTCGCTGACACCGTTTATTACTTCATCATTCGCCAATACGGTTCCTAATGCTTCGCACCAGTTCACTTCACCAATACCGCAATAAGCCAGGCGGTACTGCATAAGAATATCCTGTTTCGTCTTTTCATCAAAACCTCTCCATTCTGCAGCCGAAAAACTTGTAATTGAAAATTGAGCATTGGGCATTGTGTATTTTACATTTCCTTCTTTTTCAAATGCCACCATCAATATAGAAATATTTTCAGCTTTGTTGGTGCTCCGGTTATAAAAGCTATTGAACAGTTGCAGAAAGATCCATTGGGTCCATTTATAATATTTTGGATCGCTGGTACGAACCTCCCGGTCCCAGTCGAAACAAAAACCGATATTATCTAATTGCTTTCTGAATGTTTTAATATTCGCATCGGTAGAAACAGCGGGATGAATACCATGATCAATAGCATATTGCTCCGCCGGCAAACCAAATGCATCGTAGCCCATCGGGTGCAATACATTAAATCCTTTTAATCTTTTATACCGTGCATAAATATCGCTGGCGATATAGCCCAGCGGATGACCCACATGCAAGCCGGCGCCACTTGGATAAGGAAACATATCCAGCACATAATACTTGGGCTTGGGTGAATCATTTGATACCTTATAAACGTTTGATTCTTTCCACTTCTTTTGCCATTCTTTTTCAATTTTTCTAAAATCGTATTCCATAGCTATACCTGATTCAATTTTTAATGATTTTCAGCTTCTCCCTCACTATTCAATATCGATGAAACTTTGACTTGTTCAGTAGAATTACAGAACCCTGAACGGAGCGTCGCAACAGTCGATGATAGTAGCATTATTGCCGGCTCAACAATTCTTTAACAAATATCTTTCTATACATATGGCAATATCAACCTGTTACCATCGTTTAAATGGGCAGCAAAAATACTGATTGTACTGATGAAACGACCATGTAAAAATTTTCATTAACCTTTACAAGGATGAAAATTTTTACATGAGGAGTAGCAGTCGGCCAAAAAACAATAAACTGAACGGCTGAATCCGTTAATTTTGCGGCAACCCATTCATTTCAAAAAAATTCAATACTATGGCTCAATCAGGTAAGAGCTCCGGCAAACGTGGCAAACCTTCCTATTTCATGTCTATCCTGGGCGTTACACTGGTATTATTCCTGCTGGGAATTATCGGCTGGCTGGTGATCAATGCCAATAAACTGGGTAATTATTTCAAAGAAAATGTGGAAGTAGGCGCCTATCTGCGTGGCGATGTAAACGCCAAAGACAGTGCGGCGCTGATGGATTATATTTCCGCAAAACCTTATGTAAGAGAAATAGAATTTGTGACCAAAGAATCGGCCAAGAAAAAATATCTTGGCGATGGCAATGAAAATTGGGATAAGGTACTGGACGCAAATCCACTGCCCAACAGCATTAACTTTAAGGTAAAGCAGGAATATATGAATAGTGATTCATTGGCTGCCATACAAGCTGACCTGCAACAACAAACCTATGTTAGTGATGTAGAATATCCCAAAGCGCTGGTAGATAACCTGAATAAAAATATTAAACGTATCAGCGTTATTTTGCTGGCTGTAGCCATTCTATTGGCCCTGGTAGTGATCATATTAATTGATAATACGATCCGGTTGGCGATGTTCAGCAATCGCTTCCTTATAAAAACCATGCAAATGGTAGGTGCCACCCGTTGGTTCATTGCCAAACCTATGAATACCAGGGCCATCATCAATGGTGCATTAAGCGGTATTATTGCGATTGCAGCCGTAATATTGGTTATTTTGGGAGCAGAGAAAGTGTTGCCCGAAATGAAAGCCATACATGATAATACAACGCTGGCTTTGCTCTTTATCGGGCTGATCATACTGGGTATTTGTATCACTCTTTTCAGTACGCATCGCAGTGTGTTAAAATACCTGCGGATGAAACTGGATGATTTGTATTAGGAGTCGACAGACCATAGACGACAGTCGATAGTACATCTCTGGCAATTAAAATAGCATTTCGGAACAGTACACTGAGATAAACTAATTTCCTCAATAAAAACATTCAAATAATAGCAAATTGGCTATGGACAATGGACTATAGACTGTGGACTTTTTCACCTATATTGCGCATCCAAATTGAATAACAATGGCTGAAAATAAAACAACTCCTTCTATTTTTTCAAAGGACAACTATGTGTGGATGGCAATCGGTGCGGCAGTTATTACGATCGGCATGTTCCTGATGGCTGGTGGCGCCAGCACTGATCCGAATGTTTTTAATAAAGACGAAGTGTATAGTACTACCCGCATTACCATTGCACCTCTATTGATACTGGCCGGGCTGGTGATAGAGATCTATGCTATTTTTAAAAAACCGAAAGGAGCAGTGAGCAAGGTTGATTAGTTGATAGGTTGATAAGTAATTTGCGATGTATCAGCATCGCTTTTTTTTTGTCAATACTTACTTGTTAACCTTCAGGACTATTCAGCTTATTAACTAATCAACTTATCAACTCATTTAAGTATGAGCATTATAGAAGCTATTATCATCGCCATAGTAGAAGGTTTGACAGAATTTCTCCCGGTTTCCTCTACCGGTCATATGATCATCGCCAGTTCATTTTTAGGTATCCACAAAGAAGAATTTACCAAGTTGTTTGAAGTAGCGATACAGTTAGGCGCTATCCTGGCCGTAGTTGTATTATACTGGAAAAAATTTTTTGACTTTGCCCGCTGGCAGTTTTATGTAAAATTGTTCATTGGCGTACTGCCTGCACTGGTATTAGGATTTCTTTTTTCTGACCAGATAGATGCATTGCTGGAAAGCCCGACAACCGTTGCCGTATCACTGCTTTTAGGTGGGATCATATTACTTTTTATTGATAAAGCGTTTAATAATCCGACTATTGAATCGGATGACCAGATCACTTATAATAAGGCTTTCATAACCGGGCTTTGGCAAACTATCGCCATGATACCGGGTGTAAGCCGCAGCGCCGCTTCCATCATTGGCGGTATGCAACAAAAATTTACCCGTAACCTCGCTGCAGAATTTTCTTTTTACCTCGCAGTGCCTACTATGTTTGCAGCGACGGCTTATTCATTATTTGTAAAAAAATGGGATCAAAGCGGTATAACAAGAAAAGGATATGAAATCATCATGGAAAGCAGGGATAACACCATCGCTTTTATCGTGGGCAATGTCGTAGCATTTGTTGTAGCCATATTAGCCATCCGCTTTTTTATTACTTTTTTAAAGGTCTACGGTTTCAAAGTGTTTGGCTGGTACCGGATCATTGCAGGTATTATTCTATTGATTTTATTATATAC
>JAKFEJ010000220.1:0-4288 GCA_036675745.1 Chitinophagaceae bacterium | reverse complement strand
GCCTGTGATAAAGAAAAAGTAGTGCAATCAGACGATCTTCCTGCTAATGCCAGCGGATATATTTCCACTCATTATGCTGGCAAACAAATTTTGCAGGTGGTGAAAGAACTGGACAACCTGAAAACTTATTATCATGCTTATCTTAACAACGGAACCAAACTGGATTTCAGCAGACAGGGTAATATCAAAGAGATTGAAGGAACGGAAGCTATACCCGATACGGTTATTCCTGTACTTATTCTGAACTATGTCGGCACCAATTACCCGGCGGCCTTTATTCGCGGTTGGGATATTGATGATGCTACACAGGAAATTAAACTCTCCACGGATACTGAACTGGAGTTTGACAAGAACGGAAATTTCCTGAGAGTAAAAGGATGAATGAAGTGTTACCAGTTACCAGTAACTGGTAACGAATAATTTTTACAACTAAAGACACAAGCAATGATGAAAAGAACTCAGGTATTTATATTAATGACGGCAATCCTATTTCAGTCCTGTGAAAAATTAATTGGCGAAGGGCCGGTAGTAACAGAAACAAGAATTACACCCAATTTTACAGGCGTTGAATTAAAAGTACCTGGCAAATTATATTATACAGAAGGAGCTGTATATAAAGTGGAATTGCAGTCGCAACAAAATATTCTCGATGAAATAGAAACGATAATGTCCGGCAACGGGTTGGTTATTCGTTTCAGGCACAATAATACCAACCTGAAATCCGGTGAGGATATTATTATTAAGGTCACTGCTCCTGCCATTTCCAAATTAGAAGTTCATGGCTCGGGCAATATTGAATCGCAGGCCCCTTTTAACCCAGCTTCTTTACGTTTAGCTGTTAATGGTTCAGGCAATATCCGTGTGCATAATATAGCAACCAATTTCCTGGATGCTGATATCAGCGGTTCGGGAAAGATCAACCTGATAGAAGGGGTAACGGAAAATCAATCGCTGGAGATCAGCGGAAGCGGCGAAATGGATTTTGGAAATTTTATTGCTAAAAAAACGACTGCTCATATTTCAGGCTCGGGTAATATAAAAGTAAATACCGCTGAAACCCTGGATGTAAATATCTCCGGTAGCGGATCGGTGAGGTACAGGGGCAATCCTGCAGTAACCAGTTCTGTAAGCGGTTCCGGCTCTGTTGGCAAGTGGTGATAAGAAATAGTTTCCGGTTACTGGTTTCCGGAAACTGGTAACCAATAATATTCACGTTGCTTGATAAGTTGTGAAAATTTTCTCTCCTTAAAAACTTTTTCCTCCCTACTTTTGCGCAATTTGTTTTTAAAGAGCAGATTCTTTTTTAACTATGTCAACAACCCGACCTACCGCCGTACTCCTTTTACAAGACGGCACCGTTTGTTATGGCAAAGCTTTTGGCGCCATTGGTACAACTACAGGAGAAATTTGTTTTAATACCGGAATGACCGGCTACCAGGAAGTTTTCACCGATCCCAGTTATTATGGGCAGGTACTGATCATGAATTCAGTTCATGTTGGTAATTATGGTGTAAAAGATGCCGATACAGAGTCTGACTATGTGAAGATCAAAGGTTTGATCGGCCGGAACCTGGAAGATCAATACTCAAGAAAGCTGGCAAAAGGTTCTCTTGAGGAATATTTGATCGAAAATAAAGTTGTTTCAATCGGTGGTATAGATACCAGGGCGCTGGTAGCCCATATCCGTACCAAAGGAGCGATGAACTGTATCATTTCTTCTGAAACAACCGATATTGAAGAATTGAAAAAGAAACTGGCAGCGGTGCCTGATATGGATGGTTTGGAACTGGCTTCGCATGTCAGTACGAAAGAAACTTATGAGCTGGGCGATAAGAATGCGGCTATCCGTATTGCCGTGATGGATTATGGCGTAAAGAAAAATATCCTGAACTGTATGGTAGAGCGTGGGGCTTTTGTAAAAGTATTTCCGGCCAAAACTTCGCTCGATGATGTAAAGAAATTTGAGCCGCATGGTTATTTTATTTCCAATGGCCCCGGCGATCCTGCGCCAATGGATTATGCCGTTGCTTCCCTCAAACAAATTCTGAAAGAAGAAAAACCTGTATTTGGTATTTGTCTTGGTCACCAATTGTTGGCTTTGGCTAATGGTATTCCCACATTCAAAATGCATCATGGTCACAGGGGATTGAACCACCCGGTAAAAAATCTGATTACCGGCAGATCAGAGATCACTACACAAAATCATGGTTTTGGCGTTGATCCGGAAGCGGTGAAAAAAGCTGACCATATTGAAATAACGCATGTAAACCTGAACGATCAATCTATTGAAGGAATACGGGTAAAGGGGAAACCTGCGTTCTCTGTGCAATATCATCCTGAAGCTACACCAGGCCCGCATGACAGCAGGTATTTGTTTGATGAGTTTATATCAATGATCAAAGAACAGAAAAACTAGATAAATTGCCATTCTTAACAGGATGGCTTTTTTTATGTTTCCAGAATTACATACCAAACGATTTTTGCTGAAACGGATAATGCCAGAAGACCAGGCTTTTATTTTTAAAGGGCTCAGTCATCCTGATGTTATACCTTATTATGGTGTGCAGTATAAAACGTTTGAAGAGACAATGGGGCAGATGAATTTTTATGATAGTTTATGGAGAGATAAAACAGGCATCTGGTGGAAGATTGTTGACCGGGACAATGCTAACCCGGTCGGTGCTTGTGGGATGAATTATTACAATGCAACACATGAAAAAGCGGAGATCGGCTATTGGTTATTACCCGAGTATTGGAAGAAAGGTATTATGCCGGAAGTATTACCAGTTATGATCGGGCATTTATTCAGTCATTGGAAGCTGCACCGGCTCGAAGCTGTAGTTGAAGAAGGTAATGACACAAGCAGGCGACTGGCTGAAAAACTCGGGTTTCAATTAGAAGGAAAAATGAGAGATGCCGAAATTAAAAATGGTAAGCGGATCAGTTTGCTGATGTATAGTTTACTGGCGACGGATAGCAGGCAAAAAGATTAACGGTATTACTGTAAATTCGTTGCTATGAAAATTGCTATCATTAACGGTCCCAACCTAAACCTTCTTGGAAAAAGAGAACCCGGCATTTACGGCAATCAGTCTTTTGAAGATTTTTTTGAAGAACTGAAAGCTTCGTATCCGCAGGTATCATTCAGCTATTATCAAAGCAATGTAGAAGGCGAACTCATCAATGAATTGCAAAGGGTAGGGTTTGATCATGATGGTATTATTTTTAACCCCGGCGGGTACACACATACATCTGTCGCCATTGGCGATGCCATTGCTGCTATCAAAACTCCTGTTGTCGAAGTACATATCTCAAATGTGCATGCAAGAGAAGATTTCAGAAAACTATCTCATGTATCCGGTAAGTCGGTTGGTAGCATTATTGGCTTGGGCATGAAAGGATATGCATTGGCGCTGGAATATTTGTTATCGCTGAAAGCGATATAATAAGAATGCGAAGCGGGACGCTTCGCATAGCTGACTGAATATTTTTGTCGCTGGTGCTGAAAAAGTAATTTGAGGCTCCCTAATCTCCTGCCAACGATTAAAATTTTTTAAGTGATTTCTCTTAGCTTTTATCCCGGCTTGCTCTGCTTTTAAAATATATGGAGCAATCATTGTAAAAATTGTTTTCCTGGATTATCTTACCGGCCATTCTGCAGATGACTTTTATGCCATCATCAGGTTGAAAAAAATGAGCCACCTAACTGCTTTTCAGAGAAGAAGGATATGCCTTGCCTTTTCGGTATTTCTTTTCGGGCCTGCATTTGTCTATGCGCAACTGACGGCCAATTTTTCAATGGACAAACCTGGCGGTTGTTCACCCTTATCTGTTTCTTTTTCCAATCAAACTTTTGGCGTTTCTGCTAATGCTGTTTACCGGTGGGATTTTGGTAATGGCAATACTTCAGCTCTCACCAATCCCGGTGCTATTTATACAGATGAAAAAACGTATACTGTTACATTAACCGTAACGGATGGCGCCCAAATTTCTTCCAAAACAGCCACTGTTATTGTTTATAAAAAACCAACGGTTGATTTTTTGGTAGCTGCTCCAAAAGTTTGTATTCCGGCTGATGCCGGCTTTATTGCCAATGCAACAGCAGGCGATGGAAATATCAGCAGCTACGCCTGGGATTTTGGGGATGGTCAAACTCAGCAAGGTTATGGAAGTACAATGAGTCATTATTATAATTACCAGCAAAAGCCAACAGTTAACCTGACAGTTACCAATAGTTATGGTTGTTATAGTACCGTTACGAAGCCGGGCCTGATTGAAATATTGGGAA
>JAKFEJ010000651.1:0-4294 GCA_036675745.1 Chitinophagaceae bacterium | reverse complement strand
TAACAGGTTACATTATTTTTTTCCGCTATCCTGTTGATCATTCCTGTAGTTACGATGGTAGTGATCACCATATCATTCGGCTGCGCAACGCCTTTAGCTCTGCGGGCTTCCATCATATAGTTAAAGGCAAGAACTGCTGTCTGGTTACCATTCATCAACACCCATTCGCCATGATTATCTTTAATGCCAATACCCACACGATCAGCATCAGGATCGGTACCCAATAAAATATCCGCATCTAATTTTTTTGCCATTGCCAAACCTATGCTCATCGTTTCTTTTTCTTCCGGGTTGGGGTAACCAACTGTCGGGAAATTTCCGTTCGGTTCCTTTTGTTCTTCCACAATATGTACATTGGTAAAACCAAAGCGCTTCAATACTTCAGGCACCAACGTAATGCCTGTTCCATGAATTGGGGTATAAACAATTTTCAGATCATGCTGCTTTGCGATAACGTCAGGATATACACTCAGGCTTTTCACCATATCCATATACGCTTCATCCACTTCTTTACCAATAATAGTAATATTTTTTTCGCCACCAGTCCATTTTACATCATCCACCGAAGCGATTTTGTCCACTTCTTTAATTACATTTTTATCATGCGGTGGCACCAATTGTCCACCATCATTCCAATACGCTTTATACCCATTGTACTCTTTCGGATTATGAGAAGCGGTACAAACAACCCCACCCTGGCATTTAAAATAACGGATAGCAAAAGACAACTCAGGCGTTGGCCGCAATGCTTCAAATAAAAAAACTTTAATCCCATTCGCCGCAAATACATTCGCTGTTGTTTCAGCGAAAAATCGGCTATTGTTCCTGCTATCATGCGCAATAGCGACACGGACTTCCTGCCCGGTAAAACTTTGTTTCAGATAATTGGCATAGCCTTGTGTTGCCATGCCAATGGTGTATTTATTCATCCGGTTGGTGCCCACGCCCATGATACCGCGAAGGCCGCCGGTGCCGAATTCAAGGTTTTTATAAAAAGCATCTGCCAGCTCATTGGGATTTTCTTCCTGTAGCTTAATGATCTCGTCCTTTGTAGCCTGGTCAAAATTTCCATGAAGCCAGTTATCTACTTTGCTCTGAATAGCTGTGTCCATATAGCATATTTAATGTTTGACTTACTGTTTGGTAGTTATCGGAATGAAGTTATCAATTTTTAAGATGCAAATCTACTTAAGACAATGAAACGTATTTTTGTTTTATGAAGCCAGCACCTGTGCTAAACTCATCGTCCCTTGCGACGCTCCGTTCATCGTTCGGTTCATTTCTCAACAATGCCGTCGCCGTTTACCCAGACACTGAGCTTGCCGAAGTGGAAGAGTCGCCCCCGATAGCTATCGGGTCTTCAACGTTCAGAACAAGGTTCAGTATAATGTTTGCCCTTTTATTTACTTGTCATTTTTCAAATGGGCAAACAGATTCTACTGCTGCGCCTGACAATATAAAAAGCTATGCAGGTAACGAAATGCGAATGAATGGCCCCAGTGTGAAAAAATTTATTACTCCTGCACAAAAGAAACAACGTCAATGGCTCATCGCCGGTATCAATGTTGCCGGTTATGGCGGTTCCCTCATCGCCCTAAACAATGCATGGTACAAAGGCTATCCAAAAACTTCTTTTCATGTATTCGATGACAGCCGCGAATGGTTGCAAATGGATAAAACAGGTCATGCCTGGGGAGCCTATAATGCCGGCCGTGGCTCAACTGCTATGTGGAAATGGGCTGGATTGCCAGATAAAAAAGCAGTATGGATCGGTGGATTATGCAGTATGGCTTATTTAACAACCATCGAGATATTAGACGCCCATTCAGCCAAATGGGGATGGAGCTGGAGTGATATTGGCGCCAATATTTTCGGTTCCGGACTTTTTATGGGGCAGGAACTATTATGGAACGAGCAGCGTATCCAGTTTAAATTTTCTTTTCATACAAAAAAATATAATGAACCGCAATTAGAACAACGTGCTGACAACCTGTTTGGCAAACCCTGGTATGAACGGATGCTGAAAGATTATAATGCACAAACCTATTGGTTGTCTTTTAACTTAAAATCATTTTTACCGGAAAGTAATTTGCCTGCATGGCTAAATGTAGCAGTTGGATATGGCGCTGATGGCATGTTTGGCGGATTTGAAAATAAGTGGCTGGATGAAACGGGAAATGAAATAACCCGTTATGATATCTCCCGAAAACGGCAATTTTATTTGGCTCCTGATATTGATTTTACCAAAATAAAAACGAAGAGTAGATTTTTGAAAACAACTTTCGCATTGCTGAATGCATTCAAATGTCCCGCCCCGGCTTTGATGCTTGATAGTAAAGGGAAGATGAAAGTTTATGCTTTTTACTTTTGACCGCCGGGGAAAATATTTCATAATAAAATGAAAGGATAAAAGAATTCATAGTTCGCTGATCCACTTTCGGAAACAGGAAGCCATTTCCTGGCTAATGATAATCTGATGATGAAGATCAGGCATTGTCAGATCAACCTGCAGTTTTACTTTTTCGTAAGTTTTATAACTTTTTACAAAACCAACGTTTACAATATACTGCCGGTTGACACGAAAAAAAACAGTATCATCTAATTCCTGCTCAAGCTCACCTAAATGTTTATCAGCAATATATTTTTTCCCATCTTTATCCAACACATACACCAGCTTATTCTCGGTATAGATTATTACTATATCCTTTATTGGTAAAGGAATGTTTTCTATTCCTTTCCTGACAAGCAATCTTGTTTTAAATTTTTGTCTGAATGAGCGGATGAAAGAATTATCAACGAAATGATTTTCTAATGTTTTATACTTTGCCAGCGTTTTGTTCAGGTCTTTTTCATCAACTGGTTTCAGCAGGTAATCAATGCCATTATGTTCAAAGGCGCTGAGCATAAATTTATCATAGCCGGTTACGAATACTACAGGACTCTTAATGCTGACCTGGTTAAAAATATCAAAAGACAAGCCATCGGATAATTGAACATCGGAAAAAATAAGATCGGGAGCTTCGTTCATTGAAAGATATTCAACACTTTCCCTCACTGTAGAAAAAGATGCCAGCACTTCTGTTTCGGCAGAAGCTTTCATTAACATTGCTTTGAAATCTTCAGCAATCTTTTTTTCGTCTTCTATGATAACTGTTCTGATCATTTGCATCTCTTTACCGCTAACGTAAAAATAACCAGGAGTTGATCAAAATCTTTGTCAAAAACTGCTTTGTTGCCGAACGGAAAATAAGGAAGGATAGATGACGCTTTTCTACCTATCAACAGCAGAAAGACGGGAAGGTGGCGTTTTGAATTGCCTTTTAAAAGCTTTGCTGAAAGTAAAGACATCAGGAAAACTACAATGACCAGCAATGTCTGTAACTGACATCTTCCTATTCTTAAGCAGCTCTTTTGCCAGTTGCAGCCGCTTGCTTAATATGTATTGATACGGTGTATTATTGAATGCCTGTTTAAAGGACCTGAAAAAATGAAATTCCGACATATTGCAAACATCCGCAACCTGGTTTATCTCTTCAATTTCCAGAAATGCGTCATCCATGTATTGTTTTGCCACTTTAAGGCGACGCAAAATTTCTTTTCTTGTTTCCAGTCGAACCGAACGAATGCCATTTAATGCCAGGTAATTTCCATATTCATGAAAGATGATCTTTTGTACCAGGTCAAGAAACCATTCCTTATCAACCTCTTCATCAGCATTGCCATTAGCAATGGCGGCAACAAGATCATTCAGTTTATCGCCAAATGCGGCTACACCCACAGGACAAACGGTCTCAAAGAAATAAGGAGTTTTAAAATAGCCGGCCATGTAATTATCAAAATTATGATCACCCTGTGCCGTTAAAACAGTAAAAGCTTCTGCTACGGTAGCCGGGCAGATATCAATACAAATGCTTTTTACGATTTGCTTTGATTCAAAATATGCATTTACATATGGCTGTTTACATCCAAGCAGGAAATTACCTGCATTGACTGCATGCTCTTTGTTTCCTACTTTAAAATAAATAGTTCTGTCAACTACATACTTAAGAGAAAAACTGCGAAATGAATTTTCCGTATACCAGTTATTAAGCTCTGAATAATATACCAGGTCCGAATCGGTAGGCTTATTCAATGTTGATTTGTTTTCCTCTGTGATGGTATGAAAAAAAGACCCCATGAATACATGTGTATTCTCAAAAGACAAACCCGGTAGTACGATTGATGCACCATTTCAATAAATGAAAAGGATTTGACAAACTAATGACCTTGCCTGACCGTTCATCAAAAAAAGCAA
>JAKFEJ010000737.1:0-4356 GCA_036675745.1 Chitinophagaceae bacterium | reverse complement strand
CCTCAATCTCAGCCTCTTCTACTATAAACGATCAGGATTGTTTTTATACCACTCAAATGTGGCTTTTAGTCCGCTATGAACAGATATGGCCGGGTCGTAACCAAGTTGATTTTTTGCTTTTGAGATATCCGCAAGACTATGTTTAACATCTCCTGCCCGATCCGGGCCGTGGGTTGGCAGCAATTCGCTGGCAGCCTCTTCTTTCAACGCATCGAAAAGTTGTAACAAAGAAGTCTGTTCTCCGCAAGCAATATTATATACCTGGTTTACCGCTTCTTTCTTGTCCGTAAATAAGGCGGCGATATTGGCTTGCACGGCATTGGTCACAAAGGTGAAATCCCTGCTATGGCTGCCATCACCATTAATAACGGGAGCCTTGTTTTCCAATAAAGCTTTTGCAAACAAAGGGATCACGGCCGCATAAGCGCCTTGCGGGTCTTGCCTCGGCCCGAATATGTTGAAATAACGAAGGCCGATAAATTGCATATCATAAAGGCCACCATACACTTTGGCATACAACTCATTCACAAACTTGGTAACAGCATAGGGAGAGAGGGGATTACCGATCTTATCTTCCACTTTCGGCAGGCCGGGATGATCTCCATAAGTAGAAGAACTCGCGGCATATACTACCCGTTTTATATTCTTTTCTTTAGCGGCGGTAAAAACATTCAGCGTGCCGGTGATATTAACATCATTGGTCGTCAAAGGATCTTTGATAGACCGGGGAACAGATCCCAATGCCGCCTGGTGTGTGATAGCATCAATTCCCTCACAAGCCTTCAAACAAGTTTCAAAATTGCGGATATCACCTTCGATAAATTCAAATTTCGGATGGGTGAAATATCCTTCAATATTTTTTAAGGAACCTGTAGCCAGGTTATCCAGTACCCGTACAAAACTCACTCTTTCATTGGCCAATAATTTCTCTGCTAAATTAGAACCTATAAACCCGGCGCCACCGGTAACTAAAATCCGCATATCAATTCAGTAATAAATAAAAAATGTTTTTTCAAACTCATCCTTCTTCTCAACCTCCTCCTTAACTTCAAACTTCAAACTTCAAACTTCAAACTTCAAACTTCAAACCTCAAACTTCAAACCTCAAACCTCAAACCTCAAACTTCAAACTTCAAACTTCAAACTTCAAACCTCAAACTTCAAACCTCAACCTCCTCCTCTCCGGAACCACTTCCTGAAGTCCATCGCCGAAATCATTTTATCAAAAGTTGATTGCGGCGGTTTTTCTTCTTCATAATAACTATCCTGGCCATTGCCATAACCATATCCATACCCATAACGTCCATAGCCATAGTAGCCGTAACCCGCTTTAACCTTTACATCATTGATCACAATGGAGACCCTGGGAAGTTTATTATCCTTGTACAGTTCATCAATCAATACTACCTGCTTTTTAAATGTACGGCCCTGGCGCACCAGGTATAAAGTGCAATCTGCGAATTTTCCTAACGTTAACGCATCACTGACCATACCCACTGGTGCTGTATCTATAAGGGCTACATCAAATTCAGTCCTTACCCAGTCAAACAGTTCCGTTATTTTTTGATCAAGCAGCAGTTCTGCCGGGTTGGGCGGAATAGGGCCGCAGGCAAGAACAAACAAATTTTCATGGCCGGGAATAGGAACGACCAGGTCCTTTAATTCCGCTTTGCCCACCAGGAAATTGGAAATACCGGGTCTTCTGCCCAGGCCCAGGCCCGCCAGCACTTTCGGCTTGCGGATATCAAATTCAAGGATAAGTGTTTTTTTTCCGGTCAGTGCAAGCACCGAAGCCATATTGATACTGACAAATGATTTGCCCTCGCCACTAAAAGAGGAAGTGACTAATATGATGGGCTTGTTTACTTTACTGATAATATACTGCAGGTTGGAACGGATGCTCCGGAACTGCTCGGCTACCATACCCCGGCTGGTTTTGTTTACGACAAGGGCATTGTCAGCAAAAGAATGCCCTACTTCTCCAAGAATAGGCACCTGGGTTATTTTTTCAACATCGAAGCGGGTAGTGACCTTATCATTCAATACTTCTTTCAGGAAAATGATAAGGGCCGGCAAGGCCAATCCCAAAAGAACAGCCATTAACTGGATGGTTCTTCTATCCGGTTTTACCGGTACAGTATTGGCGGAAGCCCTGTCGATAATATTGGAGTTGGAAATGGTGGAAGCTCTTGATATGGCCCCTTCTTCCCGTTTGCCTTCCAGCAGGCTGTACAGTGCCAGTTTGGTAGTTACCTGTCTTTCCAGGTCTATCAGCTCCTTCATTTTATAGGGGAGCTCCTGCAGTTCGTTTTGTTCAGATGCGCTTTTCCTGCTTAAAGTAGCAATAGCAGCCTGGTAAGAAGACCTGATATTGGTAAGGTTTTCCAATACCATTTGCCGCTGCTGTTCTATGATCGCTTCCGCCTCTTTTACAGCCGGGTTATCGGCAGGGATATCAGATTCTAATATGGCTCTTCGTTCAATCTGTGCCTTATTGTATCCATTCACCAGTTCATTTAAAGTGAGATCTTCCAGGCCCAGGGATGAGGGCACCACCACCTTATTATATTGATTCTGTTTATCCTTGAGGTAATCGTCAACCATATCCGCTACGGTCATTTTCATCTGCTGTTCATTGATAAGCTGATCCGCCGCGGTTATTTTTGTAAATGAATTGCCGGATTGAGCTTCTACATCGATCAATTTATTTTTTTGACGATAATCCAGCAGGATCTCCTGGACACTATCTAATTCTCCTTTTAATTTATTTAAGCGGATATCAATAAAACCCAGCATCTGGTCGGTAGAAAAATTATTCTGCTCAATGGTCATGGAGTCATACTGCACCATCAGGTTATTGATAATATCCGCCGCCATATGGGGATTGCTGGCTTCTATACCAATCAAAAGAATGCCCGTACCTCCCACTTTCGGTTGTACCTGCACACTGCCCGCAAGACCGGCGGCTACTCTTTCGGCAGGTTGCCAGTCAAGTTCATATTCAGCACCGGCCGCAGGATCCGCTTCTTTCTGTAAACGAAAAACACCATTGCCGTTTTCAAAAACCTGGTCAAAATTAAAAACAGCAGCTTCATTATTGATATGGAACTGGTTTTTATTAATGAATTTTATGGTCATTGAAAAAGACCTTGCAGAATCGGCTATTTTGAAGGTCTCGACTAAAAATGGAGCTTGTTTGTAAACATTCTGATCTTTGATCC
The DNA here is from genome assembly GCA_036675745.1 of Chitinophagaceae bacterium. Lineage (GTDB taxonomy): Bacteria > Bacteroidota > Bacteroidia > Chitinophagales > Chitinophagaceae > Terrimonas_B. The sequence continues at coordinate 1,135 of JAKFEJ010000737.1, read as the reverse complement.
TTCCCTTGGCGATATAAGAGTACTGCAGGCCCAGTTTGTTGACCACTCTTGTCATGAGTGGGCGGGATTTTAATATTTCGATCTCGCTTTGAATGTTTTCAGAGCGGCTGCTTCCCAGGATAATATCTTCTACTTTGTCGGAGCCCTGGCGACTATTGCTTTCACTTTTGATCAGCATACTGCCCCCGGCACTATAAACCTGGCCGGCATACCGCAGGTAAGCAAAAGCGATCAGCAAAGTAAATGCAACGGATAAAAGAAAATAGGGAAAGAACCGGATATATTTATAAAACAGGTCCCTTACGCTCAGGTTCGCCAACTCACTCTTATTGGTAGTGGGCTGCTCTTCCATTATAATAGTAGATGAATTTTCAGTAAGAGCCATTAGTTAAAAATATTATAGAGCAAGGCAATAGATGTTATAAGACTAAGGCCAAAAGTAACTTGCCGCATAACCACGTCCTGGTCGGCTTTTTTCTGTTTTCTTTTGCTGGGGTCCACCACTACCACATCATTCTGCATCAGGTTATAATAAGGAGATTCAAATAATTTTTCAGAGGACAGGTCCACCAACCCGGTCTCCCTTTTGCCATCTATTTCCCGCATCACCTTTACGGAATTTTTTAGCCCGAAATCAGTGGTGCCGCCGGCCAGGCCAATAGCTTCCAGTATCGTTACCCTTTCACCGGGGACGCTGATAGGCCCCTGCTGATTTACTTCACCCATCACGGTCACTTTTAAATTCTGAAACCGGATGATCACGGAAGGATTGGTCAATACTGAATCTTTTTCATTGATCTTTCTCTTAATGACATCGGCTAATTGCAGTTTGGTAAGGCCTTCCGCCTGAAGCAAGCCTAAACGTGGATATTCTATATTACCATTTACATCCACCAAAAAACCGCCGGCTGATGATCCTCCTGCAGACTGCCCTTGTCCCTGCCCCTGCGAGGGTAAATTATAGATTGCATCAGAAATCTCCGGTTTTGTACTGGCGCTATAAACTTGTATAGAAAGAAGATCATTTTTTTGAATCCGTAATTCCGGTATCTTAACTTCTCCCTTTCCTGTACTATCCGTTACATGCTGAAGATAATTGGGGATCCTTTGCTGGGTACCACAGGAGATAAAATAA
>JAKFEJ010000304.1:0-26119 GCA_036675745.1 Chitinophagaceae bacterium | reverse complement strand
CCGGATAATATCTTTAATAGTGTTGATTTTCCTGAACCATTTCTTGCTACAAGGGATATTTTATCACCTTCTTCGATATGAAAGGAAATATTTTCAAACAGGGGTTGTATACCATAACTCTTGGTCAGATTCTCTACAGAAACATAATGCATACGGCAAAGATACTGAGACGACCGTATAAGGAAATGAAAGCACGAATAATTGATTTATAATAACTAACGTATTCTCATTTGTGGCATAGTTTTTTTATCGTTTATAAAAAATAGAGCCATGACCACAAATATTGTAGAAGCAATCCAAAAAAACCTTGGTTATCCTTCTTTGCAAAAGGTGGACCCTAATAGCCAGGAAGTTAAAGATATCGCTACCCGCTCTTCCGGCGAAAAGCTTGCGCAGTCTGCCATAACCGCTGTTTTGGCCGGTTTGGTTAAGTTTACCCGTTCTGATAACGGCGCTAATTACATACTTACTCAAGATGCGGAAAAAAAATGGCTGGAACTTATTTATGAGGGTAAGCAATCCGAAGCTGTAGATAAAGTTGCCCAATATTCAAACACTTCCGTTGGAGAGGTTGAAGATCATATGCAGAAGATAGTACGGGAAGCAGTAAAACTGATACATGAATCAGCCGGTGACAAAGAAAATCCTGAAAAGATTAAAACCTATATGAAAGGACAGCGACATAATATTTTACTTTATTTACCTGCCGCCATGCAATTAGGTGATTTATTGAAAGATGATTCCCTGGATGACCGGACCAATAAGATGGAAGGTCCAATATCAAATATGATGCATAATATAGAAAACAAACTTTCAGGAGGGGGATCCTGATCATTTTATTTTCCCGCAAAGAAAATTACAAGGCAGATAAGCAGCACAATAAAAAGAATGACCCATATTTTCTTTTTCTCCCAATAATTGGTTTGTTTATGTTGACGGATGAACTGGTCAATTTTTTTATGTTGTGATTCATCGGCTATACTAAGTTTTTTTAGCCGCACCGTAAATGGAATTATAAAACGCCAGGAAAGTCCGTTACCGCTTTTAAGTGCAGTAAATATAATTTCCTTATTAATTGCCGGATCATTAAAGGCATTCAACATAGCTATATTTTCATCGGAAAGGATGGTGTTCAAATGATTGAACAGGCCTTCATGATCCATTCTGTGGCTATCCAGTTTTGAAACATGCCTGTTAAGTTTCAGCAATTGCTTCAATATAGTTACAGGTGTAATTGTTTCCTGTTTAATTTTTTTTCCGGTGCTTTGCGCATACCAGCGCTGCTGCAGGTAATAATCTTTTTTTACCGGGTTGCTTAATATTTCATAAGCTTCTTTGATATCTGAAAACTGTGCTGCAGCGTAGGGATCGTTATTCTTTTTATCCGGGTGATACTGGTGCGCAAGCCTTCGGTATGCTTTTTTTATTTCGTCTCCTGAGGCAGAAGGGGGTAGTTCTAATATGGAATAATAATCTTTCAGTTGCACAAGGCTGCGAAGATAAAGAAACAAGGTTCCAGTTGCCGGTTACCGGTAACAAATTATTTGAGATGCTTTGCAAAAAAATCCATTGTACGCTGCCAGGCTAATTTTGCAGCAGCTTCATTGTATCGTGTGGTTGCGGTATCATTATGAAAAGCATGATTTACTCCTTCGTACAAATATTGCTCGTAAGTAACGCCGGCTTTTTTCAAGGTTTCTTCATAGGCAGCCATACCTGCATTTATTCGTTCATCAAGTCCCGCATAGTGAAGTTGTACAGCCGCTTTTATTTTAGGAACATCAGCTATATCTGCCGGGCGTCCGTAAAAAGCCACAGCAGCTTTTAATGAAGGGACATTCACTGCTAAATTATTTGACATAGCGCCACCCCAGCAAAAACCTACGCAACCAAAATTCCCATTGGCATCTTTTCTTGTTTTTAAATAATCAAATGCTTTAATGAAATTCTGCAAACTGTCTTCAGCTTTTAGTTGCTGAAATTTTGTTCTGGCTTCATCTTCATTAGCAGGCGTACCGCCTAATGGAGAAAGTGCATTGGGAGCAATAGCTAAATAACCCGCTGTGGCAGCACGGCGGGCAACGTCTTCTATATGCGCATTCAATCCGCGGTTCTCATGTATCACTACGACTGCGCCATATTTTTTTTCTTCTTTTGGTCTTGCAACATAAGCTTGCATATCTCCGGTGGCACCCGGGTAATTGATACGTTCTGTAAAAAGATCTTCGTCGGGTGTAACAGCCGCATGAGCATTGTTTACTTCTATCATGGGTAAGATGGCCAATGCTGCAGCAGTGCTGCCTGTAAGAATGGCGAGCTTGCTTAGAAACTCATTGCGGGAAAGAGGTTTATGGGTATACTCATCATACAGGTTGATAATGCGCTGGTCCATATATTTGTTTTTAATGTGTATTGAAGTTACGAATACATCTGTTAAAAATTTTTGCCAAAAGTTTTCACAACAATGGGCTGTTAGCCAGGGTGGTGCAACTTCATGGCATATAAATAGCTCATATTTACAGAGTCAATTTTAAGTATAATTGATTTCAGGAATTCTTGCTATTGAAAACAATTAAATTTTATTACATGAAATGAGGAATAAAAATTTTCGGACAGATTCGGACACAAAGTGAAGAAAATTTTTATAACGAATTCCATGTGACAAAAGTAAAAACAAAAAAAATGCACATGAAACGTCTTTTAACGATAACCAGCCTGGCATTCTCCGTAATGCTGGTCGGCTCATTAAGAAACACAGCATCTGCCCAGGGTGTTAATATCAGTGTTTCTTATCAAACATTTTATGATGAGTTAAGCCCTCATGGACGGTGGATCGATTATCCTGAATATGGATATGTATGGGCGCCAAACATCGGCCAGGATTTTCAGCCTTATAGCACAGGCGGTCACTGGGTATGGTCCGATGAATACGATTGGATGTGGGTATCAGATTATTCATGGGGCTGGGCGCCGTTTCACTATGGCCGCTGGTTTCATGATCCTTTTTATGGATGGATGTGGGTGCCCGGTTATGACTGGTCGCCGGCATGGGTTTCCTGGCGTACCGGTGGCGATTATTATGGATGGGCGCCGATCAGGCCGGGCATTAATATAAGTATTGGCTTTGGTAACTATAACCCGCCATCTAACTATTGGTGTTTTGCACCAAGGCGATATATCAACTCAAGACATATTGGTAACTATTATGTGGACCGGAGCCGCAATACGACGATCATCAACAATACAACGATCATAAATAATTATGGCAACAGAAATAATGTATATGTAAATGGTCCGCGGCGTAACGATGCTGAACGATATGCAGGGCGTATCAGGCCGGTAAATTTCAGGGAATCAAACAGGCCCGGTGGAAGGGAGTTTCGTAACAACCAGGTAAATCTTTATCGTCCGAGAATACAACGTGAGAATAACAGGAATATAGCTCCACGAAATTTTGACCGGTATAACAGAGATGAACGCAATAACGGGAATGCCGGAAGAAGAAATGTATTTGACAGGGAGCAGAACCGGCAGGGGAATAGGGATGTAAGGACGGTTAGACCTTCTGACAGGACAAATGAACGTCGCAATGTATTTGATAGAAATACAAATCGTCGGAATAATAATGAGAACAGGGCGGTAAGGCCAAACGATACGAGAAGAAATGATATACGACAACCTGGTAACGATAGAAGAACCGAACGTTCTGATGTATTCGATAGAAACACCAACCGGCCTGACAATAATGAGAGGAGGGAAGTAAGGCCTACTGATAGAAGAAATAACGAAGTACAGCAACCTGGCAATAGTAATAGAAATGAGCGTCGTAATGTTTTTGATAGAAACACAAATCGTTCTGGAAATAATGAAGCAAGAGAAGTAAGACCGCCTGACAGAAGAAACAATGAGATACAGCAAAATAATAACAGGAGAATTGAAAGGCGCCAGGTTGAAAGAAATAATAATCCGGTTCAGCAACCCAACCGGAGAGAAATAAGAAATGAGCGTCAGCCACAGCGGCAAATACAACAGCAACCGCAACAGTTTGAAAGCCGTAGCAATGAAAACAGGAATCGTGAGCAACGAGGTAGTGACAACAGGGGTGGTAATCGCGGCAAGTTTGAAAGAAGGGACGGTTAAAAAAAAAATTTTATAAAAAGCAAAAGACCTTTCGGGGTCTTTTTTTATTAAATGCCATCGGCTCAATTTTTATATCTTTAAACCAACCAATCAATTAAGTTTTGAAAATACTCTGGAGCTATCTGAGGCCGCATCGCGGGCTTATTATTCTCTCTTTATCACTGGCAGGTGTAGCACAATTGTTGACATTGGTTGATCCTATCATTTTCGGAAAAATAATTGATGAGTATGCTACCAATCCCGGCACTAAAACGGAGAACGAATTAGTGAAGGGTGTATCCTTCTGGCTGGGGATCGCTGTTGTTATTGCCTTGCTGGCAAGATTGACAAAAACATTCCAGGATTATGTTATGCGGCTGGTAGTGCAGAAATTCGGGATGCAGATATTTAACGATGGATTAAAACAGACGCTTCGTTTATCGTTTGAAGAGTTTGAAGGGCAGCGCAGCGGCGAAACGCTTTCTGTATTACAAAAAGTAAGAACAGATACGGAACGTTTTATCAATTCATTTATCAATATTCTATTTTCATCTGTAATTGGAATTGGTTTCCTGATTTGGTATGCCATCACCAAACATTGGCTGCTGATCCCTGTGTTTGTCATCGGTGTTTTAGTGTTAGGCGGTTTGACGGGGTTATTAAGTAAAAAAATAAAAACACTTCAACGTTCCATCAACCGGGAAACCAACCAGATGTCAGGGGCCATTACAGAATCGCTTCGAAATATAGAACTGGTAAAAAGCCTGGGCCTTACTTACCCGGAAATAAAAAGGTTGAGAGAGCATACCAAAAAGATATTTGACCTGGAAATGATGAAAGTAAAAAAAGTAAGAACACTTTCTTTTTTTCAAAGCTCCGCACTTACGCTGCTTAAGCAATCTATACTTTTTATTTTGCTATGGCTTATTTTCCGTGATGTATTGACAACGGGTGAATTGATCAGTATGCAATTTATTTCTACTACTATCTTCGGGCCGTTACAGGACCTGGGTAATATCATTCTTTCTTACCGCGAAGCGGAAGCATCACTGCGCAATTTTGATAAACTGATGAAGCAGCCCATTGAAACGCGACCTGAAGAACCAATAGAGATTGGAAAATTAACTACGTTGAGCTTTAATGATGTTGTGTTCAGACATAAGACGGCATCGCATAATGCTATTGATGATATTTCTTTTACAGTTAACAATGGAGAGACTATTGCTTTTGTTGGACCGTCAGGATCAGGAAAATCAACGTTGGTGAAATTGCTGGTGGGTTTATATAAACCAGTGAGCGGACAAATTTCTTTCAATAATATTTCAGCAACGGATATCAGGTATAACGAAATGAGGCGACAGATAGGATTTGTAACACAGGAAACACAATTGTTTTTTGGAACGATCCGTGATAATCTATTATTTGTAAAATCATCAGCTACAGACAAAGAGATGTTAGAAGCTTTACACAAAGCTTCCTGTGACGGAATGCTGGCTCGTTCAGGAAAAGGATTGGATACCATGTTAGGCGAAGGTGGTATGAAACTTTCAGGTGGCGAACGTCAACGTATCGCAATTGCAAGGGCACTGCTGCGCAATCCCGGCCTGATGATCTTTGACGAAGCTACTTCAGCACTTGATTCACTAACAGAAGAAGCTATTACGGAAACAATAAAGAAAATTTCAGCACAGCACGACCCGATTACTATTTTAATTGCCCATCGTCTTTCCACTATCATGCATGCAGATGTTATTTATGTTTTGGAAAAAGGGAAGATCGTTGAATCAGGATCGCATAATAACCTTGTAGAAAAAAGAGGGTTGTATTATGCGATGTGGCGGCAGCAGATCGGTGAACGGAGAATGGATGTATTTGTTGAGCCTGACGGAGAAGAAGAAGGAGATGATCTTAATTAAAACGGCAGTGTATTTGCTATATCAGAAGTAAACAGTTTTATGAAATTCCTGCTGGTTGTCGTTTGCGGTATTTTTATCATGATGGCTTGTAGTGATTCGCCAAAGGTTAATGAAAAAGAATCTGGAACGGCCAGCGATAATATTATCCCTCAGCAGGATACTATTATTAACACAAACCCGGCCGATAGTGTACCTAAAAATATCCAGTTTGATAGCGTTATTCATCTTGCCTTTGCACCTGATAGTATTTCTGTTAGTGTAAAAGGTCATGTGGGTAAAAAGGGTGAGCCGGTAATTTGTTATTTACCGGTAACGGTTGGGAAAAAGCTGACAGCATCTATTGTTCCTGACAATAAAAAAGCCACCATTCGTTTCAGCCATATCTATTTTCCTAATGGAAAATCGGATGGGCCTTTTGGCAACACGATGAAATATGATCTTACGCAAAAGGGAACTTATAAAATTTACATCAGTCCCAACATGATGGCGGGAGATCCTGTTAGCAGCGATTTTGTTTTAAAAGTAAAAGTGGAATGATCCCCGGTTATTTTTTAACCAGCCTCAGTATATAGCCGCCGCCAGGGGCCATCTGTATATTGATAGAATCTTTTTTTGTTGTCTGTTGTTTTGATAATTTATAATCTGAAGCATACCGGTCAGCATTGATACCATCTTCACAGATGGTAGCTTCATAATCTCCTTCGTCTAAAAAAGAATGATCAATAGACAAAGCTCTTGCTGTCCAATCTGTCATTGCCCCAATAAACCAATCGTTTCCTTTTTTTCTTGCTGTTATAATGTAATCGCCGACTTTTCCATCCAGTACGATCGTTGTATCCCAGGTGGAGGGAATGCTACCCAATAATTCCATAAATGCAGGTTCCAGTAAACCTTGTGAAGGATTGCCTGCAAAGATCTGTATCGGGCTTTCATAAATAATAAACATAGCTGCCTGGTGACAACGGGTGCCCTGCGCCATTACCTTATCGCCAATAGGGCGAAATGTTTTTGCAGTGGCATTATCTAATATTCCGGGTTCATAATCCATAGGGCCCGATGTCATACGTATAAAAGGTAAAAGCAAATTATGTTCAGGAGTTGGCTTATCGCTCCAGATATTATACTCCGATCCTAAAACGCCTTCGCGGGTTACGGCATTAGGATAAGTACGGTTAAAACCTGCAGGCTTGAATGCACCGTGATACATGATCATGATCTTGTGTTGCGCACAGGCTTCGGAAATTCTATAATAAAATTTCACCATCTCCTGGTCGTCGCGATCCATAAAGTCGGTCATGATAAAATCAACGCCCCATTTATTAAATTGTTCCAATGCCGGCTCTAATTGTTTGGCTAATGTCATCGCCAGTGTCCACATACTGAGTTTAATATTCTTCTCTTTGGCATAAGCGGCTATTTCATCCATATCGATAGCCGGATTTATTTTGAACAGGTCTTTATAATCACTCCATCCGGCATCCATCATGATGCGGTCAAAGCCAAATCGTTTGGCGAAGTCAATATAATATTTATACGTCGCTGTATTTACTCCTGTTTTAAATGGCACATTAAATAAGTTGATACCAATGATCCATTCATCAGTTCCTTTCCCTGGTTTGATCCATGATACATCCTTAACTCTTGATGGGGAAGCCAGCCGGTAAACCATATCATTAGCAGGAAGCTCTTTATCAGATGCAGCAATTAATAAAACTCTCCACGGAAAGCTACGGGTGCCTTTTGTTTTAGCAATATAGTCTGCTCTTTTAGTGACAATAGCCTGTGGAAATTCACCTTCAGCAATTTTTTCTTCCAAGGGGTAGGGAGCAAATTGGCCGCTCAATGAATTATTCCCATTGCCATTTACAAACATACCCGGGTAATCTTCAAGGTCTGATTCTGTGATAATGATTTTAGGTCCTTCCACCGGTGCTACCAGTACAGGCGTAAAACATAAATTGTTTTGAGTTAAACTATCTAACGGTTTTAATTTATAAGGTTCTTCAAAACTTGTGTGATAAATATCTGTATTCTCTCTTTTTACTACTTCCGGGTAATAGAAAAGATGATTGGCAGGAAAATTAAAGGAGGCTGTTTCATTTTTGATAATGATGCTATCCTTGAAATGAGAAACAAAACGATAAGCTACACCATCATTGTAAACCCGGAATATGACGCTGAAAGGTTGTTTAAGTCGGATCGTAAGTTCATTATAGATATCAGGAATATTTTTTCTTTTTTCAGGAACTGGAGAAATGATAACAGAGTTGTTATAATGTGTTGTTGTTTTTTTAAAACTAATTTTGCCGGAAAGATCAATACCGTTTTCTAACATCATGTTGATGGAAGAAGATAACAGCACTATCTTGTTTTCATAACTGACCGAATAAAACAGTTTTTCTTTAGCTTCTATAGTAACCTTTATTTTTCCGTCAGGCGAAGAAACTTCTTTTTTATTGGCTGCATTACAAACATAAAAAGCAAACAGGAAAATTATAGCAAGCAGATTCCTTTTCATATAAGAACGTTTGAGTAGTGAAAATAGTAAATGTTCTTATTCCCTCAGATAAAGTAAATAGTGTTGGCAAACGACTGTACTATAATGCCTTTTTAGAAATCCTTCGCGGTTTGCTTTAATCCAGCGCTTTTATTTTTGATACCATCAGGCTGATAGTTAAACCCAGCAACCCGATCAGTGCAAAGGAGTAACGCAGGTTTAGCAATTCTGACACATATCCAATTAACGGTGGCCCCATCAGGAAACCAAGAAAGCTGATGCTGGAAACTGCGGTTAGCGCCATGCCCGGGGAAATCTTTGAATTTTTTCCTGCAGCGCTATACACCATAGGGACAATAGAAGAGACGCCAAAACCAACGATCAAAAAACCAATAGTAGCTGTAATGATATGTGGAAAAATGACGGAAGTGAATAAGCCCGTAGAAATAAGAATACCACTTATACGAAGCATATTCTTCCGGCCGTATTTTGCTATCAACCTGTCACCCACAAATCTTCCGCTCGCCATTGCTATCATAAAAGTGAGATACCCTAAAGCAATTAATGATTTTGGCGCATTAACTATCTGTTGAAAGTAAACTCCACTCCAATCAAACATAGCGCCTTCACTTGCCATACTGAAAAATCCAATAATACCTAATTGTACAAGCATGGCGTTCGGCCTGGAGAAAAAAGATTTTTTTTCTGTTGCAGCAGCCCGTCCGGTAAGGAGGTATTTCTGCGTGACCATAGTGGTTATGATCACCAGACCGGCAATGATCCAAAAATGAATATAAGGCGATACATATTGTCCCATCATTAATAAGCCAATAGCCGCTCCGGTAAAACCTGCGGTACTCCACACGCCATGAAAGGAGGTCATGATAGGACGGTCATATATTTTTTCGGCTCCTACGGCTTGTGTATTCACTGAAATATTGCACATATTTCCACAAACGCCAAAAAGAAATAATCCTAATCCCAAATGCCAGGGCTGGGTGGCCAGGCCAATATTAGTAAGACAAATGGCATACAATACAGCGCATATCCGCAATACTTTTTTACTGCCAAAACTTGTAACTAATCTTCCTGAAAAAGGCATAGCTATTAATTGCCCGGCGGGTAATGCCAGCAGAAGGCTTCCTAAAGCAGCGTCACTTAAATGTAAGCTTGATTTAATATCAGGTATACGGCTGGCCCATGAGGCAAAACAAATCCCCTGGCAAAAAAAGAATGCCGAAACCGCAATACGAATTTGTTTTGTTGAATAACCAGGACTGATTATCGCAGCCTCATTTTTTGTTTTGATAAATGATGGCCGTAGCGGAGCTACCAGTTTTTGCGGAATCCTGATAAAATTTATAATACTGCTTTTCATCTTCGTTGCTTTTTTTACTGAATGGCAAGCAACTAATGATAAAATTATAATAATAAATGCCCGGCAAAGATACAGATTGGTAATTTTTGTAAACTATTTTTAACACTTTCGTATAGTCAACCTGAACCATAATCAGTTACAATACATTTATCAGAGATTCAGCTATTTAGCAATAACTCATACAATAGTTTAATACCAGGCACTAGCCGTATCCAGCAACCGGATACTTTCCATATCCAGGTGCAACTGTGTTGCTTTCACCAGTGAATCCAGTTGTGAAAGACTGGTGGCACTCGCAATAGGAGCTGTTACTGATGGTCTTGCAATTAACCAGGCGATAGCAACACTTGCCTGTGTAGTATTGTGTTTTGCAGCCACTTCATCCAATGCCTTCAAAATCTTAAACCCTCTTTCGTTCAAATATTTTTTATTGCCTTCACCTCTTGCGCTTTTTGAAATATCTGCCTCGCTACGGTATTTTCCGGTGAGAAAACCTGCTGCCAGGGAATAGTAATTGATAACGCCAAGATTACTATCAACACAAATTTTTTCTAATTCCTTTTCAAATTTTTCACGGGCATACAGATTATACTCGGGTTGAAAAGACTGGTATTTTGGTAACCCGTCTTTTTTGCTGGCTTCAAGCGAAGCCAGTAATCGCTGCGGTGATAAATTAGAAGCACCGATATATCTTACTTTACCTTCTTTGATCAATTGCTGGTAAGCTGAAAGTGTTTCTTCCACGGGAGTTTCGTTATCGTCCCAATGCGTTTGATAAAGATCGATATGATCGGTTTGTAATCGCCTCAGTGATTCTTCTGCAGCTTTCAGAATATGTTTTTTTGAAATATCCTTTTTCCCCAGACCCATATCTCCACCAGCCTTGGTAGCGACAACTACTTGCTTGCGATTACCACGATGTTTCATCCAGTTGCCAATAATTGTTTCTGATTCGCCGCCTGCATGGCCCGTTACCCAGCGGGAATATACATCTGCTGTATCAATAAGATTGAACCCTGCTGCAACAAATGCATCTAATATTTCAAAAGATCTTTTTTCACCAATGGTCCAGCCAAAAACATTGCCGCCTAAAGTAAGCGGAGCTACTTCTAGTGAAGAATCACCTAATTTTCTCTTTTGCATTTAGTAAAATATTTTTTCATTTTAATAACATGGCAATATCTCTTTTGTTCAAAGTTGGTTTCCGGATAAATTTTTTCAGATGAGATAAACTATAAAACTATTTGCCGGCTATTACCGGGTTATTGGGGAATCTTCTCCCCGTGAAGCAGGTAAGGAAATTTTTAGATATGGAAATTGAATAATTATATATAGGTGCACGACCACCTGCTTTTGATAACTAATTTATAAATGCTGTTACCATTACCGGTTTTAGTTTGCTGGAAGAAATATCAGGATTCGCTGGAATATTTTATTTTCTTGTCTTTGCTACTACCCATAAAATAATAACAATAACAAGGGCAACCAGGAAAAATGCCCACCACATGCCTGCTTTGAAAATTGTTTCTACAGCTCCACAGCCGCTCAAAACAAAAAGAGTAAAGAAAAGAATAAAGAAGAATGATGATATTTTCATAAGTCACTTTTTATATTAAAAAGCCAACTATTATACCATTTTATAATCCTGTATTAAAAGGGAAAAATAGCTACATAACCGCAAAGCGTTAAATAGAAGCGGGCTTTTCTTGGGTGCAAACTGGTATAAGGTTGGTATTTTATACCCATCAGAGATTAAAAGGAAATTAATTTCTGAATTCCTGGCTAACCATAAGACCAAAAAAGCCTCCATCAAGAATACCTATTCCAAGCCGGCCAAAGGAAGGATGTAAAATATTTGCACGATGGCCGGGTGAGTTCATAAGATTAGTATGAGCAATTTCCAATGTTTGAGCAAGAGCAAGATTTTCTCCAGCCGCATTGAACTGTACACCGGCAGCTCTCATCCTGTCAAAAGGTGTTTTGCCTTCAGGGCTATTATGAGCAAAATAACCTCTTACAAACATATCTCTTGAATGTGCTCTTGCTACCCGTGTCATTTCAGGATCAGCTTTTAATGCTGGCAATCCTTCTTTAGCTCTTTCCTTATTTACCATTTCCAGCATTTTTATTTCCAAAAAAGGACGAACCTCAGCTTTTTCATAAGTAAATCCAAGCGGTACTTTTTTATTAGAATGCGGATCTACCATCAGGCTATTCATAGTATGCCGGACAGCTTGATCAAAAACGGGTGCAAGCTTTTTATTGGCCCATTCTGACTGCATAGCGAGTGTTGTCGCCCATTTGCTCTCACGGGTTTCGCTGTTTATATTATCTTTCAGGGGCAGGGCCAGTAGTAATGCTGAAATAATGATGGCTATTATCCAACCGTTGATCGCACCGGGCATTATGCCCAGGAATTTATTCAGCCAGTAGTGGTGAGTTTTTTCCGGGAGGGTACGAATGATAAAACGGGCGATCAGGCCAATCAACAACCGGGCAACGATCAGTGTGAGCAAAAAAGACACAGGCAATAGCCATACATTGAGGTCAATTATTTTTTTAAATATATTGGCTATATAGCTATAAAATACATAAGCCAGTATAAAACTGCCAGCCCAGCCCAGCAGATCCAAAGAACCGAGAATGAATCCCCGGCTAAAACCAGCCCAGATGGCTAAAAGAAAAACAATGATCAGTGCAAGGTCAACCCAGTTCATAGCCAAAATTTGAAAATAGATGAAAACAAATTGCATGCCTTACATGATGCATACAGGTATGTAACAGAAACAAAGTTTTACAAAATATAGTATATGAAAAATGTTAATCTTGCTGCGGCCTGTTTAAACAAAAAAACCGGATATAAAGTATAGTAAACTCACTATTTGCAGGACGAGTCATTATGTTTTACAAAATAGCTTCTGTAATTTTTTGATTTGGGATCCATACATCCTTCAAGGTTTAATAATTCTACTTTCCGGAAATCAATGGGCTGACCTTCACTTTGCAGGGCGATAAAACCTTCTTTCAGCATTTTGCCATCAGGTTTTTGTGCCGGATCAAAACGATTGACAACCGGGCCGCCGATCTGTGGTTGGGAATATTGTAATACAGTATCGCCATTGATGATATGCGTTATCAAAGAGTCGCCAAGTACGATCAGTTCGGCACGGACCCATTGATCTCCGTCATATGTTTTTGAGCGGGAATCAATACAATGGCGTGTGTCTAATTTCCCATTATAAACGATATGTGTTCCAGGCGAACACATATTGCCGGTAGGTCTTGGTTTACCATCGCTCAATCCTCCAAGAAATTGCATTTCGATAGAAATAGGCCAGTCTTGTTCTTTGGGCATGCTGCGTGGATCCTGAGAATGAAACATTACTCCGCTATTTAAAATTGTATAAGCCGGTGCATCTTTTCTCCATTCGCCGGTAAAGCGATATTCAATTATCAAGTGGTAATAAGAGAAAGGGTTTTTATAATAAAGATGACCGAAGCGTTCATTAAATTTATCATATTGGTCGTATCGTACTTTCAGGATGTTATCCTCTATACGAAAAGTATTGCCATAATTATCACCTGTTTCATGGTGCTGGATTTTTACAAACCAATCACTGATATCTTTTCCGTTAAATAAGGAGACCCAATCTTCCTTAGTGACATTTTGGGCCTGGCCCGGATTAGTTTTTACGCCGAGAAAAAAAATTGTTGCCAGTACGAACAGTTGTCGGAATTGCATAATTTTCAAAGTTGTAAAAGAAGAAAAGAAGTTAAAAATAAAGGAATTAGACGTTTTTACTGACCAGATTAGCCTGGAAAAAATAAAAAAATCATAAGAGTGGGTATTTTAATAACGACAACAAAAGGATTTAATTTTTTAAGGAGATTCCTTATTAAATAAATAATTACTATTTTGTTAGACGAACCGTCCCATTGAGAGCTAACATCCTCCTTTATGAGCTATATTTTTCAATTATTCCCGGTACAACAAGGGTATTTTAAGGCAGGCTATTACAGGTTAGCTGAATTTCTGAAATTAGTAGCTAATAATTTGTTATCAATTTTACATAACGTTAAAAGAATAGGAGCTGATGACGGAATGAGTGAGTATGAAAAAAGCAGGTTAGGGATTTTTAATTCTCTAAATTTTTTTCAACTTCTCTCAGGTGTCATAGTAGCTGTATCTGGTATTTTTTATGCCGGGAAAATTCCTGTATCCGGCTGGTTAGTGGCCTGTATACCTCCCTTTGTCAGTGTTGTCGTTTTATTTTTAAACAAACGGCATAAATACCAGGATGCCTTACTGGTGTATTTTATTTTTTACCCGGTTTTTACATGCCTGAGTTATATAAATGGGATAAACTTTGGAGTAGAGCTATCTTTTATTCTTTATGGCATATTGTCTGTTTTTTTTATCCGGGATATTGGATATATGATCTTTTCTATTAGCTTTTCAATGGTCAGTTATTTTATTCTTTCTGTCGTATTAAAAAAATATCCTTACCAGTTAGAGCAAATTAATTTTATCGGGTATCTTTTTAACCAGGCCCTGGCGATTATCTATATTTTTTATGGCTTGTATCTTATAAAGAAAGAAAATAATAATTACCAGATCAGCATGTTGGTAAGCAATGCCGCTTTGCAAAAGAATAATGAAGAGATGCAAAAACAGGCTGAAGAACTGGATCAGCTGAATTCTTTAAAAAATAAATTGTTTACTGTTATTTCTCATGATCTTAAGGCGCCCATGTATGCGTTGCGCAATCTTTTTGATGACATGCAGAAACAGGATATGCCGGCAGAAGAAATAAAAGAGTTGATTCCGGATGTTAAAAATGACCTGAACTATACCGTCAGTCTTATGGACAATTTGTTGCAATGGGCCAAAAGCCAGATGCAGGCGCATACGGTGAGTGCGGGGGCTATAAATGTGAGAGAAATGATTGATGAGGTATTGCAAATATTGTATTTACAGGCTGAAGCTAAAAAAATCCATATTGAGAATAAGGCCATTGATGGGCCCAGCGCCTGGGCTGACCGCGACATGATTAACCTGGTACTTCGTAATCTCATATCCAATGCTATAAAATTTTCGCCATCGGGCGGGCGGATCTCTATTGGTACTTTTGAGCAATCATTGTTTACAGAAGTGTATGTAAAAGATGCTGGGAAGGGCATTAGTAAGGAGGAAATGAAGAAAATAGCAGGGCAGGATTTTTATAGCAGCAATGGTACCGCCCAGGAACAGGGTACAGGTCTCGGCCTGATGCTTTGTAAAGAGTTTTTAGCAAAAAATAACGGCCAGCTCCGTATTCAGAGCGAACCGGGCAAAGGCAGTGTTTTTTCTTTTACCCTGCCAAAACCTGAATAATGTATTTTTTACTTTTACACCGGCCAATTTAAAAATTACAGGTATTCGCATCTCAATTTTGGATTTTTAAGAAAAATATTTAGTTTCGTGGTCTACTCCGCCTAAGCGCTATAATACTCCAACATAATTCCTTTAAAAAACCTTCTGTTACCTGATCTGAAAAAGGAAGACCACGATTTGTTATGGCGAGAATTTTACTAATACTCAAGTTGCAGTTTTTTTTTATTTGTGTTGTGCAGGCTCAGTCATTTACTGTTGACGACCTGGTGACCCTGTCATCCATTTCTCCAAAGAAATTTGATAATTTCATGAATCAAAAAGGTTATTTACCTGGGGGAGGAAACATGACCGATAGTACAATGGCCCTTAATTTTTTTGAGAAGCAGAAGAAAGCAAAAAAGAAGTCAAAAAAGGACAAGGACATTCCGGTAGACACGATAGCTGATGAAAGGCGGGTAGGTCTTTATAAAGAGAGTAATGCATTTTGCTTTGCATTTTTTACTACAAGCAGAAAAGAATATAATGATGGCCTCAGGAGATTAAAGAATAGTGATTTTATTTATGCAGAAAATGAAGATACAAGCCAGTCGCCTCTTTTTTTTCAAAAGAAAAACCTTACGGTGCAGGCTGGCGTTGATTCCGCAGAAGGGAGGTCTGTTTATAAGTTTTTATTAAAAATGACGCCGTTTCCCGGCTCCGTTCAATTTGCTGAGGACCTGCTCAGCTTTGATTCACACGAATTCCTTGTCACCTATTTTGGGGAAAAGAATATAAAAAAAGACGTTTATTTTTTTTCAGAAAAAAGAGTCAGAAAATGTTCTGTTTTATTTGGGAATAGTAACAGGCAGGTAGTATTTGTATGGGAAGATGAAGCCAATTTATGCAAGCTTTCTTACATTCTGATAAGTGGAATATTGCCTACTAAAAATGCAGTTCCTTTTAATGAAAATATTGGCCGTAATATATGGGAATTTAAAAGCGGCATATATTCAGGCATGAGTATCAGGGATCTTATAAGATTAAATGAAAACGATTTTAACTTTTATGGGAATAATTCCGAATTTTCATTGATGGTAGAACCGGTTAATACAGGAAATATTGATTTTAAAAAAACCGGTATTATGCTAACAAGCCTTGATGGCGAATCTCCTTTTCTGAAAAAATTAAAAGTTAGTGCAGCAGCAGCAGCCGAAAACCATATTGCCATGCATGTTTTTTACATTATGCTTACTCCATAAAAAAGGATAGAGTTTTCTAAAAACTCTATCCCTTTTTAGTATCTATTTCTACAGAACCGAATTACGCTTCAGCCTCCATATAACTTTCAACTGGTTCGCAGGTACATATCAGGTTCCTGTCACCATGAGTATTATTTACTCTTGCTACAGATGGCCAGAATTTGTTGAGTGTAACATAATACAATGGGAACGCTGCTGATTGTCTTGTATAAGAATGGTTCCAGTCATCAGCAGTAACCGCAAACTGGGTATGCGGCGCATTCTTCAGTGCATTATCTTTTTTATCAGATCTGCCTTCTTCAATAGCTTTTATTTCTTCACGGATTGAAAGCAAGGCATTGCAAAAGCGGTCCAGTTCAGCTTTATCTTCACTTTCTGTCGGCTCTATCATAATAGTGCCGGGTACCGGGAAACTCATCGTTGGTGCATGAAAACCATAATCGATCAAACGTTTGGCTACATCTTCGGCTTCTATTTCTGCCGTTTTCTTGAATGGTCTTAAGTCAACAATAAATTCATGTGCACACTGCCCATTATTATTCGTATATAAAATATCATATTGCCCATCCAATCTTGCCCGCATATAGTTGGCGTTTAGGATAGCATATTCTGTAGAAGCTTTGACGCCTTCATTGCCCAGCATCCTGATATAGCCATAGCTGATAAGAAGTATACTTGCTGAGCCATAAGGAGCCGCACTAACAGCATTATTTTTCGCTTTTGACCCGATAGCTATCGGGTTCTCGTTTCTCAATTCCACATGTCCGGGTAAAAATGCGGTCAAATGTTTCTTTACACAAATAGGTCCCATGCCGGGGCCGCCACCGCCATGAGGAATAGCGAATGTTTTATGTAAGTTCAAATGGCAAACATCCGCACCGATCAAGCCCGGGGCTGTTAAACCTACCTGGGCATTCATATTTGCGCCGTCCATGTATACCTGCCCGCCATGCTGATGAATGATAGCGGTAATTTCTTTTACCGTTTCTTCATATACCCCATAAGTACTTGGATAAGTGATCATGATTCCTGAAAGATTAGCGCTATGTTGTTGTGCTTTTGCTTTCAGATCTTCTACATCAATATATCCATTTTCCAAAGCTTTTACCACCACCACTTTCATGCCGGCCATTACCGCCGAAGCTGGATTGGTGCCATGTGCTGAAATAGGAATCAACATTACATTACGGTGGTGATCGCCGCGGCTTTCATGATAGCCTTTGATCGTTAATAAGCCCGCATATTCACCCTGGGCTCCGCTGTTCGGTTGCAAACTACAGGCATCAAATGCTGTTATTTCACAAAGGTATTTGCTCAATTCATCAACGATATATTGATAACCGGCCGCCTGTTCTTTTGGTACAAACGGATGGATTTTACTCCAGTGGGCCCAGCTTAGCGGCATCATTTCAGAAGCTGCATTTAATTTCATTGTACAACTTCCTAAAGAGATCATCGATGTGTTCAGTGAAAGATCTTTATTCTCCAATGATTTGATATAACGCATCATCTGGCTTTCGCTGTGATGAGTATTGAAAACCGGGTGCGTTAAAAATGCCGAGCTACGGATTAATGAAGAGGGAATATGTTGCAACTCATCATCCTGGTAAATATCAAAAGCTACAGGGTCTTTATCGTTTTCAAAACAATTGATAAGATCATACAGATCATCTGTTCCTGTTGTTTCGTCAAGCGATATGCCAATATGTTTGTCATCAATATAGCGAAGGTTAATGTTCTGACGTTCCGCTTTTGCTTTGATGGCAGCCAGTTCATCCGTTTTTACGACAATAGTATCAAAGAAATTTTGTGATGCCAGTTCAAAGCCTCTTTGTTCAATGGCTTCAGCAACGGTTTGGGTAAGAATGGAGATTCTTTTCGCAATGTTTTTCAATCCTTCGGGGCCATGATATACAGCATACATTGCAGCCATATTGGCCAGCAATGCCTGGGCGGTACAAATATTGGAAGTGGCTTTTTCTCTTTTGATATGTTGTTCCCTGGTTTGCAGTGCCATACGCAAAGCACGGTTGCCTTGCACATCGATACTTACACCGATGATGCGACCAGGAATACTTCTTTTAAAATCATCTTTGGCAGAAAAGAAAGCGGCATGCGGGCCACCATAACCTAAAGGCACACCCAAACGTTGTGCAGAACCAACAGCTACATCCGCTCCAAGCTCACCGGGTGGGGTTAAAAGAGTTAATGCAAGAAGATCGGTAGCCATTGCTACGTATGCACCAGCGGTTTGAACTTTTGTAATGAATTCCCGGTAATCTTCTATGGAACCTTTATCATTCGGGTATTGAACAATGGCGCCAAAATAAGAAGAATCAATTGTTGCTTTTTTATAGTCACCTTCTACAATTTCAATTCCTACCGGGTTAGCCCTTGTTACCAGTACATCTTTTGTTTGCGGAAATATTTCTTTGTCCACAAAGAATTTTGGTCGTTCTATATGATCCTGTTTGTTCAATGAATTAAAAAACATGGTCATCGCTTCTGCCGCGGCAGTTGCTTCATCCAGCAGGGATGCATTAGCTATTGGTAAGCCTGTCAGGTCGCTAACCATGGTTTGAAAATTCAAAAGGCTTTCCAAACGGCCTTGTGAAATCTCAGCCTGGTAAGGCGTGTACTGCGTGTACCAGCCCGGATTTTCAAATACATTCCTCAATATTACAGAAGGAGTGATGGTATCATAATATCCCTGGCCTATATAATTGGAAAACAATTTATTTTTTAACGAGACTTCTTTGATATGTTTCAGGTATTCATGTTCGCTCATAGCCGCCGGGATATTCAGTTCATGATCCATCCGGATGGAAGGGGGTACTGTTTTGTCAATCAATTCCGTAAGGCTGGCGGCGCCGATTGTTTTCAGCATAGCTTTTGTGTCGCCTTCCTTAGGCCCGATGTGGCGGGGAATAAACTCGTTGGACTGTTGTTCGAAGAGGGTCATTGTAATAAAGTCATTTAGTCATTATGTCAATTGGTCAAATTTATCATAAGAACTGACCAAATCAATGTTTGGAGAAAAGTGCTATGACTTATTTGATTTTCTTATTTAAAAGCGGGGCAAAGTTACGGGAGGAAGAGGATAAAAAATGGGCGTTATTAAACTGTGGAAAACAGGTTGTTATCCTGTTTTGCTTTTTTTGGATATATCAGAGCCCCGGTTTCAAATAGAATTGGCATTACTTTGCAATATGAGTGATCAGCTATTGAAAAACTGGCAGAAGAAATCCGGGGAACGGCAAAAATTATATAAGCAATACCTGCACCGGGCCAATAAGAACAATGTACTCAGGCAACTACCTGATTTACATGAGCAAGCTTTTTCAAAAGTTGATTGTCTTCAATGCGCCAATTGTTGTAAAAACTATTCTCCCCGTTTTAAAACAACAGATGTAAAAAGAATCGCCAAACATCTGCAGATGAAAGAAAGCGTTTTTATTGATACTTACCTGAAAGTAGATGAAGAAGGTGATTTTGTAGCAAACTCAAAGCCCTGCCCATTTTTAGGAGCCGATAATTTTTGCAGTATTTATGATCAGCGGCCTTCCGATTGCCAACGGTTTCCTTATACTGATGAAGATGTGATCTATAAGCGTCAGCAGCTAACACTGAAGAATTCGACATTCTGTCCCATTACTTATTACGTACTTGAAAAACTGCTTGCTTCCAGTAAGTAGTTCTTAACTCTCCTTTAATGACTGGGGCATAATTCTACTTTTGCCCGATCACTTATTTTGTGCTGGAGAAATTGATGGCAGCAGGAAAATAGGGCTTCCTTTTAGTTCCGATAAAAATCGGTATAGAAGTGACGGATCATAATTGCTGCAATTTTAGAATACAAGCAAGAGGGGGATGCTTTTTCAGAGAGATATTTTTTATAAATTAAATGCGACAAAAAGGATTTAGTTTGTCAAAAATGTCGTAAGTTTGAAAAAAGTGTAAAATGGCAAAAGTAATAAAAAAGCCAGTTTCTTATCCTTTGCCTGATGAATCGCTGTCAGTATTGAAAGAGGCCGCTGTAAAATATGAAACCCTGAACGTCATTTTAGGGGGCAGGCAAAACCTTCGTAAATCTATTGCAGGAGATTTTGATTTAATAAAGCTTACACGTGAAGGTGTGAAAAAATCCACTCTTAAAACACTGGCAGCCTACCTTGGTATTACAATGGAAATGATGAGCGGATTATTGCATACTTCATACCGTAACATCCAACGTAAAGATGAAGATGCACTTCTTGATACATTAAAAACTGAAAGAGTATTGGAGCTGGCTTCTTTTGCTCAAAGGGGAATTGAAGTAATTGGTAATAAAGATGCATTTGCGGAATGGATACAAAGTCCGTTGATGGCCCTTGGAAATAAACGGCCACTTGATTTCTTAGACACATCATTCGGCATCCAGTTTCTTCTAAAAATACTTGGTCGGCTCGAGCAAGGTGTTTTTTCATAGTATATGGAACTCTACCGCATTACCCAGGAAATTTATTGTGATGATTTGACCGGAAATGGATCAAAGCTTTTTGGCGGACGTTGGAATAGCGAAGGAATTCCGGCTATTTATACTGCTTCTTCCCGTTCGTTGGCATTGCTGGAAATACTGGCACATGCACCAGCTAAAATGCTTCAGCTAAAAACATATATGCTGGTAACAATTTCTGTTCCTGATACGGGTTTAAAACAAGTTGTTGATTTTAAAGAATTACCTGAAGGATGGAATACTACCGATATTCATCCATTCACTCAAAAAACCGGCGATAATTTTTTATCAGAAAATAAGAAGCTTCTTTTATTGGCTCCCAGCGTATTAATGCCTGAAGAAAACATTTGTGTACTGAATCCTTTAAATCCTGATATGAAGAAGGTAAAAATAGTTCAGAGACGAAGAATACTTTTTGATAAAAGGGTGGAAAATAATTTATGATGACAGGGTTTTAACTTTTTTCTCCAACACCGGTAGATAGGTTTTTCCCAACAAATGGCCGGTCATAGTTTTACAAGCTAATATTCAAATTTCCGAAGAGTAGGTGCTTTTATCCAGGTAACGATCACCACAGCCAATGTCATACAGCCGCCAAATACAACGGATGGAACTACCCCTAACATTCGTGCGGCTAAGCCACTTTCAAACTGGCCCAGTTCATTGCTGGAGTTGATGAACATAGAACTTACACTGCTGACACGGCCACGCATGTGATCAGGTGTTTTCAATTGCATTACCGTGCCCCGAACAACAACACTGATGCCATCCAGCATACCGGCGATCATTAACGCAAAAAAGGAAAGTATGAACCATTTTGATAAAGCAAAAAGAATGATACAAATTCCAAAGCCTGCTACCGCCAGTAATAATTTTTTTCCCTGTGCTTTTTTCATGGGTGCAATAGTGAGTAATACGACTACGCAAATAGCGCCAATGTCAATAGCGGCATTGAGCCATCCAAATCCCATCGGGCCTATTTTCAAAATATCTTTTGCATACACAGGTACCATCGCTACGGCCCCGCCAAAGAGAACGGCAAACATATCCAATGATAAAGCCCCCAATAACTCTTTTGTTTTGAAAACAAAACGCAAACCTTCTTTCACACTTTCCCAGGTACGTTTTTCACCATTTTGCCTGAAAGCCGGTTTTGATTTTAGTCGTGTAAGAATAAAAAAGGCCGTAATCATCAGGCAACAGATAACGATCAAAGTGCCCATATTTCCCAGCAAAGCGATCAGGAAACCTCCCATGGCATGACCTGTAACAGAAGCAGATAACCAGCTTCCCTGGCTCCAGGTGGTAGCATTTTGCAGGTATTGACGGGGAACGATGGTAGCGATCAAGGCGCTGAAACTGGGCCCTGCAAAGGAGCGAATGATGCCTGTACAAAATATAACAGCGTAAATACAATAAGTAATATAAGTCTTGTTTACATTATCATGTATCAGTGGAGTGGCAAGAAAGAGTAAAAGACCCGCTGCGCAGATATAGAAAAAAACACTTTTGAGTAAAAGTCTTCTTTTTTCACTGATGTCAATAACATGACCCGAATATAATGCCATGGAAAGAGCAGGGATCACTTCGGATAACCCGATAAGACCGATAGCGAAAGGATCATTTGTTAATTCATATACCCACCAACCAACAAGCGTACTCATCATGCGCAGCGACATGATGAAGAAGAACCGTCCCAATACCAGGTTTTTATATTCAGGAATACGTACCGCTGCAAAAGGATCATTGGTTACCTGCGAAGTCGTTGAGTTGTCATCCATATATTAAGGAGGCAAAGTTAAGCGGCAAAAAGTATAGTTGATAGGTTGACAAGTTGATTAGTTTGGATAGGACGACGTTTATATCAGTGGGGATGGTAACTTATCGCGAGTCAACTTGCCAACTTTTACGGCAACGTAATATAATGCTGTCCTTCTCCATAATCTTTATCCAAGGCATCGGTAATGATCTTCAGGTGATCGCCATTACTAAGAAAATCGGCATTAGAAGCATCAATGAATAATGTTCTGATATTATGTTGTTTTATATAATCCGTATAAGTCTCCTGTATTTTAAACAGGTAGGCATCTGGTATTTTTTGTTCATAGGAACGGTTCCTTTTTTTGATATTGGCCTGCAGTTTATTTACGGGTGCATGCAGGTAGATCAGCAGGTCGGGCTGTATCAGTTGCTGGTGAATAATATCAAATAACCGCTGGTAAAGACGGAACTCATCATCGGGTAAGGTTACTTTAGCGAATAATAAGCATTTGGTAAAAAGATAATCAGAGATCGTCAGTTGCTGGAACATATCTTTTTGTTGCAATAATTCCTTTAATTGTTTAAACCGTTCGGCCATAAAAAACAATTCCAGCGGGAAAGCATATTGATCGGGGTGCTCGTAAAATTTGGGAAGAAAAGGATTGTCGGCAAATTCTTCCAGTATCAGCCGGGCATTATAATGTTTGGATAACAGGTGAGCCAGTGTGGTTTTACCAGCGCCGATATTTCCTTCTATGGTGATAAAGTGATAGTTCATGTTCTATGTTCGTTGCTCGTTGCTCGTTGCTCGTTGCTCGTTGCTCGTTGCTCGTTGCTCGTTGCTCGTTAAAACCGCAAAGTAAATGAAATGGAAGGGGATAGTTGACCGGCGGAATATATTGTGGATAAATCCGTAAGCTAAAATAGCGGCGATAATTTTTTGATCATTTGAATCGTGATACTTCAAGTGTGTCGGGGCAGATTGCAAGCAGTTCCGCAATTGTTTTTCTAAATAGAGGGTGAGTAAGACCAGAAACAATTTCAGCCAACGGAACAAGAACGAAACGACGGTTTTGTAATTCAGGGTGAGGAATCTTCAAAGAAGGATAATTATGAACTTCATCATTGAACAATAAAATATCAATATCAATGATACGTGGTCCGTATTTTTCTTTTCTTACCCGGCCAATCTGTTTTTCAATGCTCAGTATTTTTTTTAAAAGCAGGCGGGGAGTTAAACCGGTTTGAATTTCCAGCGCCTGGTTCAGGAAAAAAGGCTGATCATTTTTACCCCAGGCTGCGGTTTCGTAAAGCGATGAAGCATGGGTAATGTCGCCGCATTGCCGGTTAATATATTCGTAAGCCTTTGCCAGGTTTCCTTCCCTGTCACCCATATTGCCGCCTGTCAATAAATATGCTGTATTCATAAATGGTTGAAAAGTTGATAAGTTAACAAGCACTTACGGTATTTGCGATCTTTGCCTGTCAACTTGTTAACCCTTTAACTTAGCAACTTATGAACTAACAGTCAAATATCTTTATTTTTGGTATTCAACAATGTATTAACTGATGCGGAATTTTTTTAAAATATTTTTTGCCTCATTGCTGGCCTTAGTCGTTTTTACCCTGCTGGCTGTTTTCTTCCTGGTGGCGGTGGTGGGTGGAATGACTTCAAAAGATAAACCCCGGGTAGCGGCTAAATCGGTAATTGTGCTTGATCTTGGTCAGCATTATGAAGAACAGGTGAAGCAGGATCCGTTTTCGGTTTTCAGCGGCGATGATAAAGATATACCCGGCCTGTATGATGTGATCCGTTTGCTGAATAGAGCAAAGACAGATAAGAATGTATCCGGCATTTATATAATCGCTAATAATAATCCCAATGGGTTTGCAGCCAGTGAAGAACTGAGAAATGCCCTAAAAGATTTTAAAACGAGCGGCAAGTTTATCCTGGCGCATGGCGATGTCATTACACAAAAAGCATACGGCGTAGCCAATATTGCGGATAAGATTTATGTTAGTCCGCAAGGTTATGTTGAATGGGCGGGCTATAGTGTAGAGTTAGCTTTTATGAAAGGCACTTTGCAAAAACTGGAAATAGAACCACAGATCTTTTATGCCGGTAAATTTAAAAGTGCTACCGAACCGCTGCGCACCGACGAGATGACTCCTGAAAATGAATTGCAGACTTCGGTATGGTTGAATGATCTTTACAACGATCTCTTGTTAAAGACTTCTGAAGTCAGAAAAATTGATACGGCTACGCTTCATCACTTGGCCAATGAAGCAAAGGTTCAAAACGCAAAAGATGCAGTTGATTACAAACTGGTAGATGCCTTAAAATATGATGATGAATTAAAAGATGAGATCAAAACCAAATTAGGAATTGGTAAATATGATAAGATCAATTTTATAACGATCAATACTTACCTGGCAGCAACGGATATTCATAAAAGAAGCGGGGAGAAGATCGCATTGATCTATGCCGAAGGAAATATTGTGGATGGTAAATCTGATGAAGGAATAGGAGGTGAAACATACCGCAACCTGATTCGAAAAGCAAGATTGGATAAAACGATAAAAGCAATTGTATTCCGTGTCAATTCAGGCGGTGGCAGTTCGATGGCCAGCGAAGCTATCTGGCGTGAACTGGCTTTAGCAAAAAAGGAAAAACCTGTTATAGTAAGCTTTGGTGATGTAGCTGCTTCGGGTGGTTATTATATTTCCTGTGCGGCCGATAGCATTTTTGCATTGCCCACAACTATCACTGGTTCTATCGGCGTGTTCGGTATTATTCCTAATATGCAGGCATTTTTTAAAAATAAACTGGGTGTAACATTTGATGGAGTGAAAACAGCACCTCATGCTGATGCCGGTGCCATTTATCGTCCATTGAATGAGAAAGAAAAAAGTATCGTGCAGGCAAATGTGGATATGATCTATACACAATTCAAACAACGGGTAGCGGATGGTAGAAAAAAAGACACTTCTTATGTTGACAGCATAGCGCAGGGACGTGTATGGACAGGATTGAGAGCAAAAGAAATCGGTTTGATAGACCGGTTTGGCGGAATAGAGGATGCAATAAGATCAGCTGCCGCTAAAGCAAAACTTACTGAATACAGTGTAAGAGAATATCCTGAACCTAAAAATATCTTTGAACAAATCTTTGGCAAATCTGATCCATTGAACTATTCCGAAAAAATGAAAGAAGAGCTGGGTGCGAAGAATTATACAATATATCTTGAAATGAAATGGGTGAAGGAAATGAGTAACACGGTGCAGGCGAGGTTGCCGTTTCAGTTTTTTATACACTAAACAGTTTATGGTTTGATGTTTGA
>JAKFEJ010000627.1:0-4372 GCA_036675745.1 Chitinophagaceae bacterium | reverse complement strand
ATGTGCTTGTGGAAGCACAGAACTTATCGCTGCCTGTGCCAGTGGAGCCGGGTTGTGTTGTTATCACGGTAGCTTCTATCAGCTACTGGCTGAATGATCAGCAAAAAGATTTGCGGCCTGCCTTTCTCCCTTCTTCAGTTATTGATGCGAGGTATTGCTGAGCAGCAGAGTAGTATGAATTAAAGTATTCCTTTCTTCGCCACTGAGTGTCCCGGCGTTCTTCCTTCCCGTGTGTCCATCCACTTTCAAAAAGGCGATGTGTCAGATAGCCTTGTGCGTTGATTTGTGGCACCCGATAGCTATCGGGTCGCCGCACTATGGAAATTAAGGTGAGTAACTACCTAAACAACCCTCAGTGCATGATCTTTTTTTACCTCACGAGTGCGACGTCTCGCCCAGCAGCCAATACTTATAAAATGAATTTACCGGGCGGACCCGCTGTCAAATGGAGGCAAACACAAGTGAAGTCCATTATATTAGCCGGGACAATAAGAATCATCATCGAAGCAGATTGCGCCGGTCTGCCATATCTTTTTTGTTGAAGGAACTTTTTATCATTTCGCCGGAATATTCTACCCCACCAAAAACCCGCTGCGGCAGACTAAGTAAACAATTCAAACTATTGCTACCATTTGGTTTGAGAACAAAATACCTGATCCTATAAAAATGAATAAAGCTTGTATAATTAATATTAAATCCCTTCCTCTGAATCTGTTTTCTTTGGTACAGGTTTGCTTTGTCTTATACGATAACTGAGAGTAAAGTTGATTTGTCTTTTCCTGAATTGAAAATCTCCTTCGGAATAAAAATTGGGGCCAATGCTGGTATTCCTGTTCCGCCGGCTATTGAATACATCCAGCACATTCAGGTTCATGGTGCCATTCCCTTTAAAGATATCCTTGCTTGCAGACAGGTCAATAAAATAAACTGATTTTCGTTTGCCCTGTGCCGTCTTCTGAGCTGCTTCATAGTTACCTCTTACCTGTATCTCTATATTGTGTGGCAAACTGAACCGCGATGTTTGTCTCGCAAACCATGTATAAGAAGAAGCTTTGTATGATGCGAGGATATTACTTCCATCAATTGCCGAATGAAAAAGATTGAGGTTCATATCCAGCTTCCACCATTTTACAGGTGTCCATGCCCCGGTGAACT
This sequence comes from Chitinophagaceae bacterium, assembly GCA_036675745.1. GTDB lineage: Bacteria > Bacteroidota > Bacteroidia > Chitinophagales > Chitinophagaceae > Terrimonas_B. The sequence goes on along the minus strand of JAKFEJ010000627.1, from coordinate 3,217 downwards.
CAGCTCCCCATGCATTTTCTTTCAACAGGTTTTCCGGTTTTGTTGCGGATGTACCATCATTGTCTACTCTTCTTATCCGGTCTATCTTTCCTTTGGTGCTCCTGTAATACACGCCGGAAAACAAAGATCCTTTATTAAAATTCATAATGTAGCCAACCTCACCTACATCGCTGAACTCCGGGTTAAGATCAGGATTGCCACTGAAAAAATTCCGGCTATCGGAATACGTCATGAACGGACTCAGATCATTGTAAAAAGGTCTTCTCACTCTCCTGCTATAACTTACCTGGATGGCATTTTCTTCTGTTGTGTTAAATGTAAGATGTGCACTTGGAAAAAGATTGGCATACTTTCTTGGGTTCGTTTCATTGCTTTTTCGCAACACTGTTTTTACATCCGTCCATTCTGCACGCAGCCCTGCCTGGTAAGCTATTTTTTTGAACTTATTAGCCAATATTCCATACGCCGCATGAATATTTTCATTGTAAACAAAAATATTATCCAGGTCCGGCAGGGGGATAAACTCACCCATTGAATTTTGTTCACTCACTACGTAATCATTGGTCATATCGCGGAAACTGCTACGGATACCTGTTTCTAATTTTCCCTCTTCACCGATGGGTTTTATATAATCCATTTGAAATAACCATTGTTTCTCAAATTCATCATTCAGTGATTGCTGAAGTACAGATTGGGATGGATCCTGTGTTCCATCGGGATGAAAAGAATGTTGGGTGAATAGTTGTTGCGAACTTTCCCAGTTATCAATGAACTTTGCAGTAGCCGTCAATTCATGATCTTTTTCCTTAAATGTTTTTTTATAACTGATCGTGTATTCCGAATTTGGTTCCTTTTCTTCTTCATCCTGCAGGCGGGTAGTGATACCGGTAAGGTTAGTAGTTGTAAAAAGATAATCGTCGTACCGTATATCAGTAATCCGGGTGGCATCGCTCCGGCGAAAAAGATAAGAACCGGTCAACACAGTTTTTTCATTAAAATAATAATCTAATCCGCCGCGGATATTATTGTTCAATCCTTTTATCCGGTTGTGTGTATTTTGTTTTGAAATAAAAACGGTATCCGGGTTATATACTTCCTGGTAAAGAGAACCACTACCTGGCTGATTGCGATAAGCAATTCCATAATTAATAAAAAAATTGATCTTCTTATGCCGGTAGTTAAGGTTAGCAGCTGCGCCGAAATTAGCGTAGTAACCTGTTATCAGCTCCAGCGAACCATTAAATCCCTGTCGTTTATCTTTTTTTAAAATGATATTAATGATGCCTGCATTTCCTTCCGCTTCATAACGAGCGGAAGGGTTCGTGATAATCTCTACACGCTCAATAAGGCTTGATGGCAATTGTTGCAAACCGCCGGCACCTTTAAAACTAACCAGGCCGGAAGGTTTACCATCAATCAGTATCCGGACATTTTCACTGCCCCGGAGTTTTACATTTCCTTCCCCATCAACGGAAACAGATGGGATATTGCTGAGTATATCAGAAGCAGAACCGCCTGCATTGGCAAGATCTTTACCAACGGTAAACACTCTTTTATCCAGGGAAAGTTCCATAAAACTTTTTTCTGATTGCACCACTACTTCGTTTAACACCGTTGCCAATGAAACAAGCCGGATTGCACTAAGCTCATGATCGGAGTGATCAGCAGAAAGTAGAAATTCACTGGTTGTAAAAGATGTATAACCTGTATGTTCTATTATTGCATAGTATCTCCCGAGCGGTAATTGGAACGAGAAGTCGCCGGTTTCAGAACTGGTATTTATTGAGATCATCTTTTTTTGGCCGCTCTCGAAAAGTCTTACGGTAGCGGCAGGCAAAGGATCAGAACTAAGCGAGTCAGTTATTTTTCCTTTAACGTTAGCCACAACTGTTTGAGCAGATAAACTATTTGCGGAGAAAATCAGTAAGACAGTCAGGACACTTATTTTAATCATAGAAGTGCTTCATAATTGATTGCAAATATACATGCTGAATAGCATCATTGCCCAGCGTTAAAATCATTAGGTTGGTTCACTTATTAATTTGAAACTATTAGGTAATTACCTTAAGCCTGAAAAAATATTACCAGCTTTTGACAAAAAATTATGGAAAAGTGGGAGAACTCATGAGGATGGACAAATTGTAAATACTCCTATTGATGAAATTTTATAAATATCGAGATACTTAATTATTCGAGAATCTTCTCTTCTTTTCCAGTGTCCGCCAACTTTCAAAGGCGAAGTGACAGATTGCCTTGCAAATTGATTTGTGGCACTCACGTACTATGCGAACTAAGGTGGTAATTACCTAAAAAAATATTAGGACCTGATCTTTTTTTATTCCATGTAATATTGATAAATAGTTAGATTTGGAACAAATAACGATGTAACGACCTTCAAATTGACCTCATTGACGGCCCATCTTTCGTTGTTAACTCTGCAGATTCTCCAACTCACTATGACATTATCTATAATGCAGACAATTACGAAAACCATGATTTCCCTACGAGACATGCAATTAAAATTTTTAAAAACAGACAACTTTATAAAAGTGCAATTCTATTGGGAGCTGGAAGCGCAACAGAGATAACTTCTGACTCATCACTTATTGACAACGATAATCTTATTATTCGTTGTAGTAACCAGCTTTTTAATTTGAGACTTCCTGACTTAAAGAAGAATTGGCAAATACAGCCAGATTGGGCAACCTGCTTTTCAATTCACAAGTATCACGACACATACATAACACATGGGGAGACCCCGGTTTCACGAATTGACAAAACAGGAAAAGTGTTATGGAGTACGGAGGTGCAGATATTTTTGTTTGCCTTCATGAAGGGACACCCTTCAAAATGCACGAAGATTATATTGCATTGACAGACTTCAATGGCAGTAAATATAAAATTGACTATAACGGCAATTCAATTAGTTACGAAGAATCTGATTATCATAAACAAAAGCCAATGACTGTTTTAATGAAACCCCAAAAAACATGGTGGAAATTTTGGTAGTTTTCTTCCTCTGCGTTATCCTCCTTTTCTCTTTTCCCCTGCGCTTAAAAAATAGTGCGACAATTTTTAATGCACCCGGCTGGTGTTGCTATACTTATTTTAATATATTTAAGGCTGCTAAGCGGAAACATATTCAGGCATCGTATAATGCCATCACCACCCGGTTAATTAAATTATTTATTCAGTTATTATAAATTTTAACCGTTAA
>JAKFEJ010000520.1:0-4374 GCA_036675745.1 Chitinophagaceae bacterium | reverse complement strand
AGAACGTAAAAATTGCGGGTAATAAGTATTTCAATTTCCTGCGCATGGAAGGCGACGCGGCTGTATTTGAAATTGGTTCAGGAGAATATTCATTCCGATCTAAATGGTAATTGTATGAAGGCACTGATTTTATTGCCACTGCTTTGTGGCATGACTACTATTGTACAAGCGCAGCAAAAAGAAAACAATCTTTTGCATACCGGTTCCCTGGATGTGGTTGGTGTCGATCAATTTGGTAGAACGGTCAATGCAATCAGCGGATATAAAGAAAAAAAACAGGTGGGTATTTTTTACTGGCCCTGGATCGGTCATCCCTACGCAACTGGTATATATGATGCTACAAAAATTGCAGCAATGCCCAATGGCTTGAAATTATTGTATGATTTTAAATCGTTGGATAAAAACATAAGTCCAAGCGGACAGGCACATTTTTGGGGAGAACCGCTATGGGGTTATTACAATTCGGCAGACGAATGGGTGATCCGGAGACAAATGAAAATGCTGACAACGGCAGGTGTTGATTTTATTGTGTTCGATCTGACGAACCGCGTGACTTATAAAACGGTTTACGAAAAAGTGCTTCGCATCATTGAAGAATTTCAGCAACAAGGATGGAATGCACCCAAGGTTGTTTTTTATACGCATTCAAAATCGATTGAGACTACACAGGTTCTGTATAAAGATCTTTATAAGCCCGGTCTTTATCCAACCGCATGGTATAAAGTGAACGGCAAACCCATGATCATTGCCTATACCGAGCCGCAGGATGATATTGCAGAAGCTATTTCAAGAAGCGATAGCAGTTACAAGCCTGTACCTTTTTCGCAAGAAATAAAAAACTTTTTCTATTTTAAAAAGCCACAATGGCCGGGCGATCCAACTTTTCAAGATGGCTTTCCCTGGGTAGAATGGAAGCATCCGCAACCATTGCATGGAAATACCATGAGCGTATCGGTTGCCAGTCATCCGAAAGTGCCGATGTCAAGATCTGTTACATCAGGTTGGATCAATTGGGGAAGAGGTTGGGATCCTGACAAGCAACAGAATATTGAAGCAGACGTTGATAAAGGAACTTTTTTTCAAAAACAATGGGATCATGCCATACAGGTAGATCCGGACACTGTTTTCATAGGAGGATGGAATGAGTGGATAGCCTACAAACAACCTTACGGCGATGAATATATGTTATGCGATGCAGCCAATAAAGAATACTCACGTGATATAGAACCGATGAAAGGCGGATTTGAAGATGCTTTTTATCTCCAGATGATCAGGAACATCCGCAGGTATAAAGGACTGCCAGCAATAACTGCTGCTGCCGGTAAAAGATCTGTCAATATAAAAAGCAGCCCGTCACAGTGGGATGGTGTACAAAGCAGTTATAAGAATATAGAAGCGATTGCGTATGCACGTAACAGCACTGGTGCAACAGAAAAACTAATCTACCAGCGTCCCGCACCTGTAAATAATTTGCAGGAAGTAAAAGTTACACACGATGAAGAGCACATTTATTTTTATATACGGGCAGAAAAGGAATTTGTGCAAACAGGTCCGGCTGCCAAAGGCATCACTATTTATATTGGACGTGGCGAACCTGCATTGAAAGGATGGAAAGGATATGAATACATGATAGAACAAAAGCCGAATGCAAAAAGCTTTTCCGTAAATAAACTGGATGAAGCGTATAAGATTACCGGTATAGGAAAAGCTGATTTCACAATTAATAAAGATGTGTTACAACTAAAAGTATCGCGTAAGCAACTGGCAGCCGGTAACGGTACAAAGAATATTTATTTTAAAGTAACTGATGGAATAGAGCATCCGGAAGATATAATGGATACCTATTTATCAGGAAGCGCCATGCCTATGGGCAGGCTGAGTTACCTGTATTTACTTAAATAATAAAAACAAAATTGGCTTTCAGAGAAAATAATTTAATATGAGAAGATTAATAAAATGCCTGTCGCTGTGTTTGATAATACTGTCCATGCAATCATGTGAAATCGGCAAGGATTCAGGATTACAGGTCAATGAGCTTACCATAGAAGGAAGGGATACCCTGCTCGGATCAGATATTCTGCAACCACGGTTGAGCTGGAAAATTAATTCTGATGAACGTGATGTAAAGCAAACAGCTTATCACATTTTAGTTGCCAGTTCACCGGATAGTTTAGATAAAGAGATCGGTGACCTCTGGGACAGTAAATTAGTGCAAACCGACAACTCGTTGAATATTCAATTTAACGGTAAACCATTTACAAGTTATCAATCCTGTTATTGGAAAGTAAAAGTAATGACCAATAAAGGACAGGAAGCCTGGAGTAAACCTGCTTACTGGACGATGGGTTTACTTGACTCTGCTGATTGGAAAGCCAAATGGATTGGCCTGGATGGCTTTAATGAAAAAGATGAGCCGGAGAGTACATTCACACGGCTTTCAGCAAGGTATCTTAGAAAAGAATTCGGACTGGAGAAGAAAGTAGAATCTGCTACTGCTTTTATTAGTGGCATGGGCCTTTATGAATTATATATAAACGGAGAAAAGGTTGGTAATGATGTATTGACTCCAACGGTATCAGAATACAATAAAAAACTTTTTTACAATACCTACGATATTACATCATTGGTTAAAGACGGTGGAAATTGTGCAGGTGTAATAATAGGGAATGGACGCTATTTCGGCATGCGTAATTATCATGGAAAGCCAGATCCTCTTACGGGTATTCCACAAGTGCATTACGGACTACCGAGATTACTCCTGCAAATAAGAGTAGTGTACAACGATGGAAGCAGCTCATTCATTACGTCCAATGAACAGTGGAAAGTTACCGACCAGGGACCTATTATTGCCAACAATGAATTTGACGGAGAAGAATATGATGCACGTAAAGAATTAAGCGGATGGAATAAGACTGGTTTTAATGATGCAAGCTGGAAGTCTGTAAGTATTATACCGCCTTCAGCTACACGTATTGTATCCCAACCAAATGAAAATATTCGTATTAAGGAAGTATTGCATCCACTTACTTCGCATCTCACTTCAAGAGGAACTTATATTCTGGATATGGGACAGAATATGGTGGGTTGGGTAGCTATCCGGATAAAAGGAGAAAAAGGGGACACCATAAAAATGAGATTTTCTGAAACGCTGAAGGGAGAAGATTCGCTTTATCTCGATAACATGCGGAATGCACAGGTTACCGATAAATACATATTAAAGGGAGAAGGTACAGAGCAGTGGGAACCCCGTTTTACGTATCATGGCTTCCGGTATGTAGAAGTATATGGTTTACGGTCAGCGCCTTCATTAAAAGATTTCGAAGGCAAAGTGATTTATGATGATATTGAAACCACAGGTAGTTTTAAAACTTCTAACGAAACCATTAACAGCATTCACAAAAATGCTTACTGGACCATAAGGGGAAACTATCGTGGCATGCCAACAGATTGCCCGCAACGTGATGAACGGGTGGGCTGGCTTGGTGATCGTGTTATCAGTTCTTATGGAGAGAGTTTTTTATTTGATAATTCAAGGCTGTATGCCAAATGGCTGGATGATATAAACGATACGCAAAAAGAAAATGGTAGCATCCCTGATATTGCCCCGTCTTATTGGGACAGGTATGCTGATAATGTTACCTATCCAAGTGCTTTCATTCTTATTCCAGAAATGCTGCGCCGCCAGTTCGGTGATACGGAAAGTTTGAAAAAACAATATCCTGCTATGAAGAAATGGATATTGTATATGTGGAATACCTATCGCGAAAATGACCTGGTGCTAAAAGATAACTATGGCGACTGGTGTGTGCCCCCGGAATCATTGGATCTTATCTGGTCAAAAGATCCTAACAGGATTACAGAAGGAGGATTGCTTGCATCGGCATATTATTATTACTGTCTCAACCTGATGAAGCAATATGCTACTTATTTAAATAATGCTGCTGATATTGCCGAGTTTGATGGTATTGCCGGCAAAGTGCATACAGCTTTCAATAAGAAATATTATAACAGCGATAAAAAAACATATGCCAATAATACAGTTACAGCCAATCTACTTCCTTTGAGCTTTGGATTGGCACCGGAGGCAGATAAAGCTGCCATCTTTAATAATATCAGGGGAAGGTTAAAAGAGTTTGATGATCATGTAAACTCTGGTATCATCGGCGGCATGTGGTTAATGAGAGGTTTAACCGACAATGGCGCAACAGACCTTGCTTATAAATTGGCTACTAATAAAACCTATCCGAGCTGGGGGTATATGATTGAAAAAGGTGCTACCACCATTTGGGAATTGTGGAATGGGGATGCGGCTAACCCGATGATGAACTCCGGTAATCACCAGATGTTGTTGGGTGATTTGCTGATCTGGTATTA
>JAKFEJ010000325.1:0-4375 GCA_036675745.1 Chitinophagaceae bacterium | reverse complement strand
CCTGGAAAAAAATGCAACGATAAGGATAAAGAGAAAGAAAACCCTCTAAATCTCCCTAAAGGGAGACTTTAGACTCCGAAAGGAGAACGTTGTTTTTATGGCTTGTCAACGCCCCCTTTTTACTATTAAGGAAAAAATGTTCTGTCGTTTTTATTTTGTCAGCCAGTTTCTTTCTACATTTTTATGCTGCTCTGGTAAAAGCTCAATAGCTTCTTCAAGTGAATTATAAAAAGAGTCCTGAACAACTTCCCAATTTTTGTCACAGCTAAAGCGATAAAAATTATCTGAATCCTCATACTTGCATATTGCAAGACCAAACACTTCTTCTTTCTCATCGCTGTCCAAAATCTCTATAATACCGAATGGCTCTGGTCCAGACCAAGCCCATTTTATAACTTTAGCAGCATCTAAATAATTTGGCGGTTCCATCATGGTAGAATATCAATTGATTGAATGAATATCTATTGTTAATGCTTATGACTCGCTTATCACAATTTAAAAGAACAGTATTTACAATGAAAAAGCGATAATATTTTCATTATTCACAAGGTAGTCTTCCAGCCATTTCATCTTTTTCATACTTATCGTGGCTTCTATGGAAACAATGATCCGGTCTTCGATTAATTCTATTTTTTTTTCTTCCAGCTGTATTCCCCGCCCTGCAATAGCAGAAAGAATATTTTGTTTGAAATGACTATTCTTTTTTTCCATCTCAATGACCAGATCACGATTTTGCTTTTGTGGCTTGAATACTTTATTGATCCATTTGCTTGCAAAAATGATAAACAGCGCCGCAACTATAAATGTACCGGCCAAATAAAATTCACCAAAACCGATAGCCATACCTACAGCAGCAGCCAGCCAGATAATGCCGGCCGTAGTAAGACCGGAAACATCTAATTTATCTTTGAATATAACACCGGCCCCGATAAAACCGATACCACTCACTATATAAGATGCGATACGTGTTGTTTCATTATCATTTGCACCCACTTTATAAGAGAGAATAGTAAACAAAGCTGAACCTAAACAAATAACAGTAATGGTTTTTAAACCTGCCGCTTTATCTTTCAGCTCCCTTTCAAGGCCCAATATAACACCGGCAGCTACAGCTAATAAAGCTTTATAAAGATCCATTATTTCCCAGTGGTCGATCATATAAAACCCCCAAACCCTGCCTACCCCGATTTTCATCGGGGCTAAAAGGGAACTTTAGACTCCGCTTATTGAAGAGTGTTTTGTTTATGTAAATTGTTTAACTGCACAATTTTTTCAGTGATTATTTTTATTACACTTCCAGTTTCCTCAATCCTATAACATATAATACCATTTCTACTGTCAGGCTATAAAGCCCCCTTTAGGGGGTTTGGGGGTCCGGTTCTTAAAACAACTCCGGTTGCTTCTCCCCTTGCTTATCTTTTACCCATTCCATCTGCACACTTTTATTATAATCCAGCAATTTATTCCCAACAGCTTTCCAACCCATTACATCCGCTACTTTAGTGATCTTGAATTTCGCTTTACGAACCTGGTCGCCTCTTCCGCTTTGCACAGCTAATATTGGTTCTGCATCCGTTGAAACAGCTTCCAGGTGATTGCCAGCGCCTTCTTTGATGAAGAAGAATTTATTCTTCAATGTGGTCGTCTCGATCTTAAACCGCTTTACATTAAACTGCAGATTTTTCTTATCCAGGTACACAGCCGAAATAACCTTCTCCGCATCAAACTTTTCTATCAGCAATATATTTTCCCCATCAAACCGTTGTGTCATCTCCTGGTCGGTGATCATATAATTGCCGTCATTAAACACAACCAGTATCCTGTCTTCTGCTTCAAAGCTTCCCAGAAGAAATCCTTTTTCATCAGCATTAAGCCTGCCAAACTTATCATCAAACCAAAGTTTACGGCCACTCAATGTAGCTCTTCCTGCTTCTTTAAATTTGACGGACTTAATGGGGTATTTTGTTACCTGGTTACCCATGCTGCTACGACCTTTTATCGCCAGCTCTTCAAAATAAAAATCAAATTCCTTCTTATGCGCCGAAGAACCGGGCGTTAAAACGATCTTCACCACTTCCGCTTCGCCATTGGGATTTACACTCAGGTAATGTACTTTACTTTTTTCATCTCCTTTGGTCAGGTCATATACTTTATCCCGTGTAACACCGGTTACATTAAACCGCTTTGCATAACTCACCCCACCTTTTCCATCAGCATAAAGCATATTGTAAGTGGTACGTTCATCATTCTTTTGAAAAACAGCAGCATGAAGAATGTCCTTGCCGATAAACACTTTTTCATGAACCTTCACCACTTTCATGATCCCCCGTTTGGTAAATACGATGATATCGTCAAGATCAGAACATTCAAAAAGTAATTCATCTTTTTTCAAACCGGTGCCAATAAAACCTTCTTCGCGATTCATGTAAAGCTTGGTATTGGCAATAGCTACCTGCTTGGCTTCTATAACTTCTAATTGTTTGATCTCTGTTTTTCTTTCCCGGCCTTTGCCATATTTTTTCAACAGGTTTTCATAATACGCAACAGCAAAATCAATAAGATTAGCAATATCATGTTTTACCTGTTTAATATCCCCTTCCAGTCCTTTGATCTGTGCATTCAATTCATCAATATCCAAACGATAAATACGACGAACAGGCTTTTCTGTCAGTTTGAGAATATCTTCCCTGGTTATATCACGTTTCAATAATTTTTTGAAAGGAACAAACGCCTTGTCAATCGCTTCGATCACCTTATCCCATGTTTCATGCTTCTTTTCAAGCTCTTTATATATTTTTTCTTCAAAGAATATTTTTTCCAATGAAGTATAATGCCATTTCTCCTGCAACTCACCTAATTTTATTTTCAGCTCCTGTTCCAGCAGGTCTTTTGTTTTATCCGTTGAAATTTTCAACAAGTCCTGCACACCAAGAAACTGTGGCTTCATATCTACGATCACACAGGCATTGGGGGAAATAGAAATTTCACAATCCGTGAATTTATACAATGCATCAATGGTGATATCAGGTGAAATGCCCGGTGCAAGGTCAACCTGTATCTCCACATTAGCAGCAGTATTATCCGTTACCTTTTTGATCCTGATCTTTCCCTGGTCATTAGCTTTTACAATGGACTCCATTAACTGTGAAGTAGTAACACCATAGGGAACACTTTTGATAGCCAGCGTTTTTTTATCTACCTCTTCAATATGTGCCCTTACTTTTACTTTACCGCCCCGTTTGCCATAATTATAATCCGTCACATCAACCATTCCACCGGTTTGGAAGTCCGGGTACAACTCAAACTTTCTTCCCCGCAAATATTTTATTGATGCATCGATCAGTTCACAAAAATTATGCGGTAATATTTTTGTTGACAACCCTACCGCAATTCCATCAGCACCCTGTGCCAGGAGTAATGGAAATTTCATTGGCAAAGTAACCGGCTCATTCTTACGGCCATCATAACTCAATTGCCATTCAGTAGTCTTTGCATTAAATGCTACTTCCAGTGCAAACTTGCTCAGCCTTGCTTCTATATAACGTGGTGCTGCTGCATCATCACCGGTTCTTACATCGCCCCAGTTCCCCTGCGTTTCTATTAAAAGATCTTTTTGCCCAAGGTTCACCAATGCATCACCGATACTCGCATCACCATGCGGATGGTATTGCATAGCCTGGCCAATAATATTCGCTACTTTATTAAAGCGTCCATCATCCATTTCCTTCATGGCATGAAGGATCCGGCGTTGTACAGGTTTCAATCCATCTTCAATAGCAGGTACGGCTCTTTCCAATATTACATACGATGCATAATCCAAAAACCATGTTTTGTACTGGCCGTGGATCCCGCTGTCGTTGTTTTGGATCTGATCTATATTTTTTGATTTGGACATAATTTAAATTCAATTACTAAAATGTTTTGCTTGCCTCCGGCAGCAATCACATTGAATAAATACAAGGCACACGGATGACACGGATTGGATGGATGCTAACGGATTTTTTATCCGCCTGCGGCGGATAAATCTGTGCTCATCCTTTCTTTTAAATAATTGGTCCCGCAATTCCAATATAGCTTGACATTCAAAATACATTAAACCGTGAAAATCCGTTTGATCCGTGTCATCCGTGTGCAAAAAATCAGCTACTCAATACGCTTCATTCACTTCATCAACCACATCCGCCTTCCCTTTCGCTCCTGCCATTTTCACATCAAAGTCTTTCCAACCTTTATTCAGATCGCCGTTCATTTCTATTTTTCCCTCACCTATTAATTGTTTCATCCGCCACATCAAAAACACATCGCCTGTTTTTACTTTCATGCGGTGCAATGTATTGGTCAATACACGGGTTGCTTTCTGCCAATCACCGGTAAG
>JAKFEJ010000324.1:0-4375 GCA_036675745.1 Chitinophagaceae bacterium | reverse complement strand
CTTCTTTTACTTTTTTATCATCAGCGTTACAGCCAACTGCTATAGCTCCACTTGCAACTGCGCCGGTTACGATTAATTTTAGTGATTTACGTCTGTCCATAATAGAAAACCCCCAAACCCCCTAAAGGGGGCTTTTAGACTCCGATTGTTGAGGAGTGTTTTGTTTATGTAAATTGTTTAAATACGAAATTTTTTCAGCGATTAATTTTATCACATTTTCTACTTCTTTCATTACCTGTTGGTTTGTAAACCTCATAATAAAGTATCCCCATCTTTCCAATTCTTTCTGTCTTGTCACATCGGCTTCCCTTACATTATTTTCTTCATGAATTGAACCATCAACTTCTATAATAAGTTTGACCTGATGGCAATAAAAATCAGCAATGTATAAACCAATAGGATGTTGCCTTCTAAACTTTAGCCCTTCAATTCCTGTCTTTAAATAAACCCATAATACTTTCTCCGCTTCAGTCATATTCTTACGCAGATGCTTTGCATTTTCAAAAATAATATGCGAAGCCCCTTCAAACATGCCGCCGGCTTTATATGGATTTTTACCCCCAAACCCTGATCCTTCGGCAAGCTCAGGAGGGGCTTTAGCCTCCGATTGTTGAGGTTTGTTTTCTGTATGTAAATTGTTTCGCTGCAAATTTTTCAGTGATTATTTTTATTACACACCTGTTTCTTAAATTCAGCAATACTATTTCTATTGTCAGACTCTAAAGTCTCCCTTTAGGGAGATTTAGAGGGTTTGCTTTTTCATCTCATCAATAATATATTCACTTGCCCTCATGCTCAATGCCAGTATCGTCCACGTAATATTTTTATCTGCCTGGCTTACAAATTGTCCGCCATCTACACAAAACAAGTTCTTGCAATCATGTGCCTGGCTCCATTTGTTGAGTGCAGAACGCTTAGCATCATTTCCCATTCTTACCGTACCGCCTTCATGAATGATCTCGCCGGGTTTTGAAAGCCCCCAGTTATTTTTTTCATTGTCATCAGCGCCCCAGGTAATAATAGCACCCATATTATGCATCACTTCCTTGAATGTTTCTTTCATGTGTTTGGCCTGCTTTATTTCATGCTCACTCCATTTTACATTGAACTTTAAAACAGGGATGCCAAACTTATCAACCGTAGTTGGATCTATTTCACAATAATTACTTTCTAATGGAATAGCTTCACCACGACCGGCCATGCCAACACCAGCGCCATAGAAATAACGATGATCTTCTTTTAACGACGCACCATAACCGCCACCTTCTTTTTGTTTTCCTTTTACCACATATTTTCCATTCAGATTTTCTATGCCCCAGTTGAAGCCATAGGAAGGGTTGCCCTGACCGCCCCAGTATTCAATATGGTAACCTCTGGGAAAATCAAGTTTCTTATTGTCAAGCCACCACGGAGAATAAACATGCATGCCACCAACGCCATCTTCATTGTATCGCTTGCGGTCGAATAATTGTGGAAGAACTCCGCCAAGTGCAGCACCCGTTGAATCATGCAAATATTTACCAACTACATTACTGCTATTGGCTAAACCATTGGGATGCCGTTGCGATTTTGAATTCAATAATATCCTTGCCGATTCGCAGGCACTGGCAGCCAGTATCACTACTTTTCCTTCTACCTGGTATTCCTGCATGTCATCTTTGCTCACGTAAGAAACACCGGTGGCCAGGCCTTCTTTATTTGTCAATACTTCACGGGCCATGGCATTGGGTACAATATCAATATTACCAGTTTTCATAGCCGGGTATATCAGCACATTTGGCGAAGAAAAATCTGCTTTATAGTAACTACAATTTCTGCCGCACTGCGCACAAAAAGCGCAGGCGCCACGTTCTTTGTTATCTGGTAATTGTTGCGTAAGAATAGAAAGACGTGATGGTATTACCCGTACACCAGCTTGCGTTGCCGCATTTTTTATAAATAATTCATGGAGTCTTGGTTTGGGCGGTGGAAGAAAAAAACCATCAGGGTCATTATCCAAACCTTCATTGGTGCCGAATACACCGATCAGTTTATCTACCCGGTCATAAAACGGTTTTACATCTTCATAGCCGATAGGCCAGTCATCACCCAGGCCATCAATACTTTTTCTTTTAAAATCTTTAGGGCCAAAACGAAGAGAGATCCTTCCCCAGTGATTGGTACGGCCACCCAGCATTCTTGCCCGAAACCAATCCCATTCCGTGCCTGCTTCTTTTGTATAAGGTTCGCCTTCTAATTGCCAGCCGCCGTAGCAGGCGTCAAAATCACCAAAAGGACGAACGGTAGAAGCCCCTCTGCGTAGTGATTCCCATGGTTTTTTAAATTGCGTGATATTTTTTACAGGATCATATAATGGCCCGGCTTCGATCATACAAACTTTTAAACCGGCATTGGCCAATATATATGCTGACATACCGCCACCGGCGCCAGAACCTACAATTACTACATCATATTTTTTTGCTTGCTTCTTAACCTGGAAATCACCCATACAGAAACCAATTTTTGTTCGATAAATAAAGGCCAATTTACAGGTAAACATTCAATCAGCGAAGATTTTTTTACACGGAGCCCGATGAAGTGTTACATACAGTTGTTTGTATAAACGCAAATAAAGAAAGATATTAGCATAAATTATTTCTTTCATGAAGAAAGTCATTATGCTGATCGGGTTTATCATACCATTCATAACAAAAGCACAGGTTAGAAATTTTGATTCTTATCCTGTTTATACAGGTAATGATTTGGGGTTAATCCATACTTCGCAACAATCTGCATTCCGCATCTGGGCGCCAACAGCGGAAAAAGCAGAATTGATCTTGTATGCGGAAGGAACAGGTGGAACGGCATTGCAAACGATCAGCATGCAAAAAAGCAAATCGGGAACATGGATCGCTACATTGAAAGGAGAGCAGAAAGGAAAATTTTATACTTTCCGTGTACAGGTAAATAATAAATGGCTCAATGAGGTTCCTGATCCCTATGCTAAAAGTGTGGGTGTAAATGGAAAAAGAGCGATGGTCATTGATCTTAACGAAACTGATCCGGTTGATTGGAAAAATGATAAAAACCAGGTTTTGAAAAATGCTACCGATGCGGTAATCTATGAACTGCATATAAGAGATGCCAGCATTGCTGCCAATTCGGGGATTACTAATAAAGGGAAATTTATTGGATTAACTGAAAAAGGAACAATCAATAAAGACGGTTTATCTACCGGGCTTGATCATTTGAAAGAACTGGGTATAACGCATATACATTTGCTGCCTTTTTATGATTTCCTTTCTGTTGATGAAACAAAATTGGATAAACCTCAATACAATTGGGGATACGAGCCGCTGAATTATAATGTGCCTGAAGGTTCTTATGCTACCAACCCTTATGATGGAATCAGTCGTATCAAAGAAATGAAGTTAATGGTAAAAGCATTTCATGAAAACAGTTTGAATGTGGTGATGGACGTAGTGTACAATCATACCATGCTGACAGAAGATTCTTATTTCAATCAATTGGTGCCGGATTATTATTACCGGCAAACAGCGAATGGAAAATTTTCAAATGCAACGGCCTGCGGAAATGAAACGGCGAGTGAAAGACCCATGATGCGAAAATTTATGATTGAGTCTTTGAAGTATTGGGTAAAAGAGTATCATATCGACGGGTTTCGTTTCGACCTGATGGGCGTACATGATATTGAAACCATGAACATCATTGCCAAAGAACTGCGAAAGATAAAGCCGGATATCTTATTATATGGTGAAGGATGGACGGCCGGTTCGTCACCATTGCCTGATTCAAAAAGAGCGTTGAAGAAGTATGCTTATAAATTAGATAATATAGCTGTATTCAGCGATGATATCCGTGATGGAATAAAGGGAAGCGTATTCGTCAACGAAGAAAAAGGTTTTGCAAGTGGTAGACCGGGTATGGAAGAAAGCATCAAATTTGGGGTTGTGGCATCTACTAAACATCCCCAGGTTGACTACAGTAAAGTGAATTATTCAAAAGCTCCTTATGCAAAGAACCCGTCCAATACAGTCACTTATGCTGAATGCCACGACAATCATGTGCTTTGGGATAAGCTGGCAATATCGGCGCCTAATGCAACAGAAACAGAAAGAAAAGAAATGCACAAGTTGGCATTGAGCATTGTATTAACATCACAGGGTATTTCTTTTTTACATGCGGGTACAGAATTTTTGCGTAGTAAAAAAGGGAATGAAAATTCTTACAATGCCGGTGATAGTATCAATGTTATTGACTGGGATTTGAAAACAAAAAATAAAGACATATTTGATTATGTAAAAGCATTGATAAAACTGAGAAAAGAGCATCCTGCTTTCCGGATGAGAACCACGGCAGAGATTACAAACAACCT
>JAKFEJ010000706.1:0-4382 GCA_036675745.1 Chitinophagaceae bacterium | reverse complement strand
GGACTACTTAGTCTCCCAAATTCCTCATTCCCATTAAGTTGGGATTTCTAAAGAACTAATTGGGGCGGCAAAGATAAGGGCTGGGAGCGGATTTGAGAAGATTTTACAGAAATAATTTTCAATATTTACGCCTAACCTAATCCGTCATTTATTTCCTGATAAAATCATCATAAACAAATTGCTGCATTGCTTTTCCTGCCTCTATTTCTTTTGGACCAATATTCCCATCTTCTTTAATTGGCATTTTTCCCACATTATCAAAAACCAGTCGACCCGATGAGTCAACAAAACCAAATCCATTATTGAAAGAAAAAAATGCCCAGGGCTTTGTTGAAGGATCAAGGCTGTTTTTGCTGAAAGGAAAACTTTGAATGTGGAATCCTGCTTGTTTCGAAAGCATAGCTGCAATATCCAATTGAGACACCACTTTATCAATAACAATCCCTTTTTTATTCAATGCCCCGCCTATCCAAAGCATAGGAGTCCGGAAATCATCGGCCTTATTATCTGATGCAGGTAATACATGGCCATGATCACCAATTATGATGATTACTGTGTTATTCCACCAGGGTTGCTGACCGCATTTATTAATGAAATCACTAACCACCTGGTCAGTGTAATGCAATGAGTTCAGAAATTTTGTAGTATTATCATTCCCGTTAAAAACAGGTGAAGTGGGAATTTCAAAAGGTTCATGACTTGTTAGTGTAAGCCATGTAGCAAAGAACGGCCTCTTTAATTTATTCAAATCATCAAATACCCTTTTCATAACTACACCATCATGAGCTCCCCATTTTGAATTCATGTCCTTCGAAGCAAAATCATTTTTTCCAATAATTGGATCAAAACCACCATGGAGCAGATAAGATTTTATATTGGCAAATTCAGGTTCTCCCCCGTAAAAAAAAGGTGTTTGATAACCTTTCTCTTTAAATAATTGTGATAGCACACGCAGCTTCTCCGCCTTTCCCGGTGAATGAATAATAGTCGTATTTGGCATAGCCGGATACCCGCTGAGTATAGCCGGTATGCCTTTATTGGTTCTATCGCCACTCGCATATACATTACTAAAGTAGATCCCCCCTTTTTTCAACCGGTTAAATTGCGGAGTTACTTCCTTGTTATCAATAGACACATGTATAGCTTTTTCCGTAAAGCTTTCCCAAATAATAAAAATGATATTTGTAGTTGTGTCAGGTAAAAATCTGATAAGCTGTTCTGTTGTTGAAACGCCCCTGTATAAGCTATCTGCTACTTCTTTTGCACGTTGAGCTGATACATATTGATAAGGATTTCTTCCCGAAGCTCCTTTGCTAACGAGGCTATGCAAAAAATTCCACGAAGCATTGATAGCAGCATGGTTTGCATAATTATTTGTAGAAAAATAAACACTACTTTGATTCAATGGCGCCAACTGAAATCCACCTCTTATTGGAATGATGAGACTTCCTGTAAACAACAGTATCAATAGTGCTGTAGCAATTCTATATTTATTCTGCTGTTGGAAAAAAATCCTCCTCAGCATATATTTAAAACAGAAATAAAACAATGCATAACAGAGAATAAATATGATAAAAAGAAAAAAGAGTGGTAAGTGGCTTACGGAAGCAAACGCTTCTTTAGGCGTAGCCAGGAATTTAAGGGGGGTTGAATCAATGCGGAAGCCCCATTGGCTATAAATTTCAAGATCAAAAAAGGAGATAAGAGCTATTAGCAAAAGAACAATGAAAGTATATATTTTATATATCATCAACCTCCTGAAAAAATGGATGAAAAGGCTTAGCAATACAAATAAACCTACTGGCACAAGAATATAAGCAGCAACCGACATATCCATCCGCAGACCATACCAAAAAGAAGAAATAATAGTACTGAAGGAGAGGTGCCTTGTTTTATCAAAGTGATAAAACAAGAATACAAGTCTCAACAGATCAAAAAAAATGACCCAGCTGAGAAAATATATCAGTAGGAATTTAAATTTTGCAATCATGATATCAGGAACAATAAAGCCATCCCTGGGCAAGAATGGCTTTTTATTGAAAGTATTTAATAGTAACTGATTAACTGATCTTTTCCACCTGCATGTAATTCAATTCAACAGGTGTTGAACGGCCAAATATTTTCACAGTTACTTTTAATTTTTTCTTTTCGTCATTCACATCCTCAATAACGCCATTAAAATCGTTAAAAGGTCCTTCAATGATCTTAATCGTTTCACCAACTATAAATGGCTCACTCATGCTTATGCCGCCCGCTTCCGCCATTTCATCCATTTTGCCCAACATTTTATTCACTTCAGCTTTGCGAAGGGCAATTGGATTTTCTTTTCCTAAGAAATGAATAACACTATTCGTATTCTTTATGGTATCTCTAAGGTCATCACTTAATTTTCCATCCAGCACTTCGATCATTACATACCCCGGATAGTAATTGCGTTCACGCATTACCTTTTTACCATTCACCACCTTATATACTTTCTCAACCGGGAGGAAAACCTGTTTCACCACTTCACTCCAGCCGCCACGTGAAATTTCCTTGTCCAGGTATTCTTTTACCTTACGTTCTTTCCCGCTCACTACACGAAGCACAAACCATTTCGATTCCTGCTGTTGCGTATTTTCTGTATTGGTCGTAGTTGTTTCCATTAATTAAAAAGTTGGTTGTATACAAACTTCAACGCTCCACCCGCTGCAAAGTCCATTAAAGATATAATGGCTGTGATCACCAGTGTTGACACAAGCACAATCATAGTCGACTGCTGAAGTTCCTCCCAGTTTGGCCAGGTCACTTTCTCCGTCAGTTCCTTATATGACTCTTTTAAATAACTAACTATTTTATTCATCGCGATTAATTTGAAAATTTGTTCCGATAATTATCGGAATTGAAAATTTGAAAATGGTACACTCTGAAACCGATTATTTTTAAATCAGCGCATCTTCAAATTTCCAAATTACTCAGCACGGGCACTAGGATTCGAACCCAGATCAAAGGTTTTGGAGACCCGTATGCTACCATTGCACCATGCCCGTAGAAAGCTAAAAGCTATTCCGTGTTACCGAAACAGCTTTTAGCACTTTATTTCGCAAAGATAATAATCTTTTGCAAAGCCTGACGGCTCGTAGCTAAAAGCCCGTAGCTCGTAGCTTTTTATTACTTAATGATCTCAGTTACCTGACCAGCACCCACTGTACGACCACCCTCACGGATAGCGAATTTCAAACCTTTTTCCATCGCAATCGGCTGAATCAGTTTTACTTTCAGTGATGTATTATCACCAGGCATAACCATTTCAGTACCCGGGTTCAGTTCTACTTCACCGGTTACATCAGTAGTACGGAAATAGAATTGAGGACGATATTTCTGGAAGAAAGGAGTGTGACGGCCACCCTCATCTTTGCTCAATACGTATACTTCACATTTGAACTCAGTGTGAGGAGTAATTGAACCTGGCTTACAGATAACCATACCACGACGGATCTGGCTTTTCTCAATACCGCGTAATAATAAACCTGCATTATCACCAGCTTCACCTTCATCCAATAATTTGCGGAACATTTCCACACCTGTACAAACAGAATTTAATGGAGCGTCGGTCAAACCTACGATTTCTACTGCTTCACCTACTTTAATACGACCTCTTTCAATACGACCTGTAGCAACTGTACCACGACCAGTGATAGAGAATACATCTTCCACTGACATAAGGAACGGAAGATCAACCGGGCGGGGAGGCAAAGGAATATAGGAATCCACTGCATTCATTAATTCATCAATTGCACCAACCCATTTTGGATCACCTGCTAAAGCACCAGTAGCAGAACCTTTGATGATTGGAGTGTTATCGCCATCGAAACCACGTTTTGTCAACTCATCACGGATCTCCATTTCTACAAGATCTAACAATTCAGGATCATCAACAAGGTCAACTTTATTCATAAAAACCACCATTGAAGGAACTCCTACCTGGCGGGCAAGCAGAATGTGTTCTTTTGTTTGTGGCATAGGGCCATCAGTAGCAGCCACCACCAGGATAGCACCGTCCATTTGAGCGGCCCCTGTAATCATGTTTTTAACATAGTCAGCGTGACCAGGACAATCAACGTGAGCATAGTGACGGCTGTCAGTCTGGTACTCAACGTGTGCTGTATTGATAGTAATACCCCTTTCTTTTTCTTCTGGAGCTCCATCAATATCATCATATTTTTTTG
The DNA here is from genome assembly GCA_036675745.1 of Chitinophagaceae bacterium. Lineage (GTDB taxonomy): Bacteria > Bacteroidota > Bacteroidia > Chitinophagales > Chitinophagaceae > Terrimonas_B. The sequence goes on along the minus strand of JAKFEJ010000706.1, from coordinate 174 downwards.
CTGTCGCCAGGCCTTTTTTAGAAAGAACTTCTGTAATTGCGGCAGTCAATGTGGTCTTACCATGGTCAACGTGACCAATCGTACCAATGTTTACGTGGGGTTTGTCCCTCTTAAAGGTCTCTTTTGACATTGTATCGGTTTTTAGTTGTGTTTCTAATTCTTGTTTCTATTTAT
>JAKFEJ010000600.1:0-4385 GCA_036675745.1 Chitinophagaceae bacterium | reverse complement strand
CCCGGCGGAAAGATTGTGGCACAAATGAGTGAGCCCATGAAGATCATGAAAACTATTTCTCCGGTTTCCATAAAAAATATTGGTTCAGGAAAATACATCCTGGATATGGGCCAGAATTTTTCAGGGTGGATTAAGCTCCGGAATATCACGGGAAAAAAAGGTGATAAGATAACACTTCGGTTCGCAGAAAGTTTGCAATTAAACGGCGAGTTGTATGTTGCTAACCTGCGTGACGCCAAAGTAACGGATGTCTATACATTTGGTGATACCCCTTTAGGGGATAGGGGCTGGCAGCCTTCTTTTGTGTATCATGGTTTCCGTTATGTGGAGATCAGCGGTTATCCGGGTACACCAACCATCAATGATTTTGAAGGACAATTTATTTATGATAACCTGCAAACCACAGGATCATTTCAATGTTCCGATTCAACGATCAATAAAATATACCGCAATGCCTGGTGGGGTATTGCTTCCAATTATAAAGGCATGCCGGTAGATTGTCCGCAACGGAATGAACGGCAACCCTGGCTGGGCGACAGGACAACAGGTTCAGCTGGTGAAGCATTTCTGTTTGATAATGCAAAGCTCTATGCGAAATGGCTCGATGATATTGAACAATCGCAAACAACAGAAGGAGCGATCCCCGATGTTGCACCGGCTTTCTGGAATTATTACAGCGATAATGTAACATGGCCTGCTGCTTATTTTATGGTAGCTGATATGCTGTATCGGCAATATGGCGATGAGCGGCCTATCATTAAGCACTATTCTTCCATGAAGAAATGGATGAATTACATGAAGTCGAAGTATATGAAGGATTTCATCATGACAAAGGATAAATATGGTGATTGGTGTGTGCCGCCGGAGAGTTTGGAGATCATAAGGTCGAGGGATAGTTTGCGTACAACCAACGGTGAGCTGATCGCTACGGCCTATTATTATCATTTATTGCACCTGATGAAAAAATTTGCTTTGCTAAGCGGGAATGATAATGATACAGCCGCTTATGACACATTGCGACAAAATATACAATCAGCCTTTAATAAAAAGTTTTACAACCGGCGGCATAAAGGTTACGATAACAATACAGTTACCGCTAACCTGTTGCCACTGTATTTTGACCTGGCTCCGGACAGCTTAAAAAAAGACGTTTTCAATAATATTTATGATCGGATAAAAGAGAAAGACGATATGCATATCAGCACCGGTGTTATCGGTACACAATGGTTGATGAGAGGATTAACAGATAACGGACAACCCGGGATGGCTTATGCATTGGCATCAAACAAAACATATCCCAGTTGGGGCTATATGGCAGAGCAGGGAGCGACCACCATCTGGGAATTATGGAACGGAAATACTGCAAGCCCCCAAATGAATTCTCAAAATCATGTGATGCTGCTGGGTGATTTGTTGATATGGCTCTATGAAGATTTGGCAGGTATCAGTTCCCACAATAAAGCTATTGCTTTCAAAGAGATCGTTATGAAGCCATCATTCCCCGAAGGATTGAATGAAGTGAATGCATCTTACCAATCGTTGTATGGAGTGATCAGCAGTCACTGGAAAAAAGAAAATGATATTCTTACATGGAACATTAATATACCGGCTAATACAAAAGCAACTGTTTATATACCTGCTGCCCGTGCTGATGATGTGAAGGAAGGAAATAATACCATGGCTGGTTCAGACGGAATACGATTTATCAAAATGGAAAAAGCCAATGCAGTGTTTGAAATCGGGAGCGGTAATTATTCATTCACCAGTAAATCTTCAATTAATAAATAACCTGAGTATGAAAAAAAATAAAAACAGTTTATTATTTATTGTCTTAATTCTTTGGGGTATGGGTTTTCAAAACCTGCAGGCACAACAAGCGCAGGCTGTAAGTCAAAAATTATCTCCTGAAGAAGCCAATGCAAAAGCAAATGCTGAACTTCAAAAGAAAGCAGGCGAATGGGTCGCTGAGTTGCATTTGACTGATGCGGTGAAGAAGCAAAGAGTTACTGGCTCTATTGCTACTCATTTAATAGCAATCCGTAACTGGAACAACGAACACCCTTTTACTACAGTTCCTGCCGGCATCAATCCTGCTACCGGAAATAAATTGTCGGAACTGGACAGGCAGGTCATCGCTAATTCTGCTATGCCTTCGTCCGTACATGACGATCTTATGAATGCATTAAAGAAAGATTTAACGACAGAGCAGGTGGAAGCCGTACTGGATAAATATACAATCGGCAAAGTAGCGTTTACATTGAAGGGATATAAAGCTATCGTTCCGGATCTGACAAAAGAGGAAGAAACCAAAATCATAGAATACCTGGAACAGGCAAGAGAACAAGCTATTGATTATAAAAGCATGAAACAGGTGTCGGCGATTTTTGAAATCTATAAAACAAAATGCGAGCAATACTTGAATAATAACGGACGCAACTGGCGGCAGTTGTTTAAATCGTATGTAAACAAAGTGAAGGCACAGAAAGAAGCTGAAAAATAAAAACAAAAAATCAATTAAGCGTACTATGAAAAGAAAATTTATAATCAACCTCGTATTTGTATTGACTGGCATTGGAGTTAGCCATAGTTATGCCCAGGGTAATAAATGGAAAAAAGGCATTCTTGTGGACGAGTTTATTTACACGGAAGCGCCGTTTCCATCAGCACATGCATCTACTATCGCTGAAACGCCTGCAGGCCTTATTGCTGCGTGGTTTGGTGGCACGAGAGAAGGCAATAAAGATGTTTGCATCTGGACAAGTAGCCTTGTAAATAATAAGTGGACGGCGCCTGTTAAAGTAGCAGAAGGTATCATCAATGATACGACCCGCTATGCGTGCTATAATCCGGTTTTATTCCAGGTTCCCGGTGGTGAGTTATTATTATTTTATAAAATAGGCCCCAATGTAGCGGGATGGACAGGCTGGATGATGCGTTCAAAAGACAATGGTAAAACATGGAGCACAAGGGAAAAATTACCTGATGGATTTTTAGGACCCATAAAAAATAAACCACTTTTAATCAACGGAACATTGATATGTCCATCCAGTATGGAGAAGAACGGATGGAAAGTACATTTTGAATATACCAACGACTTTGGAAAGACATGGACGAAATCTGAAGATATCAACGACGGTAAAATAACCAGTGCTATTCAGCCCTCAATCCTGACTTATAAAGATGGTAGTATGCAGGTGCTTTGCCGCAGTAAGAACAGAACCATCAATGAAAGCTGGAGTAAGGATGGTGGTAAAACCTGGAGCACTATGACAGCTTCCTCATTACCCAATAATAATTCAGGTACAGATGCGGTAACATTAAAAGACGGAAGACAATTACTGGTTTACAATCATGTAAAACCTCACGATAAACTACGCAATGGTAAAGGCGCAAGAACGCCTTTGAATGTGGCTGTGTCAAAAGATGGAAAGAATTGGTCGGCTGCTTTGATACTGGAAGATTCACCCATCAGTCAATATTCTTATCCATCGGTTATACAATCCAAAGATGGCATGGTGCATATTGTTTATACCTGGAGAAGACAAAGAGTAAAATACGTGAAAGTTGATCCGTCGAAATTGAAATTAAAACCGATTGTGAAAGAAAAGTGGCCAGGCGTAGTAAATACCGTTACAAAACCTTCTGATGATTAACGTTTGAACATATTATGAACAACCTGCCATTGATCGACATTACCGTTATACTCCTTTACATGGCTGCCATGTTATGGATCGGTTTTTATTTTTCAAAGAAAAATAAGAATGCGCAACAGTTTACTACGGCAATGGGTAAGATACCCGGCTGGGCCATTGGCGTTTCGATTTTTGCCACTTTTTTAAGCAGCAATACTTTTTTGGGTGTAACGGGAAAAGCCTTTGGCAGCAACTGGAATGCATTTGTCTTCAGTTTGTCCATGCCGTTAGCCGCATGGATTGGCGTAAAATATTTTGTGCCGTTTTATCGTCATGGCGGCGAAGTATCCGCATACACTCATCTCGAAAAAAGATTTGGTGCATGGGCAAGAACCTATGCTGTGGCTTGTTTTCTACTTACACAGGTAGCAAGAATGGGGTCGATCTTTTTTGGTATAGCGCTCAGCCTGCAGGCTCTTACAGGATTTTCTATGAGTTCGATCATGCTGGTGATGGGCGTATGCATTATTATTTATACCGTCATGGGCGGAATGGAAGCCATCATCTGGACCGATGTGGTGCAGGGCATTATTCTTACGTTAGGGGCATTGCTTATTTTATTTTATATAATCAAAGACATGCCCGGTGGTGTTGCTGCGGCTACGGAGATAGGAGTGGCTAATGATAAATTCAGCCTGGGAAGTTTTTCGTTTGATCTGAGCGGCTCTACATTCTGGGTTATCCTGCTCTATG
>JAKFEJ010000690.1:0-4390 GCA_036675745.1 Chitinophagaceae bacterium | reverse complement strand
TGGATTTTGAGAATGAACTGATCAGTATTAAAACAGTCAGGTTTATCAAACCAGGAGAAGAATTGTTCATAAATTATAACGGAGACTGGAATGATAACAAACAGCTTTGGTTTGAGGCGAAGTGAAGTTGAGAAGTTTGCAAGTTCACAAGTTTAGCTTAAATAAGGTTGTTATTAAGTCATCAGTCAACACCCTTTCTTTTATTTGTGTCCAATCCTTGTTACTATCTGGGAACCCATTTCTACAATAACCTGCCTTATTCTTAAAGTCAAAAATTGCATGACAATAATTATTGATTAGTAGAGATGCAACAAGCCCGTCAATTGTCCAAAAAATTTGAATCTTAGACGGTTTGTCTTTGTCTATTACATTCACGACATTATAAATATGAAGTGCGTCAATAATTTCTATATCAGGCTTCGTCTCAACAGCGTAAAAATAACCTGTCGTCATATCGTCTTCAAACGTCACTCCATATGTTGTGGTCGGAGAGATACTGTCAAAAAAAGTATCTTGTCCCACGGTAAATGTTTCTTCTAGATCTAAAATCACTTTTTGATAGTTTGGCTTGTTTTGTGTTTGGAAACGATTTGCTGTTTGAAATTATAGAGCCTATGATTAAAGGTTGCTGCTAACTTTCAGGTTTCCGAACTTTTGGACACACTGGACCTTAATCTTCTCAATCTCATTTCAACTTATTCTTGATCTCCTGCAATTTCAGCAATGCTTCTACAGGTGTAAGCCGGTTGATATCTGTACTTTCAAGTAGCTGCCGGATTTCATTAAAAGTTTCGCTATGTGCATCAAAAATGGAAAGCTGCACTTTAGGTAAAGAAAGACTCTTTACTTTATCCGAAATGTTCTGACTTCTGACTTCTGACTTCTGACTTCCTTCCTCATCCACATGCTTGCTTTCTAACTGTGTCAAAATTTCATTGGCTCTATCAATCAGCGATGGTGGCATACCGGCCATCTTTGCTACGTGGATACCAAAACTATGGGTACTGCCGCCCGGTGCAAGTTTTCTAAGAAAAATAATTTTATTGCCAACTTCTTTATTAGTGATATGATAATTTTTTACCCGTGAAAATTTTTCTTCCAGTTCATTCAATTCATGGTAATGCGTAGCAAACAAAGTAATAGGTTGATGCGGTGTGTTATGCAGATGTTCTGCTATGCTCCAGGCAATAGAAATTCCATCATAAGTAGAAGTTCCCCGGCCAATTTCATCTAATAATATCAGACTTCTTGGTGTGATATTATTAATGATAGAGGCGGTTTCATTCATCTCTACCATAAACGTGGATTCGCCGCCACTTAAATTATCTGAAGCGCCAACACGGGTGAATATTCTATCCGTCAATGAAATTTTCGCTTCCGTTGCTGGTACAAAACTTCCGATATGCGCCATCAGGGTGATCAATGCTGTCTGTCGCAGCAAAGCACTTTTACCACTCATATTGGGCCCGGTAAGAATGATGATCTGCTGATCTGTTTTATTTAATACAAGATCGTTGTGGATATAGCCTTCACCAATAGGCAGATTTCTTTCGATCACCGGATGGCGTCCTTCTTTTACCGACCATTCAGGACCGGTATGTAATACGGGTTTTTTATACTGGTATTGAATAGCATTGTGTGCAAAGCAACAAATGCAATCCAGGATAGCGATGATATTCCCATTGTTCTGAACAGGCGCCAGGTAATCAAATAATTCGTTTAATAGTAATTCATACAACTGCAATTCAAGTTGCAGGATCTTGTCTTCGGCGCCGGTTATTTTTTCTTCGTAATCTTTTAATTCAGGTGTTATATAGCGTTCCGCATTAGAGAGAGTTTGCTTCCGCATCCATTCCGGCGGCACCTTATTTTTATGCAGGTTGGTCACTTCTAAATAATAACCAAATACATTATTGAAACCGATCTTCAATGAACTGATACCGGTTCTTTCCACTTCTTTCTGTTGCAACTCTACCAGGTAGGCTTTTCCACTTTGTGAAATTTTTCTCAGTTCATCCAGTTCAGTGCTGATATGCCCATTGATCATTCCACCTTTTGCCGCGACTGCCGGGGGATTGTCAACGATTTCTTTAAATATTTTTTCTGCGATATAAGGGCAGGGATTCAACGCATCTCCCAGTCGTTTTAAATATTCGTTGGATGATAACGAACACAATTGTTTGATAGCATCAACCTGCTGCAATCCTCTTGCTAATTGCAATACTTCTCTTGGATTGATCTTCTTCATCGGTATCTTGGAAACCAGGCGTTCAATATCACCGCAATGTTTTATATGTTGCGTCAGCTTATTCCGCAGATCGGTTTCTTTGATCAGGAATTCGACCAGTTCCAGGCGTTCATTGATCTTAAGAATATCTTTTAATGGGAAAATGATCCAGCGTTTCAGCAGCCTGGCACCCATGGGTGATGCTGTATTATCCAATACACTGAGCAAGGTATGATTCCCTTCCGAATTACCATACACCAATTCCAAATTCCTTATAGTGAAACGGTCCATCCATAAAAAATCGTCGCGGTCTATTCGCTGCAGCGAAGTAATATGCTGCAGGTTGGGATGCTCTGTATCTTTTAAATAGTGAATAATTGCTCCGGCCGCCACCAGGCCATTGCTTAAATCATCGACAGCAAAACCTTTTAACGAATGCGTTTGAAAATGTTTCAATAATACATCTTCCGCATAAGCATTATCAAAGATCCATTCATCCAATGCGTAGGTGTACATCTTGCCGCCGAAGAATTCCTTAAAAAGCTTTTGCTTGTGGCGCTGAAAAACCACTTCGGCCGGTTTGAAACTTTGTAATAATTTATCAGCATATTCTTTATCGCCTTCAGCAATAAAAAATTCGCCGGTTGAAATATCAAGAAAGGCTAAACCGAAATGATCATTTTCTGAAAAATGTATTCCGGCTAAAAAATTATTGCTATGATGTTCCAGCAATTTATCGTTGACCGTAGTTCCCGGCGTCACCATTTCGGTAACCCCTCTTTTTACAACGCCTTTTGCTTGCTTGGGATCTTCCAACTGGTCACAAATAGCTACCCTGTAACCGGCTTTTACCAGTTTATGTAAATAGGTATCTAAAGCATGGTGTGGAAAACCAGCCAGTTCCAGGGAATTGGCAGCGCCACTATTGCGTTTGGTCAAGGTAATACCCAATGCCTGTGAAGCTATTACTGCATCCTGCCCGAAAGTTTCATAAAAGTCGCCCACACGAAACAGCAAAATAGCATCCGGGTATTTTTGTTTGATAGCCCGGTGCTGCTGCATCATGGGAGTTTCTTCTATTTTGGTTTTAGCCATTTTTATTCATTCCGGTTTGAGATTGGCAAAAATAAGGAAGTGTTTATGTAACTATTCGCTCTTCTGCATCTGTGTATAAATTGAATTATATGCAGAAATTATTATGGATAGCAGGATTGGTTTCAACGATTAATGCTAATGCCCAACTCACTGCCGCACAAGGGGCCGATACAGCCAGGGCCAACGCAGGTATTTCGCAGGCTACTGTTTACTTTGGTTATGGTGCGGAACTGACACATCAATCGAAGGTAAAAGTAAATGCTACTACAAAAACCATCATTATCGATCCAATCAGTACTAATGTGGATATTAACAGTCTCCAGATCAGTTGCCCGGAAAGCGTAGCCTTATTATCTCACCGGTATACTGTTTTTTATCCTGTTGCACCAGTAGTAACAAAAAATAAAGAAGTGGAACGATTAGAAGATAGCATCAGCCTGGTACAAAAAGAGATCAGCCGGGTCGATAATTTGATGGCAATAGAACAGGAAATATTAACCAAAACAGGTGTATTGATCGAGGCTACACTCAATGCCAACGGTACTAAAACAGTCAGCAGTGCAGAAGTTTTAAAACTGGTAGAATATTATAATGCTAAAATTGAAAAATCGAAAACCGGTATTTTCAACTACCAGCAAAATAACAAGCAGCTTCATAAAAAAATTGAAGAGCTTAAAAAGAGGATTACAGCTATGAATATTAATTTATCGCCTGCCCCTAAGCCGTATGGTCAGCTTATTTTACAGGTAATGTGCAAGAAAACAGAAGAAATACCTGTGTCATTATCTTATTATACCCAAAATGCAGGCTGGACGCCGGTATATGATATCCGGGTAAATTCAAAAACCAATAAAGTAAAATTGGTTTATAAAGCTTCACTGACACAAACAACAGGAATTGACTGGAAGAAAACAAAAATGACGCTCAGTACAGGTACTCCAAACTTTGGTGTTGCTGCTCCTGTACTTTCGCCCTGGTACCTGCAATTATATGTTCCGGAATTATATAAGGCCTTGCAGGGAAGAGCGGCAGGTGTTAATGTAAACCGTAATACGATACAATCTTTCA
>JAKFEJ010000714.1:0-4390 GCA_036675745.1 Chitinophagaceae bacterium | reverse complement strand
AGCTATGTACCTGCCCGGGTATCATAAAATAGGCCTGGAAAGGCATTACCCTGAACTTATTGAAATCGATGGAATGGGTGCCTGCTCCTTTTGTAAACAATACTAAATGATAAAAGGAATGCCGGTGCGGCTGGTGCAGGTCCTGGTGGTGTCTTTGTAAATAATCCCCGAATCGTTCTATCAAAAACTCGCTTTGCTGGTTCTTATCTTTTGACAAACTGCAAATATCGTAAACAGGTATTTTCTCTTTAGCCATGCCTTATCACTTGAATAAAACAAAGGTACTTACCTGCACCGGCATGCTATTATACTATTGATATAGTTTATGGTACTTTTTACTGATTAGCAAAATTCCGGAAATGAAATTTTTATTTCCATCCCCCACCCAGTGAACGATAAAGATTTACCACCGCCTGCAATTGTTGCAACCGGTCATTCACACTGCCAAGTTCCGCCTGCAGCAGGCTTTGACGGGCTGTGATGATCTCTACATAATTCCCAAATCCATTGCGCAAAAGTTCCTGCGTGTAATCAACGGATTTTTGCAGCGCAGTCATTTGATTGGCGCGGATCGCAATTTTTTCCAATGCGGTTTCATGTAATGACATAGCATCCGATACTTCCCTTCCTGCATTCAGCAATGTATTTTGAAAGCCTAGCAATGCTTCACGCTGTTGCAACCTGGCAACTTCAAGTCTTGTTTTGTTGGCCCGCCTGTTGAAAATAGGTTGTGTTAAACCGGCGCCGATACTCGCTACAAATGATGACGGATCAAAAAGATCTCCGAATGACAACGCATTCAATCCTGTAGAACCTGTAATGGATAAGGAAGGATAAAAATAAGTACGGGCTACATTGGTGAGTTCAAAATAATAACGGAAGTTCAGTTCGGCTTGCAATACATCCGGCCTGTTAGCCAGCAATTGCGCCGGTATGCCGGTTTGTAAAATTTGCGTTGTTTGCTGATTTTGTAAATCACCACGTTGAACAGCATTGGGCGACGAACCCAATACAATGCTTAATGCATTCTCCGTTTCTTTTATACTTTGTTTCAGGTCAGGTATCGTTACTTCGGCTGCATACCGTTGCGCTTCGCTTTGCACCACCGCCGCTTCTGTTACTCTTGCCGCTTCTTTCAAAGCCCTCATGGTCTGTACCGTTGTATCCCAATTGTTGATCGTTTGCCTGGTAATAGCTAACTGCTGATCCAATGCAAGCAGTAAATAATAATAGTTGGCTATATCCGCCACCAATCTTGTTTGTATAGCTTTTGCTGCTGCATCGGTTTGTAAAAGGCTGGCTAAGCTGGCTTTTTTACTACTCTTTAATTTTCCCCAGATATCAGCTTCCCAGGCAGTTGAAACACCCAATTGAAATTGAGTGGCGCTTGTACGTATTCCAAAACCCTGCGCTTCCGAAAGTTTGGATATATTAACTCCTGCATTCGCATCTAATGAAGGTATAAAAGCAGCCTTGCTCTGGCTATAGTATGCCTGTGCCTGTTGTATCCGTGTAATCGCAACCTGCAGGTCGATATTTTTTTCAATGCCTTCGCTTATCAGTTGTTGCAAAGTTGGATCTGTAAACAATTCATTCCAGCGAAGATTGGCAATAGTAGTAGTATCTGTTGTCGCTACATTACGATAAAGACTATCGGTACTAACCTGTGGGGCCTGGTATGGTTGTGTTACTTTACAGGATGCTAATACTAATCCTGCCACCGCAACAAATAATATATATTTTAAAAAAATCGTCTTCATATTCTCTTTTTATATTCCATAATTGTAAAGCAGTGAATCAGTAATCATTCCAATTTTCTGCGAAGCAGAAAACAATCGCTGAATTTGTTTTTTTAAACGCAGAGAACATGAGAAGCAAAGTTTACGCAGAGCAAATACTAAAGAATATGGTCCTTGATTTAAAATCGCTCTTAGCTCTTTTTAGTAAATGGATTGTAAATAATTTTTTTTTATCTCTGCGTAACCTCCATTTACTTATGTTCTCTGCGCTGAATTCGTCCGTTCCTGACACGTTGAAAAACAACTAAAAAAATCCATGTTCAAAAAAATCACTGATTTACCTCTTGAGCAGTATATTGAAAGCCTGACAATAGTTATGGTTCCATACTTTGCAACTCCTGCTCATTATTATTTCTTCTTCTTGCTTTTGGTGGACCGCTTATTTTTTCCTGCAAAGCCTGGAAAATAACAAACAGCACAGGAATTACAAATACACCAAACAATGTCCCGATCAACATGCCCCCTACTGCACCGGTACCAATGGAACGGTTGCCCGTTGCTCCAGCCCCTGTTGCTATCATTAACGGAATCAATCCGAAAATAAAAGCGAATGATGTCATCAATATCGGACGCAAACGGGCTTCAGCACCCTGCACGGCTGCTTGTACCAATGGCATTCCCTGTCGTCTCCTGTCTAATGCAAACTCTACGATCAGGATCGCATTTTTTGCAAGCAAACCCACCAGCATGATCAATGTGATCTGCAGGTAAATATTATTGGTAACGCCAAAGATCTTTGCGAAGATGAATGCACCCGCGAGACCTATAGGTAATGATAACAAAATGGCGAAAGGCAATATATAACTTCCGTATTGGGCACTCAGCAGCAGGTAAACAAACAGTATCACCAGCATGAAAACAAAAACGGTTTGTCCGCCTGCCGAAAGTTCCTCTCTTGTCATTCCTGAAAACTCGTAACTATAACCGGCAGGCAATACCTCTGCTGCTGTTTCTTCTATAGCCTTTATAGCATCCCCGGAACTAAATCCTGCATTAGGTGCGCCGGTCACACTCATCGATGTAAAAAGATTGAACCTTGAGATAGACTGTGGCCCATACACTTTCTCCAATGTAATAAAACCTGTTATCGGCGCCATGGTCCCTTTATTATTTCTTACATATACATTATTCAAACTTTCAGGGTTAGCCCTGAATTCTGGTTCGGCCTGGTACATGACACGGAATTGTTTTCCAAACTGATTGAAATTAGAAGCATACACACCACCATAATATCCCTGCAGCGTATTAAGAATATCATTAGTAGAAAGGCCTGCTTCTTTTGCTTTCGCCACATTTACATCAACCTGGTACTGCGGGAAATTAGGATTAAATGCTGTGGTGGCATACTGGATTTCAGGACGCTGACCTAAAGCGGCCAGGAAATCGGAGCTCACTTTATAAAAGCTGGCGATATCTTTTCCGGTTCTATCCTGTAGTTCAAAAGAAAAACCGCCGGAGATACCAAAACCCTGTAATGTAGGTGGCGCAAAAAAGACAACTCTTGCATCACGGATGCCACTTGTTTTGGCAAACATCTGTCCAATGAGCGATTTCACATCCTGCCCTTTTCCTTTACGTTGCGCCCATGGTTTCAGTTTCATGATCACCATACCATAATTGCTGCCTGCGCCACTGATCATACCTCTCCCGTTGATCTTAAGAATGCTTTGGATTTCAGGAATGGTTTTGGCTATTTTTTCTATTTCATCCGTTATAGCTGTTGTCCGTTCAGTAGATGCGGAAGGCGGTAAGGAAATATCCGACATGATCACTCCCATATCTTCATCCGGTACAAAGGCGGTTGGCGTAGTTTTCATCAATAAATAAAACATACCCGCAAATGCGGCTATACCCACCCAGGCGATCCATTTTCTTTTAATCAAAAATGAAACGGATCTTTTGTATTTATTTGTTGTCGCTTCAAATCCTGCATTGAAAGCGGCATAAAAACGTTGTAAAAATTTTTTTTTCTTACCGTCTTCTTCTTTATGCGGTTTTAGAAAAATAGCACAAAGTGCGGGACTTAATGTTAATGCGTTGACCGCCGATAGTACGATGGCGATTGCCAGCGTTAAACCAAATTGTTTATAAAATACCCCAGCGGAACCAGTGATAAAACTTACCGGCACGAAAACCGCCGCCATCACAAGCGTAATTGAAATAATGGCACTGGAGATTTCACCCATTGCATCCTGGGTAGCTTTCAATGCCGAGGTATAGCCATGATCCAGTTTGGCATGCACCGCTTCTACTACCACGATAGCATCATCCACTACGATACCAATCGCTAATACAAGTGCAAACAAAGTGAGCAGGTTGATAGTAAATCCAAATAACCCGAGAAAGAAAAACGTGCCGATAATCGCAACCGGTACTGCAATAGCGGGAATCAATGTTGACCGGAAATCCTGCAGGAAAAGAAATACGACAATGAACACTAATATAAATGCTTCGATCAGCGTCATAATTACTTTACTGATGGACGCATCAAGGAAATCATTCGCATTAATAAGGTTAACATATTTAATGCCTTCGGGAAAAGTTTTAGATGCTTCATCGAGTACTTTCAAGCTCCCATCAATAACATCCTG
>JAKFEJ010000178.1:0-4395 GCA_036675745.1 Chitinophagaceae bacterium | reverse complement strand
ATTGATGAAGCATCCTTTAAAATTCAGGATGTTTTTATTAATGAAATTGCCGAGTGCTTTTTTTGCCGGCGTTCGTGTTCGTGATATAGATGAAAAGCATTGTGTCGTCACAGTGCCCTACAAATGGTTTTCACAAAATCCTTTTAGGTCAACGTATTTTGCCTGTCTTTCCATGGCAGCAGAAATGAGCACCGGTGCATTGGCTATGGCACATTTGTATAAAAGAAGCCCGGCTGTTTCTATGCTGGTAGTAAAAGTAGAATCTGAATATTTTAAAAAAGCTATAGGTCGAACGACATTTATTTGTGAGGATGGAGATACGATACTTAATGCAATAGAAGAAAGCACGGTTACAGGTGAAGGAAAAATAGTAAGAGCTAAGTCAGTTGGAAAAAATGCAGATGGGGAAACTGTTGCGGAGTTTACTATAACATGGTCGTTTAAGGTTAAGAAGAAATAATTTAAAAGTCAAAAAATAATATAGCCGGGTAGAATGTGTTTACTTTAATAAACACAAAATTGATTTGAAATAACCGGGCACCAGTAACCGGCGACTGGTAACCATCATACTACTAATATGAAAATAGCATTTCACGGCGCAGCCCGTACTGTTACAGGTTCAAAGCATTTATTGACATTGAAAAATGGGAAAAAAATATTGCTTGATTGCGGTATGTTCCAGGGTATGGGAAAAGAAACGGATAGTCTCAACCGTGATTTTGGATTTAACCCCGCTGAAGTAGATGTGATGGTATTATCTCATGCGCATATAGATCATAGCGGATTAATTCCGAAACTGGTAAAGGATGGGTTTGTTGGTAAAATATTCTGCACACCCGCAACAAGAGAATTAACCAAAATATTATTGGAAGATTCAGGTGAGATACAGGAAAGCGATGTGAAATACAGTAATAAGAAAAGATTAGCGGAAGGGCAGCCTTTTTTGCAACCGCTTTATACCATAGAGGATGCCAAAAATTCATTCGGTAGTTTTATCGAAGTAAAATATGGAAACTGGCAACAGATCATTGAGGATGTGGAAGTATTATTTACAGATGCCGGCCATATTATTGGCAGCGCCTGTGTGCATTTAAGAATAAAAGAAAATGGAATTATAAGACAACTTACTTTCAGCGGTGATGTTGGCCGCTATCGCGATGTTATTTTAAAATCGCCGGATACTTTTCCGCAAGCTGATTTTATTTTATTGGAATCAACTTATGGTAATAGTTTACATGATGACGTAGTAACCACACCTGATCATTTACTGGAATGGATCAACAAAACATGTTTGCAAAAAAAAGGCAAGCTCATCATGCCGGCTTTTAGCGTAGGCAGGACACAGGAAATTTTATTTGCCCTGAACCAACTGGAGAATGAAAACCGGTTGCCGAAACTGGATTATTTTTTAGATAGCCCTTTGAGCCTGGAAGCAACCGAACTGGTGAAACGTTACCCTCAGTATTTCAATAAGTATATTCAAAAAATACTTCAATCCGATGCAGATCCTTTTTCTTTTGCCGGATTAAAATATATTAAAACAGTAGAGCAATCCAAGATGCTCAATTTCCGCAACGAACCTTGTGTGATCATTTCTGCCAGCGGTATGGCGGATGCAGGTCGTGTAAAACATCATATCAGTAATAATATTGAAAATAGTCGCAATACAATTTTACTTACCGGTTATTGCGAACCCCGTTCATTGGGTGGGCGCCTTATAAATGGTGTCAAAGAAGTTTCCATTTTTGGGATACAGCACGAAGTGCATGCGGAAGTGGGTGCTGTACGAAGCATGAGTGCTCATGGGGATTATGAAGACCTTAGTCAATGGTTGGCGGGCCAAAATCCCAGGCAGGTGCAAAAATTATTTTTAGTGCATGGCGAATATGATGTGCAGCAGGCTTTCAAAGATCGTTTACAACGCAAAGGATTTATGGATATTGAGATACCTGACCGGCATTATGAAATTGGTTTGGGATAATCGACCCACAACCTGAAATGTTAAAATGATTTATCCTCTTCTTGTAATCCTATAGTTTAAAATGGGTTATTACGGGCTATGAGTTATTAACTATTTTCTGCATAAACTTTCACATCTTCTTAGTAATCGCGGCATCATTTTTCCCGTTTATAGAGTGATAATTTGAAATAAAATCACCAAATAAAAAGGAGTAATTATGATGCGGAATTTGAAATCCGATAGCTATCGGATGTGGAGCGGATATCTGGTCTTCGTCTTCTTGCTTGCAAGTTGTGTTTCCACAGCGCATATCGAAAAAGACGATAATACAGACTTTACAAAATACAA
This sequence comes from Chitinophagaceae bacterium, assembly GCA_036675745.1. Lineage (GTDB taxonomy): Bacteria > Bacteroidota > Bacteroidia > Chitinophagales > Chitinophagaceae > Terrimonas_B. The sequence goes on along the minus strand of JAKFEJ010000178.1, from coordinate 2,087 downwards.
GACCTTTGCCTGGGTGGAAAAAGAAGCAAAAGATAAGACAGGCAGGAAAAATGACCTGGCGGAGCAAAAGGTGAGGGATGCTGTTACTAAAGAATTGGAAAGAACAGCAGGTTGGAAGGAGACAAAAAAAGATCCTGATGTATTGCTTAGTTATGATCTGTTAGTAGAAAGATCAGTAAAACAAGAATCAGATCCTGTTTATTCGCAACCCCTGATCAGGACATTTTACAATCCTTATTCACGTCGTTTTTACCGTGTCTATTACCCATCCCGTTTTATGGGCTATGATAATTATGATGTAAATACCCGTGAAGGAACTGTAACAATATCCATGATCGATGCCAATACAGAAAAAACGGTCTGGCAGGGCTGGGCTACTGATGAAGTAAATAGCAGGAACATGACGAGCAAGGAAATCCAAAGTAGTGTAAGAGCGATTTTCAGAAAATTCGATATAGCAAAAAACTAATTTTTGTATCCGGACGTTTGAAGAACTAGCCCCGATGCACTGAGTATAACGAGGTGTGCGGGGCTTTCATTTATAAAAATTGTTGTCGTTTCTTTAATTCTCTTTAAGGCAAATTTACCTGCAGGGTAAGAAACAATAACAATACACAGAGTAATAGAACCCTGAAATAGTCAAAGTCAACAAGAGTCCTGAAAAAGAAGAAAAATTATTTACTGCTTTTCTTTTTTGTAGTTGTTTTTTTCTTAGGAACTTTTGCGCCAGCCTCTCTTGCTTCGGACAAACCAATTGCAATTGCCTGCTTACGGCTTGTTACTTTTTTGCCGCTACCAGTTCTGAGTGTGCCTGCTTTTCTTTCATGCATGACTTTTTCTACTTTGTCCTGTGCTTTTTGGGAGTACTTTGCCATATTTTGATTGTTTAATTCAATCAGTACAAATTATTTGCCGTTTATTCACCAGGCTTTTTTATCTTTTGAAGCTTTAAGTTTTTTTCAGGCCTTTCATTTACTTTTGAGCCAGAATGTCCTTATATATCACATCTCTTAATTCCGGAAGCAATGGTAACTGCTATTATATTGGTAATAGCACGGAAGCAGTGTTGATAGATGCAGGCATATCCTGTCGTGAAACGGAGAAAAGAATGAAAAGGCTTGGGCTGTCAATGTCAGCTGTCAAAGCAATTTTTGTATCACATGAACATGCGGATCATATTACGGGGATAAGGGTGCTTTCAAAAAAATATCAAATACCTGTTTATATTACTGCTGATACTTTACGATCGGCCGGTAAGATTCTTGAAAAAAACCTGATAAGGCATTTCACGGCCAGCCAGGCTGTTACTATCGGTGAATTATCTATCCTGGCATTTCCAAAATTTCATGATGCAATCGATCCGCACAGTTTTATCATTTCATCCAACGGGATTTATATCGGCGTCTTTACGGATATCGGTAATTGCTGCGGTCATGTCATTAACCATTTCAAAAAATGTCACGCTGTTTTCCTTGAGTCCAACTATTGTGAGAACATGCTTATGAATGGCAACTATCCGTATGTGCTTAAAAAAAGGATTAGTGGCGACAACGGACATTTGTCAAATTCACAGGCACTGGAACTGTTTACAAAACACAGGGGAACGCAGTTGAGTCATTTGATCTTATCACACTTGTCGAAAAATAATAACGATCCTGAGCTTGTTGATCAACTCTTCCGGCAAAAGGCTGGTTCAACAAAAATCATTGTAGCCTCCCGTTATGAGGAAACACCTGTGTTTCATATTGAGAACAATAATAATGAGCCAGGTCGAAGTAAAGAAAACCATCTTCAATCAAAGCAATTGCAACTTTCATTTTCCTGATAGAAGAGCATTTATATCAACATTTGCTCTTGTTTTTTTCTTTTATAAAGCGAAAAAAGAATATTCTCCTTGTTGCTTATTGGATGTTCGTATAGTTAAATAAAATATTATCCTGTAGAATGATAATATTTTTCCCATTCAGTTTTATTGCGCTTTCTTCTATAAGTTCATTCATTGTCCGGAAAAGAGTTTCATACGTGGTGCCGGTATACGATGCCAGGTCCTGGCGGCTAAGTACAATATCAATATGCCCTTCAGCAGT